>NZ_CP041656.2:6000000-6331250 GCF_007290395.2 Bradyrhizobium cosmicum | reverse complement strand
ACCACCGATCCCGAAATGAACACGGCGATCGCGCGCGCCCGCGGCACGCTCCCGACCTTCTGGGCCTCCTATGAAGCACCAAAGCCGTCGGAAACCGGCCACGCCCTGAAAGTGCGCTTTTCGACCCGCAGGGGCGGCGAGCACATCTGGATCGCCGAGGTGAAGAAGCTGCCGAACGGGGCCTATTCCGGCCGCTTCGCCAACGAGCCGCGCGATCTGCCCGGTAAGCGGGCAGGCGACGAGGTCAAGTTCAGCGAGGCCGACATCTCGGACTGGATGTTCATGCGCAACGGCAAGATCGTCGGCGGGGAAACCATCAAGCCGACGCTGAAATCGCTGCCGAAGGCGGATGCGGATGCGCTGAGGGCCCGGATGGAGCAGCCGTAAGGCAAGCCGCCGGTTGCCGCGTCCCGCGCCGGCTGGTAAACGCCGCGCATGGCCGAAAAACCCAAAAAACCCCAGAAACTGAAGGCGCGCCTGCCGCGCGGGCTCGAGGATCGCGACCCCGCCGCGATCCGGGCGACCCGCGAGATGGTCGAGAAGATCCGCGCCGTCTACGAGCTCTACGGCTTCGAGCCGGTGGAGACGCCGGCGATGGAATACACCGACGCGCTCGGCAAGTTCCTGCCTGACCAGGATCGTCCGAACGAGGGTGTGTTCTCGTTCCAGGACGACGACGAGCAGTGGATCAGCCTGCGCTACGACCTGACCGCGCCGCTCGCCCGCTATGTCGGCGAGCGCTACGGCACCGACGGTCTGGTGTTGCCCTATCGCAGCTACCGCGTCGGCTACGTCTTCCGCAACGAGAAGCCCGGCCCCGGCCGCTTCCGCCAGTTCATGCAGTTCGACGCCGACACGGTCGGCTCGGCGACGCCGGCGGCGGATGCCGAGATCTGCATGATGGCGGCGGATACGATGGAAGCGCTGGGCGTGCAGCGCGGCTCCTATGTCGTGAAGGTGAACAATCGCAAAGTGCTGGACGGCGTTCTGGAAGCCATCGGGCTCGCCGGTGACGAGAATGCGGGCCGCAGGCTGACGGTGCTGCGCGCAATCGACAAGCTCGACAAATTTCCCGCCGACGAAGTCCGCAAATTGCTTGGTCCCGGACGGTGGGATGGGGGCGAAGAAGGCAAGGGCGACTTCACGAAGGGCGCCAATCTGAGCGCGGCGGAGGCCGACGTCGTTCTCGCCATCACCAAGCCGCGGGACGATTGGAAAGAGGCCATTGCCGCGGCAGAAACCTTTCTCGCCAGGAGCGATGTCGGTCAGGCCGGCGTGAGCGAGCTGGAAGAGATTGCCAAGCTGGTCGCGGCGTCGGGTTACGGTGCGGATCGCATCAAGATCGATCCCTCCGTCGTGCGCGGCCTCGAATATTACACCGGCCCCGTCTACGAGGTCGAACTGTTGCTCGAGACCAAGGACGAGAAGGGGCGCCCGGTGCGCTTCGGCTCTGTCGGCGGCGGCGGTCGTTACGACGGCCTCGTCTCGCGCTTCCGCGGCGAGCCGGTGCCGGCGACCGGCTTCTCCATCGGCGTGTCGCGGCTCCAGGCGGCGCTGACGCTGCTCGGCAAGCTCGACACGCGGCCCGAGTTCGGTCCCGTCGTCGTCACCGTGTTCGACCGCGATCGCGTCGCCGACTACCAGAAGATGGTGGCAAGCTTGCGCACCGCCGGCATCCGCGCCGAGCTCTATCTCGGCAATCCCAAGAACATGGGCAACCAGCTCAAATATGCCGACCGCCGCAATGCGCCTTGCGTGATCATCCAGGGCTCCGATGAAAAGGCGCGCGGCGAGGTGCAGATCAAGGATCTGATCGAAGGCGCCAAGGCCGCCGCGGCCATCGCCTCCAACCAGGAATGGCGCGAGAGCCGCCCGGCGCAGTTTTCATGCAGCGAAGTCGATCTCGTCGCGAAAGTGCGCGAGGTGCTGGCGCGCCATGACGTAAAGTGGGGATAGCCATTCCGGCAGGCGTCATGCACGGGCTTGTCCCGGGCATCCACGTCTTGTTTGATGGCGACCGTCAATGGCCGGTGTTCGGCCGCAAGGGAGAGAACGATGCCTGAGATTACTGTCAGCATGGCCGAAGGCCGCACCGACGAGCAGAAGGCCGGCATGATGCGCGACATCACCCAGGCGCTGGTGAAGAATCTCGGCGTCGATGCCGATGCCGTCGTCATCCAGATCAACGAAGCCCCGCTCCGCCATAAGATGAAGGGCGGCAAGACGTTCGTCGAGCGCGCGGCGGCGGCGAAGAAATAGCCACCGGTATATCGGCAAGCACCACTGTCGTCCTCGTGAAAGCGGGGACCCATAACCACAGAGAGTGGTTGTGGAAGCGAACCGGTAACTCCGAGTCTTCGCCAAACTCAATCCTGTGATGATGGGTCCCGGATCGGCGCTTCGCTTGTCCGGGACGACAGCGGAGTTTCAGGCACCCATGGACGCACGCGATTTCATCAAGGTCGGCATGAGTGCCGAGCGCATGCTGGTGGTCCCGGCGGAGCGCACCGTCGGGCATTTCGTGCCGGGTATGCCGATGGTCTATGCGACGCCGATGATGATCCTGGAGATGGAGATGACGTCGGGCGATGCGATCCGCGCGGCGCTGCAGCCGGGCTGGGTCACGGTCGGCACAGAGGTCGACATCCGCCATCTTGCCGCGGCGCTGGTCGGTGCAACGGTGCGGACCACCGCGAAGGTCGTTGCGGTCGAGCGCCGTGTCATCCGTTTCGAGGTTGAGGCGTTCGAAGGCACCCGCAAGCTCGGCGAAGGCCGCCACGCCCGCGGGCTCGTCAATGTCGAGATGTTCAACAAACGACTCGAGGCGTAGCCGCTACTTCGCCAATTCCTTCGACCGCAGCGTCGCCGCGGCGATCGCGCGGATCATCAGGTCACGCAGGCCGGGCTCGCCCATCAGCACGCCGAGGGCCGCGGCAGTGGTGCCACCGGGCGAGGTGACGTTCTGGCGCAACGTGCTGGAGGCAAGCTCCGACTGGTGCAGCAGTTCGCCGGAGCCGGCGACCGTTTCGCGCGCGAGCTTCGTCGCCAGCGCCTCGGGCAATCCCGCCTCGACGCCGGCACGCGCGAGCTCTTCGGCGAGCAGGAACACATAGGCCGGGCCCGAGCCGGAGACGGCGGTCACCGCATCCATCAGGCCTTCATCCTCGACCCATTCGACCGAGCCGGTGGCGCGCAGCAGCGCATCCGCCACCGCGCGCTGCTGTGCGCTGACATCGTTCGCGGCGACCGCAACGGTGATGCCGCGGCCGATCGCGGCCGGCGTGTTCGGCATCGCGCGCACGACGGCGCCGCCGCAGGCCTCCTGAAGCGAGGCGATCGTGGTTCCCGCCATGATCGAGACGACCGAGGTTGTCTCCGAAACGAACGATCTCAGCCTGGCGCCGGCCTCGCGGAACATCTGCGGCTTCACAGCGACGACCATCGTCTCGACGGCACCGGCCGCCTTCACATCGGGATTGAGCGCCACGCCCCTGCCGGCAAGCGCGGTGATCTCGGGCGAGATGTGCGGATCGACCACCGCGACGCGGCGCGGGTCGAGCCCGCCCGCCAGCCATCCGGTCAGCAGCGCGCCGCCCATCTTGCCGGCGCCGGCGAGCAGGATGGTGCCGGAGATGTTTTGGAGAGTGCTGTTTGCCATCGCTGCTGCCACATACTCGTGTCGTCCCCGCGAAGGCGGGGACCCATAAACACAGGCGGTTCTAATGGACGAAGGGCAGAGCAACAAGCGTCGCGAGACAAAGCGAAATTACGCGGTATGGCTCCCGGATCTGCGCTTCGCTTGTCCGAGACGACGGCGGAGAGCGAGGCCGGGCCTACGCCTCTCCCACCGTGTCGAACATCGCGGCGTCCATCGCCTGCGCGGTGGTCTTGCCGGCCCACACCACGAACTGGAACGCGGGGAAGTAGCGCTCGCAGGCGTGGATGGCGCCGGCGAGCATGGCTTCGCATTGCGCGGTCGAGGCGGTGAGGCCGCCCGGCAGCACCAGGGCCTGACGATGCATGATCATGCCGCTGTTGGTCCAGAGGTCGAAATGGCCGACCCACAATTGCTCGTTGACCGCGGCGACGAGCCGCTGCACCTCGCTCCGGCGCGCGACCGGAATCTTCATGTCGAAGGCGCAGGCCAGATGCAGCGCCTCGATCTCGCCCATCCAGGTGAAGGAGATCTGGTAGTCGGTCCATTGTCCCTTGGAGACAATCGTGAGTTCGTCTTCGCCGGAGCGTTCAAACGGCCAGTTGTTGCTGGCAGCAATATCTTCGACCACCGCGAGCGGGTGACTTCTGGAATCGATAGTGCCTTCGAGCAGGGACATGCCGTCTCGACCTCTTGCCTTTTTGTTGTCTTTGATACGCACGCGGTTGGTCCGGCGCGCGCTCCCCCAGTTATCGCTGGGACGATCCCTCGGAGTCGCTGTTGCGGTCCCGGGATCAGCGCGGCTTGTCGCGGATCAACTGATGTGATTTGCGGAATCTGCGCAACTGGCTGCCGAGTCCGTCCACAAGTCAGGACTCGTTCGTCCACAGCTCATCTCACGGCCACAATTCTTAACGAAGAGAACAAACAGGAATCGGATTCGCCAAAGGCGCCAATCGTTAATTCCGCCGCGGGAGGCCCGGACCTTCAGGAGCACCCCCAGGCCGGCATGGGACCATGCGTTTTTCCATGCGGAACACGCTTGCTGCAGCCCCGAACCGGCGTCATATTTCCATCCAGGCCGTTCATTCCGGACGGCCGATGTTCTCAGGGCGGGGTGAAAGTCCCCACCGGCGGTAAGGGCCGAAAGGCCTAAGCCCGCGAGCGCCTTCCCCAAGGTTTCTTGCCAAGGGGAGGGGTCAGCAGATTCGGTGCGACTCCGAAGCCGACGGTTAAAGTCCGGATGAAAGAGAACGGTCGGTGGCAGACGCATCGCGAGGTGCGGCTGTTTGTCGTTCCGTGTGCCCTGATTCTGGTCCTTTAAGGGAAAGCCATGAATCAGATGTTGCAAGACCCCCAAGCTGAAACCTCCAAAGCCGAAACGTCCCAGACACAGCCGCCGGTTCCAGTCACCGAACATCCGCGTTTTGCAAAACCGCAGCGGGTGGCCTTCGTGCAGGCCTGCTGGCACCGCGACGTCGTCGAGGAAGCCCGCATCGCCTTCGTCAGGGAGGCCGAGGCGCGGCATCTCACCCATGTCGACGTTTTCGAGGTGCCGGGATCGTTCGAGATCCCGCTGCATGCGCAGGTCCTGGCCAAGACACGGCGCTACACCGCGATCGTCGCCGCCGGCCTCGTCGTCGACGGCGGCATCTATCGTCACGAGTTCGTCGCCGACACCGTGATCAAGGCGCTGATGGACGTGCAACTGCGCACCGAAGTGCCGGTGTTCTCGGCCGTGCTGACGCCGCAGCAATTCCACGAGACCGAAGTGCACTACGATTTCTTCCGCAGGCACTTTGCGATCAAGGGCGTCGAAGTTGCGGCAGCCTGTGCGGAGACGTTGCTCGGCCTCGAGCGCCTGCGCGGCCAGGTCGCGGCGGGAATTGTGTGAGGACGCAACAGCTCTCATCCCTCATCCTGAGGAGCGCGTAGCGCGTCTCGAAGGATGAAGGCCCGACTATTGCTTCTCGGCCTGCATGGTTCGAGACGGCGCTCGCGCGCCTCCTCACCATGAGGGTCTAGCACCGTGCCAAGTCACGCGCCGCTGATTGTCAATCCCGCCGCCGTCCCTATAAAGTCGGCGGCGGGAGGAGGCCGTGCCGTGGAGACGGGGCGGCCAATAAGATCATGTTCGAAGGACACGATCCCTATCTCGTCGCGCTCTCTGTGGCGATCGCGAGTCTGGGTGGCTATACCGGCTTTGCGCTTGCGGCTCGCATCCGCAACACGCCCGGCGTCAGCAACCGGGTTCTGCTCGCGGGTGCGGCCGCGTTTCTGGCCGTCGGCATCTGGACCATGCATTTCGTCGGCATGCTGGCCGCGCCGCTGCCGCCCGACACGGCTTACCTCGTCCTGCCCACCATCATCTCATTCCTGATCTGCGCATTGGTGGTCGGCATCTCACTGTTCTTTGTCTCCATCGGCGAGCCGTCTTTGAGAAGGGTAGCCTCCTCGGCCGTGCTGCTCGGCGTCGGCATCGCCAGCATGCATTATGTCGGGATTCACGGACTCGCCGGGCCGTTTGCCATCGTGCACGACCGAACCATGGTGCTGCTGTCGGTTCTGGTTGCGATCGTCACCGCCTATGGCGGCCTGCGCGCCTTCCTCGCGCAGCAGGAGGGCGTTCGCCTGATCGTCAGCTCGGTCGTTTTCGGCGTGGCTGTCTCGGGAATGCACTACACGGCGATGCTGGGCATGCATTTCGAGCCGCTGACGGGCGCGGCGCACCACCATGTCGGCGGCCTTGCCGCGTCGCAGCAAATTCTCTCGATCGTGGTCGCCGTGCTGTGCTTCGTGATTGCGGCCGGCTTCTTGTTGTCTCTGGTTCCCGATTCACGGCGGCAGGCTCCGGCGTTAATTGCCGCTGACCCGGCTCCCCCTCCGGCTGAACCTGCCGCTGCGGAGCCGGCTGCCGCACCTGCGCGACCGCTGGGGCCGCTCGGTGGCCTTGGTCAACCGCCCCGCGCGCCCGCGCCGCGGCTTCCGGTCGAGAGCGCCGATGGCACGCACTTCATAGACACCGCCAATGTCCGCAGCGTTCGCGCCGACGCTCATTACACCCGCGTCCATGACGGCACCCGCGAGCGGATGTGCCCGTGGTCGATCTCGGAGGCCGAGGCGCAACTCGATCCCTCGCTGTTCCTCCGCGTGCACCGCAGCCATATCGTCGCCCTCCCCCATGTCGCGCTGGTCCGGAAGGAGGGCGATGGCGCCGTGCTCGAGCTCGACGGCCCGTCGCCGCACCGGGTTCCCGTAAGCCGGGCCAAAATCGCCGAAGTGAAGGCGCGGCTGGGTCTGGCGAACCGGCGGCAGGCGTAGCTGCATCGGAGGTGCGCTCCCTCCCCCGCTTGCGGGGGAGGGTCGGGGAGAGGGTGTCTCCGCAGAGAGATTCCCCAAGAGGAGGGAGCCCCCACCCGGCGCTTCGCGCCGACCTCCCCCGCAAGCGGGAGAGGTTGCAGCGGAGCAAGCTGCCCATACGTCCCCACCCCTGACGCAATTCGTGCGTGCCCACCCGCAATTCGTGCAAAAACCCCCTCTTTGTGCCCGAATGATTGCGGGCCGCCCTGCCGGGAGTGACCTTTCCCGTCAACGTCCGCGCCGTCACGCGCAAAGGACGACGAGGAGGAGATGATGATCCCGGGCTCATTCAGCTATCACCGGCCGGCGAGTGTCGCCGACGCCGTCAAGCTCTTGGCAGACCTCGGCGAGGATGCGCGGCCACTGGCCGGCGGGCACAGTCTGGTGCCGATGATGAAGCTGCGACTCGCCAGTCCCGCCCATCTGATCGACCTGCACGGCATCGCCGGGTTGAAGGGCATCAGCCGCAACGGCGATACTGTCGTGATCGGCGCAATGACCACCCAGCACGATTTGCTGGCCTCCGACGAGATCGCCAGATCGGCGCCAATCCTGCACGAGACGGCGCTCCTCATCGCCGACCCGCAGGTTCGCTACCGCGGCACGATCGGCGGCAATGTCGCCAATGGCGATCCAGGCAACGACATGCCGGCGCTGATGATGACGCTGGGCGCGAGCTACCGGCTCGAAGGTCCCGGCGGCGCCCGTGACCTGCCGGCCGCGGATTTCTACCAGGGGGCCTACTTCACGGCGCTTGAGCCCGGCGAAATCCTGACCTCCGTCTCGTTCCCGGCGCTCGCCGCCGACCACGGCTACGCCTACGAAAAGCTCAAGCGCAAGGTCGGCGATTACGCGACCGCGGCCGCCGCTGTCGTGCTGACCATGGCCGGCGGCAAGGTCGCGAGCTGCACGATCGGGCTCACCAACGTCCACGAGACGCCGCTGCTCGCCGCCGACGCGGCCAAGGCGGTGATCGGCACAAGTCTCGATGCTGCCACGCTCAAGAAAGCGGCCGCAGCCGCGGAAGCGATCATGGCGCCGGCCGCCGATGCTCGCGGTCCGGTTGAATACAGAAAACATGTCGGCGGCATCATGGTGACGCGTGCGCTGCAGCGCGCCGCCGCCAGGGCGAAATGAGGGGAGAGGATCGATGGCAAAAACACACGTAACCATGAAGGTGAACGGCGCCGAGGTCGAAGGCCTCGTCGAGCCGCGCACGCTGCTGGTGCATTTCATCCGTGAAAATCTGCAGTTGACCGGCACGCATATCGGCTGCGAGACCACCCATTGCGGTGCCTGCACCGTCGATATCGACGGCATGTCGGTGAAATCCTGCACCATGTTCGCCGTGCAGGCCGACGGCAGCGACATCATCACGGTGGAAGGTATCGCCAATGCCGACGGCACGCTGTCGGCGCTGCAGGAAGGCTTCCGCATGATGCACGGCCTGCAATGCGGCTTCTGCACGCCCGGCATGATCGTCCGCGCGCATCGGCTGCTCAAGGAAAATCCTTCGCCGAGCGAGCCGGAAATCCGCATGGGCATCTCCGGCAACATCTGCCGCTGCACCGGCTACCAGAACATCGTCAAGGCAATCCAGTACGCGAGCGCCAAGATCAACGGCGTGGAATTCCAGGAGGCCGCAGAATGAATGACCTCACTCCCACGCGGGAACAACGCACCGCCGCGCTCGAAGGCATGGGCTGCAAGCGCAAGCGCGTCGAGGATATCCGCTTCACGCAAGGCAGGGGCAACTACGTCGACGACGTCAAGCTGCCGGGCATGCTGCATGGCGACTTCGTCCGCTCGCCGCATCCGCATGCGCGCGTCAAGACAATCGATGACAGCGCGGCGCTGAAGGTCCCCGGTGTGCTCGCGGTGATCACCGCGGAGACGCTGAAAACCGTCAATCTGGCCTGGATGCCGACACTCGCCGGCGACGTGCAGATGGTGCTGGCCGACGGCAAGGTGCTGTTCCAGAACCAGGAGGTCGCCTTCGTCGTCGCCACCGACCGCTATGCGGCGGACGACGGCATCAACGCGGTCATCGTCGAATACGAACCGTTGCCGCCGTTGGTCGATCCCTTCAAGGCGATGGATGCCGGCGCCCCGGTGTTGCGCGAGGACCTCGTCGGCAAGATGTCCGGCGCGCATGGTCCGCGCAAGCACGACAACCATATCTTTGAGTGGACCGTCGGCGACAAGGACCTCACAGACGCCGCCTTCAGAAAGGCGGAGGTCACCATCAAGGAGATGATCTCCTATCACCGCACCCATCCGTCTCCGCTCGAGACCTGCCAGTGCGTCTGCTCCTTCGACAAGATCAAGGGCGAGCTGACGATCTACGGCACCTTCCAGGCCCCGCATGTGATCCGCACGGTGGTGGCGCTCATCGCGAAGATTCCGGAGCACAAGATCCACGTGATCGCGCCCGATATCGGCGGCGGCTTCGGCAACAAGGTCGGCGCCTATCCCGGCTATATCTGTGCGGCGGTCGCCTCCATCGTCACCGGCAAGCCGGTGAAATGGGTCGAGGATCGCATCGAAAACCTCACCTCGACCTCGTTCGCGCGCGACTATCACATGACAACCGAGATCGCGGCGACCAGGGACGGCAAGGTTACGGGGCTGCGCGTCCACGTGCTGGCCGATCACGGCGCGTTCGATGCCTGCGCCGACCCGTCGAAATGGCCGGCCGGCTTCTTCAACATCGTCACCGGCTCCTACGACTTCCCGACCGCGCATCTGGCTGTCGACGGCGTCTACACCAACAAGGCGCCGGGCGGCGTCGCCTACCGCTGCTCGTTCCGCGTCACGGAGGCGGCCTATTGCATCGAGCGCGCCATGGATATTCTGGCGCAGAAGCTCAAGATAGATCCGGCCGAGCTGCGGCTGAAGAACTTCATCAAGCCGGAGCAATTCCCGTATCACTCGGCTCTGGGGTGGGAATACGATTCCGGCGACTACCACACCGCCATGCGCAAGATGATGGAGACCACCGGCTACGCCGCGCTTCGCAAGGAGCAGGCGGACAAGCGCGCCGCCTTCACGCGCGGCGACACCCGCGAGATCATGGGCCTCGGCATCTCCTTCTTCACCGAGATCGTCGGTGCCGGGCCGTCGAAGAACTGCGACATCCTCGGCATCGCCATGTTCGACTCTTGCGAGATCCGCATGCACCCAACGGGCGCCGGGATCGCGCGGGTCGGCTCCAAGAGCCAGGGCCAGGGCCATGAGACCACCTGGGCCCAGATCATCGCGACCGAAATCGGCATTCCCGCCGACAACATCATGGTCGAGGAAGGCAATACCGACACCGCACCTTACGGGCTCGGCACCTACGGTTCGCGCTCCACGCCGGTGGCGGGCGCCGCGATCGCCATGGCCGCGCGAAAGATCAAGGCCAAGGCGCAGATGATCGCGGCCTACAAGCTCGAGGTCCACGAGGACGATCTCGAGTTCGACATCGACGGCTTCCGCGTGCGGGGCCTGCCGGAGAAATTCATGTCGATGAAGGATATCTGCTGGGCGGCCTACAACTCGGTGCCCCCCGGCATGGAGCCGGGGCTGGAGGCGGTGAGCTACTACGATCCACCCAACATGACCTATCCGTTCGGCGCCTATCTCTGTGTGATGGACATCGACGTCGACACCGGCGTGTACAAGGTCCGGCGCTTCTACGCGCTCGACGATTGCGGCACCCGTATCAACCCGATGATCATCGAGGGCCAGGTCCACGGTGGCCTCACCGAAGCCTTCGCCATCGCGATGGGCCAGGAGATCCGCTACGACGAGGTCGGCAACGTCGTCACCGGCTCGTTCATGGACTTCTTCATGCCGACCGCGGTGGAGACGCCGCATTGGGAGACCGACTTCACCGTCACCCCGTCGCCGCATCACCCGATCGGTGCCAAGGGCGTCGGCGAAAGCCCGAATGTCGGCGGCGTGCCGGCCTTCTCCAACGCCGTCAACGACGCGTTCTCTTTCCTGGGGTCCACGCACATCCAGATGCCGCACGATTTCTGGCGCAACTGGAAGGCCGCGAAGGAGCTCGGGGCGGTGGCGTAATGTTGTCGTCATTGCGAGGAGCGAAGCGACGAAGCAATCCAGACTTTCTCTGCTGCGGCATTCCTGGATTGCTTCGCTTCGCTCGCGATGACGGAGGAGTATGGCGATGAAAGGCCGGGACGAGATCGCGCAAGCTTTGGCCGCATCGGGCTATATCGCCGATGCGGATCTCGCGACCGCGATCTCGCTGATGCAATTGTTGCGGCGTCCGCTGCTGCTCGAAGGCGAGGCGGGCGTCGGCAAAACCGAGGTGGCGAAGGCGCTGGCCAAAGTGCACGCGACCGAGCTGATCCGGCTGCAATGCTATGAAGGCCTCGACCAGTCCTCCGCGCTCTATGAGTGGAACTATCAGCGCCAGCTGCTGGCGATTCAGGCGCATCGCGGCGTCGACAGCATCGAGGACCAGGTGTTCTCGGAAAAGTATCTGCTGGAGCGTCCGCTGCTGGCCGCGATCCGCCGCCCGAAGGCGCCGGTGCTGCTGATCGACGAGATCGACCGCGCCGACGACGAGTTCGAGGCGTTCCTGCTGGAGCTGCTGTCCGACTTCCAGGTCTCGATTCCCGAGCTCGGCACCATCCCTGCGGTCACCATCCCGCATGTGGTGCTGACCTCGAACGGCACGCGCGAGCTGTCCGACGCGCTGCGCCGGCGCTGCCTCTATCACTATGTTGACTATCCCGACGTCGACCGCGAGACCCGCATCATCCTGGCGCGGGTCAACGGCGCAAGCCCATCGCTGTCGCTCCAGATCGCCCGCATGGTCGAGGGTATACGCAAGGAGGAGCTGCGCAAGGTGCCGGGCGTCGCCGAGACGCTGGATTGGGCGGCGGCCCTCGTCGGCCTCGACATTCGCGATCTCAACGATGCGCCCGAGTCAGTGCATGAGACACTGATCTGTCTTTTGAAGACGCATGAAGACCGCGCGCGGGTCACGCCGGAGGTGACACAGCGCTTGTTGGGGAAGGTCGCATGAGTTGCTGCGGATCCAGCCCCGGATATGACGACCTCGACCAGGTCTCCCGCCTGGTCTCTGCAAGGCTTGCCGCCTTCCTGCGTACCCTGCGCGATGCCGGCTTTCGCGTGGGACTGGCCGAAGGGCAAGACGCGGCGACGCTGATGTCGTCAGGCTACGCGGGGCGGCCCGGCCTCTTGCGCGCCGCGTTCAAGCACCTCTTCTCGGCGCGCAAATCCGACTGGGACAAGTTCGACGGTCTGTTCGATGCATTCTGGCTGGGCAAGCGCGTGCGCTCGCGCTCCCGCACCATCGGTTCTGCGCCCGGCGCCAGCAATCCCTCGCTGAAGAGCTTGCAGGATGCGGCAGCGGAGCAGGGCGGCAGCCAATCCATCACCGACCAGCTTCCGTCCTCCGACGACGCGCCGGAAGGCCGCTCCGGCGACGGCCGCATGGAAGGTGCTTCGCCGGCGGAGAATATCGCCGAGGTCGATTTTAGAATGCTCAGCGATCCCGATCAGGTCGCAGAGGCCCACGAGGCCGCAGCGCAGCTCGCACGGGCGATGCGCACACGCCTGACCCGGCGGGATCTGGCGCGCCGGCGCGGCTACCGGCTCGATCTCCGGCGGACGATTCATCGCAACATCAGCCATGGCGGCGTGCCGATCAGCCTGGTGAAACGGCAACGCAAGGACAAGCCGCTGCGGCTAATCGTGCTGCTCGATGCGTCCGGCTCGATGAGCATGTACACGTCCGTGTTCCTGCGCTTCATCCACGGCGTGCTCGACCAGTTCCGCGAGGCCGAGGCGTTCCTGTTTCACACGCGCCTTGCCTATGTCTCCGATGCGATGAAAGAGAAGAACGCCGCTCGCGCGCTCGACCGGCTCTCGATCATGGCGCAGGGCGCAGGCGGCGGCACCAAGATCGGCGAGAGCCTGCAGACCTTCAACCGCTGGCACGCCCGGCGGGTGATCCATTCGCGCAGCTGCGTGATGATCGTGTCGGACGGCTACGAGACTGGCGATGCCGCCTTGCTCGGGCGGGAGATGGCCGTGCTGTCGCGGCGCTGCCGTCGCATCGTCTGGCTCAACCCGATGATGGCCTGGGAAGGCTACACGCCCGAGGCGAGGGGCATAAGAGCGGCACTGCCGCATGTCGATCTCTACGCGCCCGCGAACTCGCTGCAAAGCCTGCGCGCGCTCGAACCCTATCTGATGAAGCTCTGAGGAGGCACCGGTGACCGCTCAAGTCGAAGTGCTGGATCTCGTGGCGCGGATGAAGGCCGCCGAGCGCGCCTTCGTTCTTGCGACCGTCGTGCGCACCGTTTCGGTCACCGCAGCCAAGGCCGGAGCCAAGGCGATCATTGCGGCCGACGGCACCATTGTCGCGGGGTGGATCGGCGGCGGCTGCGCCAAGGGTGCGGTACTGAGGGCGGCGCGCGAGGCGCTCGCCGACGCCGAGCCTCGCATGGTCTCGGTGCAGCCGGAGAATCTCCTGGCCGAGCTCGGCGTCAGCGCCGGCGAGAGCCGCGACGGCATCCGCTTTGCCAGCAACATGTGCCCGAGCAAGGGCACCATGGACATTTTCGTCGAGCCGGTGTTGCCGCATCCCTCGCTGGTCGTTCTCGGCGCAAGTCCGGTGGCGCTGTCGCTGGCGGCGCAGGCGCGCGTGCTCGGCTATCACGTCACGTTCGCCGCGCCCGCCGCCGATCTCACGGCGCAGCCGGATGCCGACACCCTCATCGATGGCTACCAGCTGGGTGAGCTCAACGACGCCAAGCGCTTCGTCGTGGTCTCGACACAAGGCAAGGGCGACGAAGCCGCCTTGCGCGCGGCGGTCGCGACCAAAGCCGACTATCACGCCTTCGTCGGCAGCCGCCGCAAGATGGCGTCGCTACGTGCAAAGCTGATCGCGGAAGGCGCCAGCGCCGCTGCGATCGACGATTTCAAGGCGCCGGCCGGGCTCGATCTCGGCGCCATCACACCGGAGGAGATCGCGATGTCAATTCTCGCCGAGATCACCCGGGAACGGCGGCGCGGCCAGCGTGCCGCCAATCAGTCAGCAAGCAGAGAGTGAGACACCGATCATGCAGATGAACGACAGCCAGCGTATTCCCGCCTCACGCGAGCAAGTCTGGGCGGCGCTGAACGATCCCGCTGTGCTGAAGCAGTGCATCCCCGGCTGCCAGTCGCTCGAGGTGACCGCGCCGAACGAGATGACGGCGACGGTGGTCTTCAAGGTCGGTCCGGTGAAGGCGACGTTCAGCGGCAAGGTGACGTTGTCCGATTTCGATCCGCCCAACGCCTATCGCATCTCGGGCGAGGGCTCCGGCGGTGTCGCCGGCTTCGCCAAGGGCGGTGCTCTCGTGCGGCTGGAGTCCGAAAGCACGGAGGTCACGGTACTGCATTACGAGGTCGACGCGCAGATCGGCGGCAAGCTCGCCCAGCTCGGCGCGCGACTGATCAACTCGACCGCGACGAAGCTGGCGGGCGAGTTCTTCAAATCGTTTGCCGAGGTGGTGAGCGCGAAGGCCTCAGCCTAGCGACACCCCTGCCTTCGCCCGGCTGATTCCAAGCATCAGGATGCGCTGCAGGAGAGCCGGATATTTGAGCCCGGCATGGAGAGCCGCCGTGGCGAACTCCTGGCTCTTGGCAATCTCGGGGTTGGGATTGGCTTCGATGAAATACGGCGTGCCGTCGGCGGCAAGACGAAAATCGATCCGCGCGTAGCCGTCGAGGCCAAGCGCCCGGTAGATGCGTTTCGCGGCCCGCTGGATGCGGGCGGTCACTTCGGGCGGGAGATCTTTTGCCGGCCCGTCGACGATGCCGAGCTTCTCCTGATAGTCGGTGTCGTGCTTGGCTTTCTCCGTGGCGATGTGGCGTGACCTGCGCCCGCCCATGCTGCCGAACTTCAACTCCCACACCGGCAGAACGCGCAGGCGATTGTTGCCGAGCACGCCGACATAAAGCTCGCGTCCCTCGATGAATTGCTCTGCGATGGCGGCGGTTTCGCTCCGATCGTGGATGAAGGCGACGCGCTCCGCGAGCTTTTCGTCGGTATCGACGATGGAGGCCTGAGAAATGCCGGCAGACCCATCCATGTTGAGGGCCTTGACGATCAGCGGCAGCGCAAGATGCTTCGGCCGCTTGACCTTGCGTCGCATCGGGAAGACGGCGAAGGCGGGCACCGCGATGCGGCGATGGTGCACCAGCGTCTTGGACAGATCCTTGCCGCGCGCCAGAATCAGGCCGCGCGGATTGCAGCCGGTATAGGGGACCTTCATCAGCTCGAGATAGCTGGCGATGTGCTGGTCGTAGGCGACGTTGTTGTGGAATTCTTCCAGCAGCGTGAAGGCCACGTGCGGCTTGAACTGCTCGATCGCTTCGCGGACCGGTCTGATTTCCTCCTGGGCACCGAGGACCCGGACCTCATGGCCGGCCGCGCGCAGGGTGCTGACGACGTCGTATTCCGTCTTCCAGTTGTTGATTTCCTGAGGGGTATAACCCTCGGAGGAGTCCGGAGGTATGAAGTCCGGATGCATCAGCACGAGAATACGCAGTCGTCTCATAGCGCGATCCATTTGCGCCGAGACGGGCCGAACATCGTGTGCATCGTCTTGGCGGTCACGAGGACGGTGAAATCGAGAACGAGCTTCTGTTCGGGACCGACTGCGCGCAGGTCGAGCTCGCGGCAGCGGGAGATCATCTCGTCGAGCACGGCATCGAGCGTCAACTGATTCTCGCCCGTCCATCGCGCCACCAATTGCCTGATGTGGGCGCGGTGCCGCCTGATCAGGGCAGAAGCCGGCTTCGACCGGTGATGCCGTGGATCGGCTGAAAACAGCCGGGAGAGATCGCGGTCGTAGGTCTTCGGAGGCGTGAAGGCGTAGAACGCCTGCTTCTTCTTGTAGTGCTCTTCGAGCGTCTGGCTGAGCCGACCCAGCGGGTCGACACGCTCTCGCGTCGTGATCAGCGGTCGCTTTCCCGCGATCTCGCTCATCAGCTCGTCGACATATTCGAGCTTCTTCAGTGCCGGCCAACCCTCATATCGCGTCCGCCAGTTCGAGCGCGGCCGCAGCCACACCGCAAAGGTCTCGGCGAAATCTTCATCCGGATGGCTCTGCGCATACCATAGCCTGAGATGCTGGACGTAGCGCCGGCTCGCCGGATTGGGCCGGTAGTAGCGCGGATAGTGTTTCGATGACGGGCCGAACAGCTGCTGCCAGCGCCGCCGGCGCTGCAGCTGGTAGCCGTGCTGGATGGCGTGGCCCGCTTCGTGACGGAGGATGGCCATGCACTCGCGCCAGGTTCCCCCCTCGACGTCGAACATCATCTTCTTCTCCAGCTTCATCAGGCGGGGATGAGCGAGATAGAACGGAATGGCGATGCCGGGCACGCCGCCCGGACTGAACCATTCGCTCGACATCCAGGTGTGCGGTCGCAGCCGGATGCCGCGCTCTTCCAGCTCCTCGTGGAGCGTACTGACGCAATCCTCCAGCCAGGTGCCTTCGACCGTGACCCTCAGGCTGGAGAGGCGTTGCTTGAGCAACTCGTCATCCGGCAGTTTCTCCCAGGCAAATTTCCGGCTCGGCATCAGGCATCCAGAGGGCAGAGATGACTCGGCATCCGGATGATGTCACGGGCGGCGGCAGGCAACAACCCGTGGGGGCTGCGTAAGGGACGCAAGGAGTTCTCGCTCCCTCGCCCCGCTTGCGGGGAGAGGGTGGGGTGAGGGGGAGTCTCCGCGAGAGAAGTGAGAGTTGGACTCATGAAGAGTCCCCCTCACCCGGAATCCGCGCTTTGCGCGCATTCCGGCCTCTCCCCGCAAGCGGGGAGAGGCGAACAAGAAAATCAGTCGAACAGGCTCGACACCGACTCTTCCGCAGCGGTGCGGGCGATGGCGTCCGAGATCAGGCTGGCGATCGGCAGCGTGCGGATGTTCGGCGCCTTGCTCACCGCGTCCGTCGGCAGGATCGAGTCGGTGATCACGAGCTCCTTCAGCCTGGAGTTGGTGATACGGGCGGCCGCGCCGCCGGAGAGCACGCCGTGAGTGATGTAGGCGTAAACGTCCTTGGCACCCTTGGCGATCAGCGCATCGGCCGCGTTCACCAGCGTGCCGCCGGAGTCGACGATGTCGTCGATCAGGATGCAGGTGTAGCCGGCGACGTCGCCGATCACGTTCATGACCTCGGATTCGCCGGCGCGCTCGCGGCGCTTGTCGACGATCGCGAGCGGGGTGTTGATACGCTTGGCGAGGCCGCGTGCACGGGCCACGCCGCCGACGTCGGGCGAGATCACCATCGTCTTGGAGAGGTCGAACTTGTCCTTGATGTCGCGCACCATCAGCGGCGCGGCGTAGAGGTTGTCGGTCGGGATGTCGAAGAAGCCCTGAATCTGGCCGGCGTGCAGGTCGAGCGTCATGACGCGGTCGACGCCGGCCTGCGTGATCAGGTTGGCGACCAGCTTGGCCGAGATCGGCGTGCGCGAACCAGATTTGCGGTCCTGCCGGGCGTAGCCGAAATAGGGCAGCACGGCGGT
The DNA here is from genome assembly GCF_007290395.2 of Bradyrhizobium cosmicum. Lineage (NCBI taxonomy): Bacteria > Pseudomonadati > Pseudomonadota > Alphaproteobacteria > Hyphomicrobiales > Nitrobacteraceae > Bradyrhizobium > Bradyrhizobium cosmicum. The sequence continues at coordinate 6,313,678 of NZ_CP041656.2, read as the reverse complement.
AATCCGGCGCGCCGAGGAGCGGCGCAGCGCATCGGTGATGATCAGCAATTCCATCAGATGGTCGTTCGCCGGGAACGAGGTCGACTGGATGATGAAGGCATCCGAGCCGCGGACGTTCTCCTGGATCTCGACGAAGATCTCCATGTCGGCGAAGCGCCGGACCACCGCCTTGGTCAGCGGCAGGTCTAGGCCCTGCGCGATGGCCTGCGCGAGGGCTGGATTGGAGTTGCCGGCGACGAGCTTGATGGAGCCGTTCTTGCCCGACATGGACGCTTCCTCCCGCGCTTTGCTGGATACGACGTTCAACATCCTAGAATACCCACTGGAAGCACGGTTACCGACGGGCGAGCAAATATCAGGCCGGGGGCTCCGATGGCAACCCGGGATGCTACGTTTTCCCTCTGAAATCCTGAGTCGGGCCAACGGTTTGGCCGATAGTTGGGCCTGTGGTTTAGCGGCGGTTATCGTTCGGCGTAGCCGAGCGCGGAGGCCGGCAGGCCCGGCCCGTCCGGGGTCACGCTTGCCACCGCTGGTCCGCGCAGGCCGGGAACAGCGCTCGGGGTATCCGGCGTCCCGGTGATCATGTTGGAAAGTCCACTGAATCCGGCCTGGGCGATCTTCCGCAGCACGAGGTCGTCGGCGGCCGACCAGGGATCGCGCCCACCCTTGGCGGAGGTCGGTTCCTCGCCCGAGACCCGCAGTGCCCGCTGCTGGTTGGCATCGTAGACGTCCCAGACCCAGGCGATCACGGTCTTGCCGCGCACCACCTGCGCGGAGAGGTAGCTGCGCACACGATAGGCAGCCGTCCCCTCGCGAGAGACGACGGACAGGCTGCGCAGCTTGGATTCGCTGTCGAGCACACCGACCATGCGGTCGAACACTTGCGGCGGCGGCCCGTCGATCGATTCGAAGGCGACCGTCGCTCCGGAGCCGGCGCTCGGCGCCATTGCATAGGAATTGGCGGCACCGCCACCGCCGGCACAGCCGGCCAGTGCGGTTGCTGCCGCCAGCAGCATGACCGCCAGCACGCGCGAACCCGCGCGGCGCAAGATGGATGACGCGTCCCTCATTATGGAGGGCAGCGATATCGTTAAAACGCATTAACGTCTAGGGCGGGGGCGACACAGATCCGGGGCATTACGGGCGCGATTTGTGTGCATCGCCCCGGAATGACACGAGGTTGCTCTTGTGTTCACCCTTCCAGCGCGATCGCGTGGACGTGGCGGCCGTAATCCGGCTCCTTGCGATGCACCGAGCGGCGATAGCTGAAGAAGCGCTCGTCGGCGTAGGTGTCCAGGCCAAGATCGTCGATCATCAAGATGCCGGCCACCTCCAGCCGCTTGCGGATGAACCCGGCGAGATCGAACATCGCGTGGCCCTCGCGAACCGACGGGATGAAGAACACGGCGTTGTCCGCATCAGCCTCGATGAAGCGCGCTACGAATTCGTTGCCGACCTCGTAGCTGTCCTGCCGGATCAAGGGCCCGATCGCAGCGATGATGCCGCTGCGCGCGGCGCCGAGCTTCTCCATCGCCAGGATCGTCGATTCCAGCACACCGGTTAGCGCGCCCTTCCAGCCGGCATGTGCGCCGCCGATCACGCGGGCGTTGGGATCGACGAACAGCACCGGCCCGCAATCGGCGGTGGAGACGCCGAGCGCGATCCCCGGCGTCTTCGTCACCAGCGCATCGCCCTTCGGCCGCGGCCCGCTTGGCCATGGCGCATTCGCGACGAGCACGTCGGGCGAATGGATCTGGTGCAGGCTGAGGAAGCGCTCCGGCGCGACGCCGACATGCTCGGCCATGCGGCGGCGGTTCTCCGCGACGAGGGTCTGATCGTCGTTGGAGCCGAGCCCGCCGTTCAGCGCGGAGTAGATGCCGCCGGAGACGCCGCCCTCGCGCGTGAAGAAGGAATGCCGCAGCCCGGGCACGGCCGACAGCAGCGACGAAGCAAGGGTCATGAAGCGTCTCCGGCATGTTCGAGATCGCTGAGGCCCGCAAGGCCTGTCAGCCGCGGCTCGGAGATGCCGAGCACCTTGAACATCGAGCCCATGCCGCTACGCCCGGTGTCGGTCAGGCGCTTGAGCGCGATCGAGATATCGGTGGCGATTTCAGGCGAGGCCTTCTGCATCAGAGCGTTTGCGCGCGTCTCGATGCCGACGCGCTTGAGGAAATCGCCCTGCGTCACCGGGCCGTGCACGCGGGCGCCGACGTCTTCGGCGGCGCGCGCCAGCGCCTGGAAGTCGACATGGGCGGTGACGTCGGCCTGGCCCGGCGCCTTCAGGGGATCGGTGAAGGTGTGGCGGGCGATGGCCTGGAAGGTGTCGCCGGCATCGCTGCGCAGATGTCCGTAGTCGATGATCAGCGCCGCGCCGTCCTGGTCGCGCACGCGCGTGGCGAGCTTCATGATCTCGCTGTCGGGCCGCCATTCGAACACGGCGCCGACGGGCGCGGCCCGCACCAAAGGCGGCAGCAGCACGTCGAAACGCGGCGTCGGCTCGGCCGCCGCGCCGAATTGAAGCTTGCCGTTGGAGTCGACCTCGATCACGCGCTCGTGCCAGCCGTGTTCGCGCTTCACCATCTGGTGAATCGGCAGCACGTCGAAATATTCATTGGCGAGGATGATGCTCGGTCCTTCCGGCACGTCATCGATGCTGTCGTGCCAGGCGATGTTGCGCACACCCGACAGCGTCGCATTCTGCCGCTCGCGCAGGACGGGATTGACCTCGACCATGTGGATGTGAAGCGCCTGATAGAGCGGCGGCAGCACGCGGAGCGCGCGCAGCGCATCCGCCATCATGGTGCCACGTCCGGGGCCGAGCTCGATCAGCCGCAGGAATTGCGGCGAGCCCATCTGCTTCCAGACCGAGGCGGTCCACAACCCCAGGAGCTCGCCGAACATCTGGCTGACCTCCGGCGAGGTGGTGAAGTCGCCCTCGCGCCCGAGCGGATCGCGCGAGATGTAATAGCCATGGCGCGGGTGCATCAGGCACAGCTCCATGTACCGCCAGACCGGCATGGGGCCTGAGGATTTGATCAGCGCCTTGATCTCGTTGAGTAGCGGCTGTTCGGTCACGGTCTGTCTTCTCGAAAGAAATTAACGAATGGCCTCTGCGGGCTTCGGCGCACCGCGCCTCACAGCCAATACAATAAGCATGAGGCCGACAATAAGCATCGGGATCGACAACAGCATGCCCATGGTTAATCCGCCCCAGAGGAAGCCGAGCTGGGCGTCCGGCTCGCGAAAATGCTCGCCGGCGATCCGGGACAGGCCATAGATCAGGATGAAGGCGCCGAGGATCATGCCGGGTCGCTTCAGGGCGCCGAGGCGGATCATGATCGCGAGCACCGTGAACAGCAGGATGCCTTCCATGCCGGCCTCGTAGAGCTGGCTCGGATGGCGCGGGAGCTGTGTGGGGTCGTTGGGGAAGATCATCGCCCAGGGCAGGCTGGGGTCGGTGGCGCGGCCCCACAATTCGCCATTGATGAAATTGGCGATGCGCCCGAGCAGGAGGCCGACCGGAGCAACCGCGGTGGTGATATCGCCGAGCGACAGGATCGAGATGCCGCTCCGGTAGGCGAACCACATCACCGCGACGACGCAGCCGAGGAAACCGCCATGGAAGGACATGCCGCCCTCCCACAATTTGAAGATCGCGGCGGGATGATCGATGAAGAAGGGCAGGTTGTAGAACAGCACGTAGCCGGTGCGACCGCCCAGGATGATGCCGAGCGTCACCCAGAGGATGAAATCGTCGATCTGCACCAGCGACATCGGCGCGGGGCCGCCCCACAGCCGTTCTTTTTTCAGCAGCGACCGCGCATAGAGCCATCCGAACACGATGCCGCTGATATAGGCCAGCGCATACCAGCGGATCGCGAACGGACCGATCTCGATCGCGATCGGCTTGAAGGCGGGAAAGTCGATGAGCAGGAAAAGCATCAGGCCTTCTTAGTGGTGAGTGTCGTTCGCGGCCACGCCGGAAGTGCGCTCCCTCCCCCGCCTGCGGGGGAGGGGTGGGGAGAGGGTGCTTCCCCAGGCGAGAACCCCCAAGAGGAGAAAGCCCTCACCCGCGCCTTCAGCGCGACCTCTCCCGCAAGCGGGAGAGGTGGACCGAGTTCGCGGATGCGTATGGTCCATACAGCTCACACGAGATTGCGGCGATAGAGCGCCAGCAGGCGCTCCCAATGTCGCTCGGCGGCGTCGCGGTCGTAGACCGGGCGCTTGGGAAAGGCGAAGCCGTGATGCGTGCCGGGATAGATCTCGACCTCGGCCTTGGCACCGCTCATGCCCTGCTTGACCTTCTCGATGATCTCCGTGGGTGCGTAGATGTCGGTTTCGGCGCAGGCGAAATAGAGTTCTGCCCTGGTCTTGCCTCCGGCGAGATGCGGGCTGTCGTCCTGGTCGGTCGCGAGCTGCGTGCCGTAGATCGAGGCGGCGGCCTTGACGCGATCGGGGAAATGCGTGGCGGCGTTGACGGCGTAGCGGCCGCTCATGCAGTAGCCGACGGTCCCGACAATCTTCGTGTTCGCGGCCGCCTGGCCCTCGGCATAGGTGAGCAGCGCCCTGGTGTCGTCCATGATCATCGGAATCGTGAGCGAGCCCATCAGCGCGAACATGCGCTTGCGCTCCGGCGCGTTCGGATCGGCCGGCAGCGCGCCGAGCTCCATCACGCCGGAGCGGTAGTAGAGGTTCGGTAGCATCACGTAATAGCCTGACGTCGCGAGCCGCCGCGCCATGTCGCGAAGCTCCTCGCGGATCGCCGGCGCGTCCATGTAGAACAGGATGACCGGAAACGGTCCGCCCCGTTCGGGATGGCTGATGAAGGTTGCGGTGTGGCCGTCCTTGGTGGGGATCGCGATCTGCTGGTCGATCATCTCGTGCGCCTTGTGATTCTTCTTATTCAGGGACGTTGAATACGATTGCAAGGAAACCGGGGCATGACAAGGATACCGCCAATCGGCCCTTGAACCGTTCCGCTCGGATTGCCATTGTCTCCTGCAAGTTCGCGCAAAGTTTATCGGAGGCCGACATGACCCAGACCAACAACCGGTTTTTCGACGAGATCGGCCGCCTGATGAACGACGCCGCTGGTGCCGCCCAGGGCGTCAAGCGTGAGTTCGACACGGTCTTGCGCACTCAGGCAGAAAAATTCCTGCGCGACATGGACCTGGTCAAGCGTGAGGAGTTCGAGGCGGTCAAGGACATGGCCCGCCTGGCGCGCGAGGAGAACGAGACGCTGAAGGCGCGCATCGCAGCGCTGGAAGCGAAGCTCGGGGGGTAGGGGCGGTCTAGGACGTTTCTTACCCTCCCCTGGAGGGGGAGGGTCGCTGCGCATGCAGCGAAGCTGAATGCGTAGCGGGGTGGGGTGATCTCTCCACTCGGGCAGCGCCTCCGTGGAGAGACTGTCACCCCACCCCACCCCGCTCGCGCTGCGCGCGATCGACCCTCCCCCTCTAGGGGAGGGTGGGAAAGCCCGCCCGGCGGCCCAATCTCCTTGTCATTTCCGCGTCTTCCGGGTAAAAGCCCGCCACGTCCGCGGCCCCCGCACCCCTGGAGGCTTGCTGCGGCGAACGCGATGGGCCGCCTTGCGGCCCATTAACTTTTGCAAAAACAAGGACTTAACGTTATGGCGACGACCGTCAAGGAATTGAAGGCGACCGCACGTCCGAAGAGCGGCAAGGGGGCCGCCCGGGCTGAGCGTCGCGCCGGGAAAGTGCCCGGAGTGATCTATGGCAACAAACAGCCCCCGCTTCCGATCTCGGTCGACGACCGTGAACTGCGCCAGCGCATCCTCGCCGGCCGGTTCCTGACGACGCTTGTCGACATCGACCTCGACGGCAAGAAGCACCGCGTGATTCCGCGCGACTATCACCTCGACCCGGTCAAGGACTTCCCGATCCACGTCGACTTCATGCGGCTCGGCGAAGGCGCCACCATCCGCATCAGCGTGCCCCTGCACGTCGTGAAGTCGGAATCCTCTCCGGGCGTGAAGCGCGGCGGCGCCGTCAACATCGTCGCCCACGCGATCGAGCTCGAGTGCGGTGTCGAGAACATCCCGCAGTTCATCGAGGTTGATGTCGGCACGCTCGAAATCGGCCACTCGCTGCATCTGTCCGACATCAAGCTGCCGGCCGGCGTCAAGGCGCTGACCGCCGAGGACGCAACCCTCGTCACCATCGTGCCGCCCTCCGGCTACGCCGAAGAGCAGAAGGCTGCGGCTGCTGCCACGGCTCCGGGTGCTGCTGCGGCTCCGGCGGCTGGTGCTGCTCCGGCGGCTGGTGCTGCTGCTCCGGCGGCTGGCGCGAAGGCTCCGGCGGCGGCTGCCAAGGCTCCCGCCGGCGACAAGAAGAAGTAATCTCTCAAAGCTGGCGCGCGGTCTCTGATCGCGCGCCGAGCGAGGGGCGCGCCGCGTCATGCGACTGTTTGTTGGGCTCGGCAATCCCGGCGCGAAATACGCACGTAACCGGCACAATATCGGCTTCATGGCCGTCGACGAGATCGCGCGGCGTCATGGTTTCGCACCGTGGCGCCGCAGGTTTCAGGGCGAGACCGCGGAAGGTGCGCTCGGCCCTGAGCGCGTGATCCTGCTCAAGCCCACGACCTACATGAACGATTCCGGCCGCAGCGTTCAGGAGGCGACAGGCTTCTTCAAGATCGCGCCCGGCGACGTCACCGTGTTCCACGACGAACTTGAGCTGCCCCCGGGCAAGGTGCGGGTGAAGATCGGCGGCGGCATCGCCGGCCACAACGGCCTGCGCTCGATCTCGGCGCATATCGGCAACGACTACCGCCGGGTCCGGCTCGGCATCGGTCATCCCGGCGTCAAGGAATTGGTGCACGGCCACGTGCTGTCGGACTTCGCCAAGGCCGACAATGACTGGGTCGCGACCCTCTGCGACGCTGTTGCCGAGCACGCCGGATTGATCGCCAAGGGTACCGACGCGACCTTCGCCAACAGGGTGCATCTCGCGATGCAGGCGAAGGGATTTTTGACCAAGGACGACAACGGCAAGGAATAACGCTCGTGGGATTCAAATGCGGGATCGTCGGATTGCCCAATGTCGGCAAGTCGACCTTGTTCAACGCGCTGACCGAGACGGCCGCGGCGCAGGCCGCGAACTATCCGTTCTGCACCATTGAGCCGAATGTCGGTGAGGTCGCCGTGCCGGATCCGCGGCTGGACAAGCTCGCCTTGATCGCCAAGTCCGGACAGATCATTCCGACCCGGCTGACCTTCGTCGACATCGCGGGCCTCGTGCGCGGCGCTTCCAAGGGTGAAGGCCTCGGCAACCAGTTCCTCGCCAACATCCGCGAGGTCGACGCCATCGCGCATGTCGTGCGCTGCTTCGAGGATTCCGACATCACCCATGTCGAGGGCAAGATCGCCCCGCTCGCCGACATCGAGACCATCGAGACCGAACTGATGCTCGCCGATCTCGACAGCCTCGAGAAGCGCGTCGACAACCTCACCAAGAAGGCCAAGGGCAACGACAAGGACGCCAAGGAGCAGCTCGACCTCGTCAACCGCACATTGGTGCTGCTGCGTGAGGGCAAGCCTGCACGCCTGGTCGAACGCAAGGCGGAGGAGGAGCGCGCCTTCGGGATGCTCGGCCTGTTGTCGTCCAAGCCCGTGCTCTATGTCTGCAACGTCGAGGAAGGGGCGGCCGCGACGGGCAATTCGTTCTCGAAGGCGGTGCAGGACCAGGCCGCCAGGGAAGGCGCGATTGCCGTCGTCATCTCCGCCAAGATCGAATCCGAGATTGCCACCCTTTCACGCGAAGAGCGTGCTGACTTCCTCGAGACGCTGGGCCTCGAAGAGGCCGGCCTCGATCGCCTGATCCGCGCCGGCTACACGCTGCTCGACCTCATCACCTATTTCACGGTGGGTCCGAAGGAAGCGCGCGCCTGGACCATCCATCGCGGCACCAAGGCGCCGGGCGCAGCCGGTGTGATCCACACCGACTTCGAGAAGGGCTTCATCCGTGCCGAGACCATCGCGTTTGAGGATTACGTGGCGTTCAACGGCGAAGCCGGTGCCCGCGATGCCGGCAAGCTCCGCCTCGAAGGCAAGGAATACGTCGTCGCCGACGGCGACGTGATGCATTTCCGGTTCAACACGTAAGGTCTCTTCGTCATTCCGGGGCGCGCCTCTTGGCGCGAACCCGGAATCCATTTGTCCGTTAACTCCGAGGCCCGATGGATTCCGGGCTCGCCTCTTCGAGGCGCCCCGGAATGAGCTCCTCACCGCATCCCGCCGCCCTGGTCCCGGATCGCGCCGAGATGCTCGTTGATGCGGAAGATGATCAGGATCAGTTCCGCGATGATGCGCGAGAACACAATGCCGACCACGACACTGGCGATCGACGACAGCAGTAGCAGGAAGCCACCGAACGGGCTGATCGCCATCGCAGCCAGGCCGGAAAAGATGCCGGAGAGGCCGAACAGGCAGATCAGCGCGATCACCAGCCAGTAGAAGGTCTTGATGATCGTCGGCGTGATGAACCGGTCCCACTGAAACAGGTCGCTGAATGAAAACATTGCTCTCCCCAGGGCAAATCGGGCCTTGGCCCTCGGTCGGTCCAGCTCTGGCCACCGACTCAAGGCTAGGCGGCTGCGTCGAATGTAGCACGAGCCATGCGGGCCGGCGGGTTGAGATTGCCGCAAACTGCGGCCACAATCTGTCATTCCCTCAAGCAATCACAAGATGACCCTGACCTTCGAAGATTTTCCGCCCGGCCGCTTCGGAACGTTCGGCCCGCGCCATGTCACCCGCGACGAGATCCTGGCCTTTGCCGCCGAGTTCGATCCGCAGCCGATGCACCTCGACGAGGAGGCGGCGGCCAAGAGCATGCTGCGCGGCCTGTCCGGCTCCGGCTGGCACCTCTGCTCGCTGATGATGCGGATGATGGCCGACGGCTTCATCACCCGTGCCGCATCGCTCGGCTCGCCCGGCGTCGACGAGGTGCGCTGGCTGTCGCCCTTGCGGCCCGGCGACGACCTCATGCTCGACGTCGACGTCGTGGAAGCCCGCGCCTCGAAGAGCCGCCCCGAGCTTGGCATCGTCAAGTTCAAATGCACCGTGCGCAACGCGGCCGGGCAGGCGCTGTGCGAGATGACCTCGCCGATCCTGATCAAGCGGCGCGAGGGGGCGGTCTGATGCGGTTCTTCGACGACATCGAGATCGGCCACCGCCGCGAGATCGGCGCCTACATTTTCACCGCGGACTCCATCAAGACCTTCGCCGCAAAGTTCGATCCGCAGCGCTTTCACCTCGACGAGGAGGAAGGCAAGAACTCGCTGTTCGGCGGGCTCGCGGCTTCGGGCTGGCATGTCGGCTCGGCCTGCATGAGCCTGCTTGTCGCGGACGGCCAGCGTCTGGCGCGTGAGGCCGCGGAACGCGGCGAGGAGATCGCGGTGTGGGGTCCGTCGCCGGGCTTTCGCGATCTGCGCTGGATCAGGCCGGTGCTCGCCGGCGACACGATCAGCTACGTCAACGTCGTCGTCGACAAGCGCATCTCCGCCTCGCGTCCCGGCTGGGGCATTCTGACGGCCCGCACCACCGGCACCAACCAGCGCGGCGAGGAGGTCTATTCCATCACCGCCAGCGCCTTCGTGCCGATGCGCGCAAAGAGCGGTTAGATTCGTTCCAGGATGAACGGCTGAAAACAGCGCGCGAGTGTTGCCCGCGCGCTATGGACGCGATTCGGGGCGGCTGGCATAAGCCTGCGCAACATGGTGACCCGCGAAGAGTTGGCGGAACCATCGAGTTGCTAACCAATTATGAACCTGTCGCTGTCTATTTGAACGAACTGGGCAGAGTACAGGGGAACGAGGACCATGGCAGATCGCGGCGCACTCAAGCTGGTCGGATTTATCTTTGCTACCGCCACGCTGGCCGTGATGCTGGTCGCCGGCATGGTGGTGAAGGGCTATGCCGATGGCGGCTACACCCTGGAAGCCTCGAGCGTCGACGCGAGCCGTTAACGGTTCGTTAACTCCGCGGCGCCGCGACGCGGCGTCCGCGCGGGGCCACAAAGCGGTCTCCGCCCTCAGCGGCTATAGACGAACGCCAATATCGCGATCGCAACCGCCAGCAGTCCGACAAAGCGCAGCATGATCGTGCCGAACTGGTTCGGCGCCGGCTGCATCGGTATCGGGTCCGTGGTGTCGGGCCGTATGCTTTCCATCTGAAATGTCCCCAGGCCCGGCCGTCGGTGGTGCGGGCGCTTGGCGTTAGTCGGTGCGAGGGCGGGCAGGGTTCAATATCGAAGCCCTCCGCCGTCATGCCCCGCGCAGGCGGGGCATCCAGTACGCCGCGACGTCTCGGTTCAATCACTGCCGTCTCTGGAATACTCGGTCGTCCGGTCAAGCCGGACGACCACAGCGAGAATATGGCGACAGAATCAAAACCGCCGCGCCCCTGTCGGAACGCGGCGGCCCGTGATGCGTGACGTTAAGCGATCAGCTGTTGCGCAGGCCGTCGGCGGCGCGCTTCCATTGCGCGACGTTGTCGGCGATCATGCGGGTCGACTTCATCGCGGCCTGGCTGAGCTGGGCGTAGCCGGAGATCTCGCGCTGGACGCGCTGGCCTTCGGCGTGCAGCAAATCGCGCAGGCTCTCGAGCTCGGAGATCAGGTTCTCGATCTCGGCGAGCGAGGTGCCCGCGACGCGCTGGATCAGCGAGTTGACGTTGGTGACGGTGGCCTCCGCGCTCGGATCGAGCGGCGGCGCGTCGGTGGTGGCGGTCGCCGCCGGCCTGCGCAGATAGGCGATGTCGTTGCGGACGAAGTCGCGGATGCCGGCTTCGACCTCGGTGACGGCGGCGAGGTTGGTGTCGACCGTCTCGGTCTCGGTGGTCTCGGTCTTTTCCGGACGCATGGCGTTCATCGTTGTTCCCCTGTTCGCGTTGAGCGCAGCGCGAGTGTCCCCCGCACGACGACGTCTGTAAGGCCGTCGCATCAGGGCGCCGGATTTTGGCCGCAACTTGGCCGAGGTGCGGCAAGGTCGGTCCATTCGGGGGCTTTGCCGTGGCGTATGGTTAGCAGAGCGTGAACGCCATGCGCATGGCGCGTTGAGCTACCAGCTCTTCTTGAAGCCCGCCGACAGGCTCTTGTTGATCGCGCCTTGCGAGGTCTCGCCGACGGAGCCGGAGACGGTGACGTTGTCGAACAGCTTCTGCTCGGCGCCGACCTTGCGCAGCCATTTGTCGTCGGTGGTCGACAGCGTCTGGCCGGCGGTGATGCTGGTGCCGGTGTCGGTGATGGTGACCTTGGCGGATTGGTCGGTCCCGTAATTGCGCGTGATGTGCCCGCCGACGCCGGGCAAGGCCGTCGTGCCTTGCTGGTTGACGCTGTAGCCGTTCTGTAGCGTCAGCGATGTGTCGCCCGACAGCGGCACCGATTTGGTCAGCGATGCCCCGATCTTGCTCTGCTCGGCGCCGGGATCGACGCGGGCTTCCACCGCGGTCTTGTCCCAGATCACGCCCGCCCCCGGCGCGGTCGCCGCCGCCCAGGCGCTGCCGGAGGATTGCGGCACGTTGCCGCCATTGGTGGCCTTCTGCGCCAGCAACTCGGACATCGTTCGCGGCTCGCTCGTCACCGTCATGTCGGCGCCGATGCGGGCGTCCCAGAACGAGGAGACCGACTGCTTCACCGTCACGGCCGAGGAGCCGTTGGCATTGGCGTTCGACGACCAGTCCATGCCGTCCTTGGCGGCGGCTTGGGCGCGCTTCTTGGCGGCTGCGATTTCGCTCGCGGTGCCGGCATCGACCGCGAGCTGGCTCCAGTCGAGCTTGTCGACGTCGATGCCTTTGAGCACGTCGGGGTCGTTGACGTCAGGGGTCGCCTCGGCGGTCTCCGCGGCCTCGGCCTCATCGTCGGGCACGGCCGCGGCGGGGGAGAAGGGCGGAATGATCTGCGCAGAGACCGTCAGCACCGAGCCCAGGACGAACACAACCGCCAGCGCCGGCAGCCTGGTCCAGCCAAAACCTGTCGAAAATTCCATCGTCCTGCCCGCGAGCCCAGTTCGCGCCGAGGATGCGGAACTATCGTTGCAAAATTGTGGCGTGGTGCTGCCTTGCACAAGTACGGGATGCCGCAGCCTCCCCAAAAAATGACGAACCAACGGGCCGCGCGAAAGGCGCGCGCCCGGTGACGAGCTTCTCCACGACGGCGTCCGGCGGGGCTGGAGGCCAGGACGCGCCGCGGCGAGCATCAAGTCGCCGGTCCCGAACTGCGGGGCCCGTTGGTGTCCCTTCAGCCGACGCTGGTCATCCTTGGCAGATGAATGGCGCGGCCGAGTGCCTGCTCGACCAGGTCGAAGCTGTCGACCAGCACGCGCATGCCGATCAGCTTGCCGGCCCTGAACTGGGCGAACTGCGCCACCCGCAAGCTGATCGGCTTGTCGGAATCCAGCGCGGTCAGCGAATACCGCAGCATCGAGGCGGCGGAATCGACGCCGAGCATGATGCTCTCGCGGTCGAAGCGGCGGACACGGAAATTGTCGGCGAGCTGGTGGATGACGTCGAGCACGGCGTCCTTGCCCTGGCGCGCGCCGAGGAACGGAAACATGTCGATCGGGCCGTAGATCGCCCACTCGACGTCCTCGTCGATCAGGGCCTCGATATCCTCGAAATGCCGGTCGTTGATCGCGCGGTGCAACGCGCGCGAGAAACGCCAGAGGCTGTGCTCTGTCATTTTGGGCGTCCTGAAACTGGCTCGCAAAAACGAAAAACAACCCCATGCACAGTAGGCGCCGCGGGGTTGCTTCAATTCGTTCGTGTACAAACAGATAGACTCGATTTGCGGAAATGCAAATCACGATATTGCAATGCACAATTGAGCGCTGTTTGGGGGATTTACAATAGATCCCCGTATTTTACCGGGCCGTATCGCGCGCCGGTTCCCGCTGGGACGAGTGCGGGTGATCAGAACTCGACCGCGACGCCCGCGCGTCCGACATTCATCCCGCCGGAATTGGCGAAGCTGCCATGAACCATCAACGGAATGGCCGAACTCAGGTTGAGGCGATGCGCGACCGCCACGCCGGCGCCGGTCTGCCCCTGAAAAAAGCCGGAGTTGAGCGACACGGTCGTGCGGCCCGGACCCGAGGGCATGGCGGCGACCGCGAGCGCCGCGGTGGCGGCGATCCCGCGACGTGCCTCGGTCTGGTTGGTCGTGATCTGGTTTTGCAAGCCGTTCAGCTGGCCCTGGACTCCGGACGTGATGCTGCCGAGCTGGCTGACATTGACCGCATCGGTCGGCGCGATGCCGGCCGCGACATTGCTGACGCGCCGCTCATTGCCTGCGGACCCGACCGACACCGTGTTCGCGGCGGTCGCTACCGAGCCCGTACCGATCGCCACTGAATTCGTTGCTGCAGCCTGCACGACCGCACCGGCGCCAACCGCCGTGCCTCCGACCGCGGCGACCGTGGCGCTCTGGCCGACCGCGACCGCGTTGGCCGTCGTTGCGCTGGCCGAATTGCCGAGCGCGGTCGCGGACGACACGTTGGCGGTGCCGCCGGTTGCCACGGCAAAGTCGCCGAACGCCGCGCCGCCGTTGGCCGCTTGCGCGGCGTTGCCGACCGCGACCGATCCGGTCGCCACCGCACCGGTGCCGAGCGCAATGGCGTTGGCACCGCTGGCGACGGCGCCGGTGCCCTGCGCGATGGCATTGACGGCGGTCGCCTGCGCGCCGTTGCCGATCGCGATGGCGTTGCTGGCGGACGCAAAGGCGGCATTGCCGGCACCTGTCGCGGCATTGCCGCCGATCGCGATCGCGTTGGCACCCTGCGCCTGGGCGTTGCCGCCGACCGCGGTCGCGTAGGTCTGTCCGGCGGCAGTGCTGCCGGCCTGAGCACCGGCACCGAGCGCGGTGGTGCCTTCGTTGCCGAACGCGCCGCCGGCATTGGCCAGGGCGCCGAATGCGGAAGCAATGCGGCCGGACGCGGTCACGGTGTCGCCGATCGCGATGGCGCTGGTGCCGGTCACAGTCGAGGTGATGCCAATGGCAATGGCGCGGGAGGCATCGACGGTGTTCGACGCGCCGACGGCGGTCGATCCTGCCGAATTGGCGGTGGCGCCGACCGTGTTGGAATTTCCCATCACCTGCACGGCGTTGCCCCAGCCGGCCTGGCTGGTCCCATTGACTGTGTTGCCGTCCCCGAACACGAAGCTGTTGCTGCCGTTGATGGTGTTGGGATCTCCGATGGCGAAACTACCACTGCCGTTGACGGTCTGGCCCGTTCCGAACGCCCCGCTGTTATTGCCGGTCACGCTGTTGTTGCTGCCGGTCGCGATGCTGGACGAGCCGGTGACGGTGTTGGCGGTGCCGAACGCCCCGCTGCTCGCGCCGGTGACGGTCGACACCGACCCCACCACGGTGGAGTCGGTGCTGTTGGCGAGGGTGCTGCCGCCGATGGCCACGCTCCGCGTTCCGAACGACCGAGCCGGCGTTGCGCCGACGCCGTCGCCGCCACCGATAGCCACACTGTAATCACCGCGGGACAGGACTTCGACCAGGCTGGAGGGATTGGAGCCCGCGCCGATCGCCGTCGAGTATACCCCGATGACACCGGTGGTTGAATTGGCATTGGCCCCGATGCTGGTCACGCCCGAAACGTTGGTGGTCGTGCCCGCGAAGCTGCCGATGGTCGTCGTGTTGTCGCCGATCGCGAAAGCGCCATAGCCCGATGCGGTGGCGCCACCCGAAATGCCCGAGGCCGCGCCGGTGGCGATCGCCCCCGTGCCGCAAGCCGTATCGTGCGGGTTGGTGGCGGTCGCACCCGAGCCACCCTGCGGCTCGCCGCCTGTCGCGCTCCCTCCGCAGACGAATTGCGCCGCGGCCGGGCGGATCGCCTCCAGCGAGGCAAGCCCCAGGACGGCGGCTCCGATCATGAAGGCAGCGACAATGTCACGGCGCCGCGCGCCGGCCGAGCGCGAGGACGGAGGCGTGAAGAACATGGTGTTTGCTCCCTGGGACCATCAAATCTGCGGTCACGTGGGGCGAATTTAGCTGTAACGTTTCCCGCAAGAAACATCCGGCAATCCGGACGGCACACGCGCCGGACGAGTGTGGCTGGCCCGACACAGCCAGGCCCGGCCTCCTGCCTAGTCCCGCGGCACTAGCGCCCCCAGGATCAGCGGTCCGATCTCGCGCTCCAGCACCTGCTGCACCAGGTCATAGGAATCGATGATTTCGCGGATCTGCGCCACCAGCCCGCCGCGGAAGCTGTAGAACACGGCCATGTCGAATTGCACGATGCGGTCGTTGCTGCGTTTCCTGAAATAGGTGTGCATGTAGGTCGCGACCTCGTCGCCGTCGGCGAGGATATGCGGCGCCTTGTAGCGGATGTCCGAATAGCGCGACCAGATCGTCTCCCAGAGCGCACGCAACTCGGCCTTGCCATGGCGCGGCACCATGTGGGGCAGCACGTCGATCGGCGCGTGGGTGAGAAAGTCGACGTCGTCGGTGCAGCACGACAGCGCGGCCTCGATATCGCCGCGCGCAAAGCTGTCGAGCAGGTGCAGCACGCGTTGCCTGTTCAGCGATTCAACCGTCATGCCGCTCCCGCCCCATTGGCCGTGGAATGCAACGCTATCGTGCAGCTTGCGGGTCCAGCAATCCGCAAAAAGACAGAGCCCTGTCGCGATTGGTCATGTGTCGATGGACCGCGGTTCACATGCTGCAAGGGCGGGCTGCGCATGCATCCGCCCGCTGGAATTTGCAGGGACGCGATGACGCCGCGCGCACAGCGTCCGGCGCGATCCGCATGCGGCACGCGCTGGAACCGGAACCGCTTGCGCTCGTTGAGATGCCGATCATTCATCCGGAGACACCGATCCATGAAATCCCCGCTTCTCGCCGTCGCCGCCGCGGTTCTCATGCTGGGCGCGACCTCCGCCGCCAATGCCAAGGGCTGCATCAAGGGCGCCATCGTCGGCGGCGTCGCCGGCCACTATGCCGGCCATCATGGCGTCCTCGGCGCCGCCGCCGGCTGCCTCTACGGCCGCCACCACGCCAAGGAACAGCAAGAGCAACAGGAAAAGCAGCAGCAACAGCAGAGCCAGGTCAACGGCCAGGGCAAGCTGTAGCCCCTGTCATTCCGGGGCGCGCCACTTGGCGCGAGCCCGGAATCCATTGCACCACAGTTCCGGCAGCCGATTGGAGCGCGTGACCCATCTCACATCACGCCCGTCCCGGCGCGGCTAACGTCATCGGCATGTCATCAGGGAGACGTGCCATGGCTTCCATCGCCGCCGCAAGAAAGTCCCGCCTGCACAACGCCATCGAAGGCCTCGCGCTGACGACGGTTCTGCAGAGCTTCCCGACCTTCGCCGCCGCCGCCTTCCTGCTCAAGCTCTGCGGCAACCACGACTTGGTCGGCGACCCCGGCGTCGCCATCTTCGTCGCCGTCGCATCGCTCGCCCACGCGATGCTGGCCGTGACTTTCGGCCCGAGCTTCCCCGCCTTCTTCAAGACCGTCTACGAGCCAAAATTCTTCGAGGCTCATCTGTCGCTCGCCGACAAGATCACCGCCTGGCGCACCCAGCCCGTCGCCTCGCTCCAGCTCATGACCATCGTGCTGCTGTTGTCGGTGATGGCCGTGGTGACGGCGAGCGTGGGGTGAGCGCGTCATGGCCTCGATCACCGCGCCGAAATCTGGCCCGCTCAACTGGCTCGAAGGCTTTGCGCTGACCGCAACGCTCCAGGGCTTCCCGATCTTCGCGGCAGCCTCGCTGATGGTGAAGCTGCTCGGCGATGATCGCGGGGGCCAGCGCGTGCTCACCGTTGTCATGGCGACGCTGCTCTACAGCGTCCTCGTCATCTGGCTCGGAACAAAATTCCCGAAATTGAAGAACGGCTACGAGGCGAATTTCTTCGACGCCAGCCTGTCCTTCTCCGAAAAGATCGCGCGCTGGCGCGCCAAGCCCGCGACGTCGGCGCAACTTGTAGCCTCAGTGCTGCTGCTGTCGCTGTTGGCGGTGAGTGTGGGGTGAGGGCTACTTGTCATTTCCGGGCGCCGCAACGCGGCCAGCCCGGAATCCATAGCCACGAATGGCGAGGATGATACCGCGCATCCTACCTCTTCTTCCACCCACCCCTTCGCCCCGGCATCCCGCCCGTCGACTTCGGCGCGGGCCCGAACTCCGGCCCCGACTGCCTTGAGTCCGTCGGCTGGATGATCCGGCTTTCGCCGCCGAACGGCTTTGACGGCAGCGCGCGGTTTTCGCGGTAGGGCAGCGATTCCGGCCCGTGCATCTCGTCGAGATGCGGCTTGTGCACCTTCGAGCCGCTGCCGCCGCCGCTCGCCTTCAGCGCGGAGCTCACTGTCTTCTTCTTCATGGCGCTGACGGGCAGATTGGCGGCGTCGCCGTACTTCTTCGCCCCGGCATAGGCGCCGGCCTTGCCTTGCACGGTACGCTGCTTGGCGGTGGGGTCGTCGACCACCGCGAGCTCGGTGGCGCGCAGGCGCTTGACCTCGTCGCGCAGGCGGGCGGCTTCCTCGAAGTTCAAATCGGCGGCGGCCTCGCGCATGCGGGTTTCGAGATCGGCGAGCACGGCCTCGAAATTGTGGCCGATCGAGATGACGTCGTCGGTCATGTCGTGGCCGCCGATCTCGACCAGCACGTGGTCGCGCTCGTAGACGCTGTTCATGATGTCGCCGATCGACTTCTTGACGCTCTCCGGCGTGATGCCGTGCTCCGTGTTGTACTCGACCTGCTTTTCGCGGCGGCGGTTGGTTTCGGCGATGGCGCGCTCCATCGATCCGGTCATCTGGTCGGCATAGAGGATCACCTTGCCGTCGACGTTGCGCGCGGCGCGGCCGATGGTCTGGATCAGCGAGGTCTCGCTGCGCAGAAAACCTTCCTTGTCGGCGTCCAGAATCGCGACCAGCGCGCATTCGGGAATGTCGAGGCCCTCGCGCAGCAGGTTGATGCCGACCAGCGCGTCGAACGCACCGAGGCGGAGATCCCTGATGATCTCGATGCGCTCGATGGTGTCGATATCAGAGTGCATGTAGCGGACGCGAATACCCTGCTCGTGCAGATATTCGGTGAGGTCCTCCGCCATGCGCTTGGTCAGCACCGTGATCAGCGAGCGATAGCCGGCCTGCGCGGTGGCGCGGACCTCGCCGACGAGATCGTCGACCTGGGTGCGGGCGGGGCGAATGTCCACGGGGGGATCAATCAGGCCGGTGGGGCGAATGACCTGCTCGACGAACACGCCGCCGCTCTCGTTCAGTTCCCAGCTGCTCGGCGTCGCCGACACCGCGACCGTCTGCGGCCGCATCATGTCCCATTCCTCGAAGCGAAGCGGGCGATTGTCCATGCAGGAGGGCAGGCGGAAGCCGTATTCGGCCAGCGTCGCCTTGCGGCGGAAGTCGCCTTTGAACATCGCGCCGATCTGCGGCACGGTGACGTGGCTCTCGTCGGCGAACACCAGCGCGTTGTCGGGCACGTATTCGAACAGCGTCGGCGGCGGCTCGCCGGGAAGGCGACCGGTCAGATAGCGGGAATAGTTCTCGATGCCGGCGCAGCTCCCCGTCGCCTCCATCATCTCGATGTCGAAGGTGGTGCGCTGCTCCAGGCGCTGCGCTTCCAGCAGGCGGCCCTGGTTGTTGAGCTGGTCGAGCCGCATCTTCAACTCGGATTTGATCGACTTGATCGCCTGTACCAGCGTCGGACGCGGCGTCACATAGTGCGAGTTGGCGTACATCTTGATGAATTCGAGCTCGTCCTGCTTGTGGCCGGTGAGCGGATCGAACTCCTCGATGGTCTCGATGGTGTCGCCGAACAGATTGACGCGCCAGGCCCGGTCCTCATAGTGCGCCGGGAAGATGTCGATGACGTCGCCGCGCACGCGAAACGTACCGCGGGTGAAATCGGCCTGGGTGCGCTTGTACTGGAGCGCGACGAGGTCGGCGATGAGCTGGCGCTGGTCGATGCGCTCGCCCTTCTTCAGCGCGAACGTCATCGCGGTGTAGGTCTCGACCGAGCCGATACCGTAGATGCAGGACACCGAGGCGACGATGATGACGTCGTCGCGTTCGAGCAGCGCGCGCGTCGCGGAGTGGCGCATGCGGTCGATCTGCTCGTTGATCGAGGAGTCCTTCTCGATATAGGTGTCGGTGCGCGGGACGTAGGCTTCCGGCTGGTAATAGTCGTAATACGAGACGAAATACTCGACCGCGTTGTCCGGGAAAAAGCTCTTGAACTCGCCATAGAGCTGGGCGGCCAGCGTCTTGTTCGGGGCGAGGATGATGGCAGGCCGCTGCGTCGCCTCGATCACCTTGGCCATGGTGTAGGTCTTGCCCGAGCCGGTGACACCGAGCAGCACCTGCGAACGGTCGTTCCGGTTGATCCCTTCGACCAGTTCCGCGATCGCGGTCGGCTGGTCGCCGCGCGGCTCGTAGGACGACTTGATCTCGAAGCGCACGCCGCCTTCGGACTTTTCCGGGCGCGGCGGCCGGTGCGGCGTCCACACCTTCAGCGAGCCGTCGTTCTTGCGGAACTCGGGACGGCCCTCGCGGATCAGCGATTCCAGCGCATCGGCGGTCGCCTTGACGCCGAGCGCCTCCATCTTGTTGCGCGGCGGCCGCGCCAGCGCCTCGGCGTCGTCCTCCTCGGTGGGAAAACCGAGCTGCCGCGCCAGTTCCGGATCGAGCGTCGGGATCGTGGCCGCGGTGCCGTAATTGGCCTGCGGCGCTTCGTCGAAACCGCTGCCTTCGCGGGCGCCCGGCGGCTGCGGATTGGGACGCAGCGGCATCGGCCGCGCCGCATCCTGCGGAAACGCCTTCGGCGTCGAGGCGCGCGCACGGTGCGCGGCGGCCTCGCCCCCGGAGCGGCGATCGCGCGAATTGTCCGGCGGCGGCTGCAGGCCAGTGCCTGAGCCAAGTCCGGCATCGCCGCGATTGATCGCGGGATTTAGCAGTTCGGCCAATGCCGGCCCGATCGGCTGCACGTCGGGCCGATGAGCCTTGGAGTTCGGCGTCTTGGATTTTGGGGTTTTTGCGGGGGGAGCAGGTTTCTTCGCCATGTCCCGAATATGGGACGAGTCCGCCCCTCAGAAAAGGGCGAAGGACGGTCCGTGATCAGGCTGCTGACAGCAGGTTGGCAGCAGGCCTTTCGATCACGCCGCTGGCCGCGGCCCGTCGTCGTCCTCGGCCACAACGCGCGGCTCGAGGATGTCGAGATGGAGACCCCCGCAATCGGTGCAGCGCATGGCCCAGTACTCGCAGCCGGCACGGCCGGGGATCACGCGGAGCACCGTGAGGTCGCCGTCGCATTCCGGACAATTCGACAGCACATTGCGGGTATAGATCCGCGGCCGCGGCGTGTCCCCGCATTCGATGGCTGACATGACCGGTTCCCCCTGTTGCGCTGCGCTGTCTGCTGCTTATTCGTCGTCGCTGTCGGCGCGCCGGCGGAAGCGATCGATGTGATGCTTGGCGTCGGCGATCGCCGCGTCGGGATCAGGCCAGGCGAAGCCGACTTCCATGGCCGGAAACAGCACGCCGTCGATGGCAACCGGGCTGAAATCGGCGCGCCGGATGCGGGCGTGCCACAGCCCTTGCCCAGCTTCGAAGGATTCGATGTCAAAGCCGTCGTAAAGCGTCGTCATTGGTAGTCCCCAAAAGGTGTCTTGTCGGAGGGTCAGGGGACCACGTTTGCCGGTTTCAGTATGTGAAGCCGTTCACAAGTGGCCGGCTTTTTTGCCCGGCAGACCACAGCAGGGGCGTCACTTCCGCGGCGAGGCGCGACCGATCCGCTTGACGGGGCGGGCAGCGGGCTCCGAGGCCGCACGCATGATCCAGCGGCGGAACGCGGCAAAGTCACGCTGCTCGGTCTGGAAGCTGCGATAGACCAGATACCAGCGCATGCCCTTGGGCACCGAAAGGTCGAACGGCGCGACCAGCCGTCCGGCGGCGAGGTCGTCGTCGATATAGGGCCGGATGCCCATGGCAATGCCGAGCCCGTCGGCGGCGGCCTGCAGCGCTTGGCCGTAGAACTGGAACTCCGGCCCGCGCGGATTGATACGGGGGAGGTTCGCGGCCTTCAGCCAGATCGGCCAGTCCTCGGGCGAATGTTCGACGCGGATCAGGCTCGGGCCCTTCAGGTCGGCCGGCCGTTTCAGCGAGGCGGCGAGCCGCGGCACGCAGACCGGCGTGAGATCGCCGGCGAACAGCGGCTCGGCCACCAGCCCCGGCCAGTCGCCGGTGCCGAGCTTGATGCCGCAACTCCAGTCCTCGCCGAACGGCACCGAGGCGCCGCCGGTGGTGAAGCGCACCTCGATGTCGGGCTCCTCGCTGCGAAATTCCGACAGCCGCGGGATCAGCCAGCGCATCGCAAACGTATGTCCGACGCCGATGGTGAGCACGCGCACGCTGGAGGGCGCCGTCACCTGCGCGGTGAGGCTCGCCAGCGCATCGAAGATCGGCGTCAGCCCGCTCTGATAGGCGCGCCCGGCCTGCGTCAGCACCAGCTTGTTGGCCTTGCGCTCGAACAGCGCGACGCCGAGCCGGTCCTCGAGCAGATGCACCATGCGGCTGACGGCGGCTGCCGACACGCTGAGCTCGAGCCCGGCCGCGGCAAAGCTGCCGGTCCGCGCGGCCGCCTCGAACGCCTTGATGCCGTTGAGAAACAGCAGTCGCCGCAAATGACTGACCCTCAGGAAAGCTGATGCCAGGCCAAGATAACTCAGTTTGCGAAGCCACGGCAAGCGAGGCACGTTTCCCTTCGCCTCTCCCCGCGTGCGGGGAGAGGCCGACGCGCAAAGCGCGGCGGGTGAGGGGCAGTCTCCGCGAGTCTCGCTGCTACCGTCTTTGCGGAGACTCCCCCTCACCCCACCCTCTACCCGCAAGCGGGGCGAGGGGGAGCTGGCAGCTCGCGTCCCTAACCAAGCGCGGCAACCACCGGAGACCTTCGTGACGCCCTTCATGATCGCTGCCCTCGGATTGCTGATGGTCGGCACCGCGTTCCTGTCGGGGCTGTTCGGCATGGCCGGCGGGTTGATCCTGATCGGCGTGCTGCTGGCCCTGATGCCGCTGCCGACCGCGATGGTGCTGCACGCGATCACGCAGATGGCGTCCAATGGCTGGCGCGCGTTGCTCTGGCGCGCGCATATCCGCTGGCGGCCGGTGGCCAACTATATGGTCGGCTGCGCCGTCGCGCTCGCGGCCTGGTCGCTGACCCGCTACGTGCCTGACAAGCCGATGGCGCTGCTGCTGCTCGGCGTCACCCCGTTCATGGCGCGGCTGCTGCCCGCGAATATCAAGCCGGATCCCGACCGTCTCTGGCAGGGCACGGTCTACGGCACGATCTGCATGGGCCTGATGCTGATGACCGGTGTCTCGGGGCCGCTGCTCGACACCTTCTTCCTCGGCGGTGATTTCGGCCGGCGCGAGAAGGTGGCGACCAAGGCGATGTGCCAACTCGTCAGCCACTTCACCAAGCTGATCTATTTCGGCGGTGTGATCGACCAGGCCGCCAGCCTCGATCCCGTGCTCGCCGGCGTCGCGATTCTCGCCTCGATGCTCGGCACCACGCTGGCGCGGCGCATCCTCGAAGCCATGACCGACCAGCAATTCATCGCCTGGTCGAACAAGCTGATCACCACCATCGCCTGCTACTACATCGCCTATGGCGGCTGGCTGCTGCTCCGCACGGACGTCGCGGCCGCCTTCGACAAGGGAGGATTGCAATGAGCGAGACGGCCGATCCGCTGGTGCTGGACTTCGTCGAATGGGTCGCCCGCGAGCCGCGCGCCTATGCCGAGGTGATCGCGACCTGGAAGACCTCGTGCCCGCGCCTCACCATCTGGGAGGACGCCGCGGACCGCGGCTATGTCGCCCGAGAAACGCGGCCCGGTGTGGGGCTGATCATCGCGGTAACGGCGGACGGCGAGAAGCTACTGCAAACGCACCGCCGGTGAGGCGCCCGTCCGTATCAACAACGTCATTGCGAGCGCCAGCGAAGCAATCCAGAATGCTTCCGCGGCGGCAGTCTGGGTTGTTTCGCTGCGCTCGCATTGATGGAACACCAGCCATGTCACTCAAACTCTACGAACTCGTCGGCACCGACGCCGCGCGCCCGTTCAGCCCGTTTTGCTGGCGCACGCGGATGGCGCTCGCGCACAAGGGCCTTTCGGCGGAAACGCTGCCCTGGCGCTTCACCGAGAAGAGCGCGATCGCGCCGCACGGCTCGGAGAAGGTCCCGGTGCTGCTGCACCACGACAAGCCGGTGGTCGATTCCTGGACGATCGCGAATTATCTCGAAGACAATTTTCCAAACCAGCCGTCGCTGTTCGGCGGCGAGGGCGGCCGCGCCATGGCGCGCATGATCAACGCCTGGGGCGACATCGCCATCGTCGGCGGCATCTTTCCGCTGATCATCGCTGACATCCCGAACAACCTCGCCGAGGTCGACGCAGCCTATTTCCGCCAATCGCGCGAGGCGCGCTTCGGCGGCAAGACGCTGGAACAGGTGATGGCGAGCCGCGATGCCGGTGTGGTCGCGTTCCGCAAGTCGCTCGAGGTGATGCGGCAGACCCTGAAGAAGCAGCCCTTCATCGGCGGCAGCGCGCCGAACTATGCCGACTACATCGTGTTCGGCGGTTTTCAGTGGGCGCGGGTGGTGAGCCCGTTCAAGCTGCTGGAGACGGATGATCCGGTGTACGCCTGGCGCGAGAAACTGCTCGACGCATTCGACGGCATGGCGCGGACATCGCCGGGGCATGCGGTGTGAGCCCGCGAGCGCCTCTTCTCACCCGCAGGCTTTCGCCGTGACGCGCTCGTTTTTGACGACGTTTTCGACCATTTTGCGCGCGACGCTGCCCAAGTCGGAGAGCGTGAAATAGCCTTGCGCGTATGCTTCCTGAGTCAGGCGCTCGATGCGCCTGTCCTCGCCCGTCGACCATTGTTTGGCAATGTAGTCGGCACCGGGCTTGCCGAACGTCTCAGGATAGCGCTCCATCTGGTTCTGGCGATGATAGTAGTATGAATCAAGGCCGCCGATGAACTGCTTTCGGCCCTCGCCCGTGCAGCGGGCGCCATAAGGCCGCTCCAGCGCGGCGATCACGCTCTCGCGCTTTATCGCTCTGCCGTCTACCGAATATTTCTCGCTGGTGCCGTATCCAGGGCCATCGATCGGGGCCGCTGGCCGGGCCTTAGGCTCGGGCGCGAACGCCCAGGCTGCGATCTGCCAGATGACGATCGCCCAAACGATAATCCAGATGCGGCTCATTTGCGGCTCGCCGTCGCGCGTTGCCGCGGCAGGCAAATCGGTGATGGATCTGACCACAGACCCGGACCCGCGAATTGCTGGACGGTAAGACGGATGTCCTCCGGGAAATCCTCTTTGACCACGCCCTTCTGTTCGAAGGCCTCCGCGAGCGCGGTCCTGACGCGCATGTCGAGCGGCGTCGAATATGCCGCGTTGGCCTGGTCGCGCTTCTTCTCGCTGCAGAACATTCCCATGGCCGGGGTCGAACAGTCGTAGATCTCGGCGTAGCCGCGCGCATAGGCCGAGGTGGCCGCGATGAGATTGGCTTTCATCGTGTCATCGCAAGGCGACATGGCGTAGGCAGTGCCGGCCTGCAACGCGTCCATGCGCAACGCGTCGAGCTTCGGATTCTTGTCGCTCATCGCGGTGTGCTCCGCTTCCCACATCTTGCGGTCACGTGCCTTGGAGCTTTCGTCGCCGAATGTTGTGGTGAGCGTCGGTCTCAGTTCGCCGATCAGCGAAAAGGAATAGGTCGGAAATCCGCGCAATGCCCAGGAGATGCCGACGAAGGCGGAGGCGAACGCCATGCAGGTCAGGAGAATGAAGCGGCTCATGCGCGGCGTACTCGAATTGACGGGTCGCAACTTAGCCGTGTCTGGTTAAGAGATGTGGTATTTTACGGGCCTCGCCGTGCGAAGGTAAATGGAGCTCTAAGAAGATGGTCTGATCTGGCTTTCATGCGCTTGCTGCACGAGCGGTCGGTGGCGCAGGTCTTCGTCAGGCGCGAGACGCGCCATGGTCACCGCCGGCTATTTCGCGGGAACCGCGGCTGCCTTGCGCAGACACTCCCGGCACAGACAATCCTCGCCCTTGACCGGCATCGGCAGCTTTGCCGTTTCCTCCGCGCACCAGCACGTGCCCGAGAGATCGCAGCCGAACTCGGTGCCGCAGCGGGAACAGGCGAGGCGGCGCGGTTCCGGCGTCGCGGATTCTTTCGGATTTGTCATGATTGCCGCAAAAACTTCGCCGTCATTTTCATGTCGGGTTCATCTCCCGCTGCGGTATATTATGCGCTGCGCATGGACTCGCAAAGCGGTTGGCAACGCGCGAAGGACAAATCGATGGCCCGCGATTCGCAAGCCGCGCTCGTCGCGCTCAACCGTTTCGGCTTCGGGGCCCGCGGCGGGGCGTCCGGCGATCTGATCAACGCAGCCAGCGATCCGCGCGGCTTCGTGAAGGCGGAGCTGGCGCGTCCGAACGGCGTGCTGCTGGAGGCGCCCGGCCTGCAATCGACGCCGCAACTCGGCCAGGCCGTGTTCGCCTATCAGGACCAGCTCAAGCAGGCGCGCGAAGCCGCCAAAGAAACGGCCAAAGCCGCCGCGCCCGCTGAAGCGCCGCAACAGGCGCCAACCGATCCGAAGCCCGCGTCACGCCGCAATCTCTCGCTGAATACGGTCGCAACCGAGATCGCCGGCCAGATGACCGAGGCGAAGCCGGATACGATGCAGCCGAATACGGCCGCGCCGCCCGCCGCAAAACCGGCGCCGCAGCCGCTCAACGTGATCCAGAAAACCTTTCGCGCCGAGGCGCTGGCGCGGCTGCAGCGCGCGACGCTGGCGGAGTGCGGCTTCACCGAGCGGCTCGTCGTATTCTGGTCGAACCATTTCTGCATCTCCGCGAGCAAGGGCGAACTGGCACGGATCTGGGCCGGCGCGTTCGAGCGTGAGGCGATCCGGCCGCATGTGCTCGGGCGGTTCGCCGACATGCTCAAGGCGGTCGAGCAGCATCCGGCCATGCTGTTCTTCCTCGACAATCAGCAATCGCTCGGACCGGATTCGCGTGCAGGGCAGAACCGCAAGCGCGGGCTGAACGAGAACCTCGCGCGCGAGATCATGGAGCTGCATACGCTCGGCGTCGGCGGCGGCTACACACAGGAGGACGTGACCTCGCTCGCGCGCATCATCACGGGCTGGACCTTTGCCGGACGGCAGGGGCAGCTCGGCACGCCCGGCTCCTTCGCGTTCAACGCCAATGCGCACCAGCCGGGGGCGCAAATGCTGCTCGGCAAGACCTACGAGGCGACGGGGCTGGCACAGGGCGAGGCCGCGCTCGCCGACATCGCGCGCCATCCATCGACCGCGAATTTCGTCGCCACCAAATTCGTCCGTCACTTCGTCGCCGACGATCCGCCGCCGGCCCTGGTGGCGCGCCTGCGCGATGTCTTCGTCAAGACTGACGGGGATCTCAAGGCGCTGGCGACGGCGCTGGTCGATTCCGACGAGGCCTGGAAGGCGCCGCTGACCAAGATGCGGTCGCCGTATGACTTCCTGGTCGCGAGCGGCAGGCTGCTCGCGCGCGTGCCGGAGGATCCCGGCGCCTATCTCAGCAGTCTCAATCTGCTCGGCCAGCCCTTGTGGACACCGGCAGGGCCGAACGGTTTCCCCGACACAAGCGCCGCCTGGGCCGCACCTGAGGGCATGAAGCTGCGGCTCGACATCGCCGCGCAATTGGGGGCGCGGCTCGGCAACAACATCGATCCGCTCGACCTGCTGGAATTCGCCGCGGCGGACGCGGCCTCGATCGAAACCCGCAAGACCATCGAGCGCGCGGAATCGCGGCAGCAGGCCCTGGCCCTGCTGTTGATGTCGCCGGAAATGCAGCGGAGATGAAGATGATCGATTGCGTCGAGAACCGCCTCCTCACCTCGCGCCGAGGGCTGCTGCTCGGCGGCGCCTCCTTCGCGGCCTGGGCCTATTTGCCGAAATTCGCGCGCGCGGCCGACGGGCGCGATCCCAGGCTGGTCGTGGTGATCCTGCGCGGCGCGCTCGACGGGCTCTCGACCGTCGCGCCGGTCGGTGACCCCGACTATGCCGGCCTGCACGGATCGATCGCGCTGACGGCGGAAGGTGCGCATACCGCGCTCATGCTCGACAGCTTCTTCGCGCTGCATCCGTCGATGCCCGAGTTCGCGCGCATGTATCGCGATCAACATGCCGCGGTGATCCATGCAGTCGCGACGCCCTATCGCGACCGCTCGCATTTCGATGGCCAGGACGTGCTCGAAAGCGGCTATGCCGGGCCGGGCCGGGTGCAATCCGGC
Source organism: Bradyrhizobium cosmicum (assembly GCF_007290395.2). Lineage (NCBI taxonomy): Bacteria > Pseudomonadati > Pseudomonadota > Alphaproteobacteria > Hyphomicrobiales > Nitrobacteraceae > Bradyrhizobium > Bradyrhizobium cosmicum. The sequence continues at coordinate 6,286,352 of NZ_CP041656.2, read as the reverse complement.
TGGCTCAACCGCGCGCTGGAAGCGCTGCCGCGCGGCGAGCGTGTATCCAGCGGCCTCGCGGTCGGTCCGACCACGCCGCTGGTGCTGCGCGGCAATGCGCCGACCGTCGGCTGGGCCCCGGTCGCGCTGCCGCAGGCCGATGACGACACCGCGATGCGGCTGGTCGATCTCTATCGTCACCGCGATCCCGCGCTGGCTTCGGCGCTGTCGCAGGGCCTCCAGCTCGACAAGGTCGCGAGCGGCGACGACATGAAGCCGAAGCCCGGCAACCAGGTCGCGCAGATGCGGCAGGTGGCGCGCGGGGCGGCAAAGCTGATGGCGGCCGATGACGGCCCGCGCATTGCCGCGCTCGCATTCGACGGCTGGGACACGCATGCCAATGAAGGCGGCCCCGTCGGGCGTCTCGCCTTCCTGCTCGGCGGGCTCGACGGCGCGCTCGCCGAATTCGAAAGCGGTTTGGGCGAGCGCTGGCGCGACACCGCAATCGTGGTCGCCACCGAGTTCGGCCGCACCGCGCGCATCAACGGCACCGACGGCACCGATCATGGCACCGGCACCATCGCGCTGCTCGCCGGCGGCGCCGTGAAAGGCGGCCGCGTCATCTCCGACTGGCCTGGCCTGAAGCTAGCGAACCTTTATGAAGGCCGTGACCTCAAGCCGACCACCGATTTGCGTTCCGTGATCAAGGGCGTGCTGCAGGGTCAGTTCGGCCTGTCTGATCGCGTGCTCGCGGAGACGGTGTTCCCCGACAGCGCGAGCGCAAGGCCGATGAAGGGATTGGTTGCCTGACCGTCATTCCGGGGCCCGCGCCTTGCGGCGCGTCCCGGAATGACGACATGATGTGCCGGGCATCAGGAGACCACCCATGTACATCGCCATGAACCGCTTCCGCGTCGCCAAGGGCTCCGAGTCCGCCTTCGAGCAGGTCTGGCTGACGCGCGACACGCACCTGGACAAGGTGCCGGGCTTCGTCGAATTCCACTTGCTGAAGGGGCCGGAGCTCGAGGACCATACGCTCTATGCCTCGCACACGATCTGGGCGAACCATGCCGCATTCGAGGCCTGGACCAAATCCGAGGCGTTCCGTGCGGCGCACGCGCGGGCCGGGGATCACAAGCCGTCCTATCTCGGCCATCCGCAATTCGAAGGCTTCGAGGTGATCCAGACGGTCGGCGGCGGCGCGAAGTAGCGCCGCGCCGGCTTATTGTTTGAGCATGATCTTTCCGGAAAACCGCTTCACACTTTTCCGGATCATGCTTTAAGCTTGCGTGATCTTGTCGATCTCCGCCATCTCCTCGGCGGTCAGCTTCCACGCGATGGCCTTGACGTTCTGCTCGATCTGCTCGGCGCGGGTCGCGCCGGCGATGACGCTTGAGACCTGCGGGCGGCCGGCGAGCCAGGAGAAAGCGAGCTCGAGCATGGAGTGGCCGCGCGCCTGCGCGAAGGCCTGCAGCTTCTCGACGATGGCCTCGTTGCGCGGCGTGACGTAGCGGTCGCGGAGCCGCGGCGTCTGGCCGAAGCGGGTGTCGCCGGGTGCGGCCTCGCCCTTCTTGTACTTGCCGGTCAGGAGTCCGCTGGCGAGCGGGAAGAACGGCAACAGGCCGAGCTTGTATTCTTGCGCAGCAGGCAACAGGTCCTTCTCGATGTCGCGCACGACCAGCGAATATTCGTCCTGGCACGAAACGAAGCGGCTGATATTCATCGCGCGAGCGACGTACTCCGCCTCCGCGATGCGCCACGCCGGAAAGTTCGAATTGCCGATATAGCGGACCTTGCCTTGCCGGACGAGATCGTCGAGCGCGCGCAGGCTTTCCTCGATCGGCGTCAGCGGATCGTAATCGTGCTGCTGGTAGAGATCGATGTAATCGGTCTTCAGCCGCTTCAGGCTCGCTTCCACGGCCGCCATGATGTAGCGGCGCGAGGCGCCCTGCTTGGTGCCGTCCTCGGCCATCGGCTTGGAGTATTTCGTCGCCAGCACGATGTCCTTGCGGCGATCGCCGAGCACCGCGCCCAGCACGTTTTCCGAGCCGCCCATGTTCGAATAGATGTCGGCGGTGTCGAACAGCGTGATGCCGCTGTCGAGCGCGCGATGGATCACCTTGCGCGAGGCTTCGAGGTCGATGCGCTGGCCGAAATTGTTGCAGCCGAGCCCGACGGCGGACACGCGCAGGCCGGAGGCGCCGAGATTACGAATTTCCATGGGAAGTCCTGTCAGGAGAAAGCAGCGCTCATTGTGACCGCGGTGCGCCGCAGCAGCAAGGCGCCGGCCGCGCTGCTGCCATGCTTGGCAATCGCGGGCAAAAAAATGCGGCCCCTGTCAGACGCGGCGACTGACGGGGACCGCTTTGGGGCGCTTGATCGGTGACGGGGGGCCTGACCAGACGCAGCTGCAACCTAGTCCCGGAGTGTTACGCGCCGGTGACAGGCAAAGTTATCCACAGGGCGTCCGGCTGGCGAAGATCAGAACACCTTGCGATAGACGATGAAGCCCGAGCGCTCGGCAACCTGGTCGTACAGGCGCTGCGCCGTGACGTTGGTCTCGTGCGTCTGCCAGTAGACCCGCGGCGATCCCGCGAGCCTGGCGCGCTCATAGACGCCATGGATCAACGCCGAGCCGACGCCCTTGCCCCGCGCGGCTTCGCTCGTGAACAGGTCCTGCAAATAGCACGACGGCTCGATCGCGGTGGTGCTGCGATGAAACAGATAGTGCGTCAGCCCGAGCAGCTTGCCGTCGCTCTCTGCGACCAGCGCATGCACCGGCTCATAGGCATCGAAGAAGCGCTGCCACGTCATCCTCGTGATCTCGGGCGCGAGCGCGGTCGGGCCCGAGCGGCCGTAAAAGGCGTTGTAGCCGTCCCACAGCGGCAGCCACTGATCGTAGTCCTGCTTGGTGACGGAGCGAATGCTGAGCGACATCTGAAAATTCCCGCGGCCGATGGAGGCCCTTCATACGTGATGATGGGCGCGCCAATCAATCGTGCTCTCGCATCACTCCGCGACGCGCAGATACCGGATCAGCCTGCGGCCGGTGGGATCGCGCAGCGATCGGTAGTAGTCGGCGCGCGAGGGCGCGTCGGTGTGGCGCACGAGGTCGGTCACCGGCGTGTAGCTCAGCATGCGGCCGCCGTCGGGCAGCACGGCGCAGACGAAGCGCAGCACCTCGCCATTGCGCAGATTGACGTTGATCGGTGTGGCATCGCCGATCCGCACCGTTTCCATGCGCTGCGCGATGAAGGTGCCGAGCTCGTCTTCCGGGAGCTCGAATGCGCCGGTGTCGCGGCCGTGATACATCAGCGCGACGAACGGCGGCTTTGCGTCGGCGATTTCGTCCGGCAGCGCGAAATAGTCGCGAAAGGCGCGGTTGATGAATTCGGCTCGCGTCTCCGCATCGAGCAGCACGATGCCGATGTCGACCTCGTCGAGCGCGGCCGACAGCCGCGTGGCGGTGGCGTGGCTCTTTCGCTCGGCGGCGAAGGTGTCGAGCAGCCGCTCACGCATCAGGCCGGTGATGCCTGCGGTGCCGAAGGCTGTCATGGCGAGCAGGCCAAGCCGGACCAGATCCGCTGCTGCGCCGAAGGATACGCCGTGATGGCTGAGGAAGAACAGCCCAGCGCCGATCACGGCGAGCGCCGCGCTGGTCATGGCCGAGGCGAAGCCCGACAGCGTTCCCGCCAGCGCGACGATACCGACGAGCAGCGGCGCGGGCGAGGGGATGGGGACATGACGATCGAGCAGGATCGCCAGCAGCGCGACCGCTGCCGTCAGCACAGGACCGGAGATCGCACGCCATCCGAATCGCATGGGCCTGACTCGTTCCTTCCTGAACGAGATAAGGCCGCGACACTGACTGATCGTTGCGCGGTTGCAGTGCGAAATCGCGCGGAACGCTTAAGAAGCGGCTGTGAGGGCGCGCAAAGCTTTCGGAAGATTTTAGACCAAATGCGTGTGTCTGAGGCGCTGCTGCTGCGCAGGCGCATTCAGCGTCGAGGTCCCCGAGCTTTTGCGCATGCCGGTGAAAATCAGCAGCGATGCCGCGACCAGGATGGCCGCAGTCAGGGTGATTGCAACGACGACCACAGGTGATTTCATCGAAATCCTGTCGCGATACCGGTCGGCGCGGGCCAGATCTAAGGTTTCTTGGCGCCGTGAAGCATGATCCAGGATGAAACGGGGATCAGACCGGCAGACCCATCGCCATGGTCGCTTTGGTCGACAGCACCGTCAGGGTGACGATCAGACACAGCGACAGCGCGGCGATGGCGAGCGAGGCCGCGACCGCGTTGGTTAACCGGGTAGATGCGACGGTATCGGGACGGCCTTGAAAGCCGGCCGTGCCGGACGCCCGAATCATGGTCTAAATCCTTCAACGTGCGGGCGAATCACCCGCGACGCCGAACAACTTCACAATTTCAACCGGCAATATTGCGGCGGCTCATGTGATGAAAATGGCGGGATTGCGGCAAAGATTGGCGATATGCCCGCTATTCCCTAACGACGGAGCCTTTCAGGCGCCCGCCGCGATGCTGGCGGGGTTATCGATGTCGGCCGGCCGCCAGTCCATCGCCACGAAGCCGGGAGCGGCTTCGACGCGCTTCAGCCAGTCCCGGATCGCCGGGAAGGCCACGAGGTCGAAGTCGCAGCGGTCGGCAAGATGGGTGTAGCCGTACAGCGCGATGTCGGCGACCGTGAGTTGGCGGGCCGCGAAATAGGCGTTGGTCTTGAGATGGTTCTCCATCACCTGGAGCGCGCCATAACCGCGCTCCATCCAGTCCTCCAGCGCGTGGGTCTGCAGGTCGCGGCCGCCCTTGACCAGCGACAGCCAGAAATAGGCAGCCCCGATGTTCGGTTCGAGCGCGTGCTGCTCGAAGAACATCCACTGCAGCGCCTCGGCACGGTCGATGCGGTTCTCCGGCGCCAGCGGCGTGCCGACGGCGACGTACCAGAGGATGGCGTTGGACTCGGCGAGATAGCGGTCGTCGCCGACCTCGAGCAGCGGCACCTGGCCCGACGGGTTCTTGGTCAGAAAGTCCGGCGTGCGGCTCTCGCCGCGCAGAATGTCCACCTCGACCGCTTCGTAAGGCACGTTCAACAGCGCCAGCGCAAGGCGGACCTTGTAGCTGTTGCCGGAGCGCTGCATCGAATAGAGCTTGTACATTCTGAAGATGATTCCGGGCACGGGAAGACGCGGCGCTTGTTGCCCCGCAACGCGGCTAAACAATGATGCCGATGCGAATCCGCTGCAAGGGCCAGCCCATAGAAAAACTCGAAAACCCTACCGCATTGCAATGCGGCGGAAGATCATTTCCGTGCGGACATGCAACTCAGTTCACGCTTGCGTCAATGTTCACGACGCATCGCTTCGCGCGATTGTGTGCGTGACGGGCCATAGCGCGCTGGCGCACCCACATCGTCATGCCCGGGCTTGTCCCGGGCATCCACGTTCTTCGCGCCCTAAGGCAAGGCGTGGATGGCCGGGACAAGCCCGGCCATGACGGCGGAGAAACTTCAGCGCGCAATACGCAAAATTGCTCCGAGGACAGGCCTTGCGGGATATGAGCGATTCCGGCGGCAAAGTTTCGGAAAATTGCGGCAAATCGCACCTTGAAACGCTCCAGATCCGCAAACTTTTGCGAGATCGGGCCGAAGTTTCTTGCGGTGCAGCGGCACACGTTTTAGGGTGTCTGCATTCCCACAATCGGAGTCGTGAGGCCAAAGGGTTCACGACGCTTGTCAGGAGATGACGATGTCCTTCCTTGCCGCTGCGCTCGACCGTGTGAAGCCGTCCGCGACCATCGCGGTCACGGATAAAGCACGCGCGCTGAAAGCGGCGGGCCGCAACGTCATCGGCCTCGGTGCCGGCGAGCCCGACTTCGACACGCCGGCCAACATCAAGCTGGCGGCGATCCACGCCATCGAAGCCGGCAAGACCAAGTACACCGCGGTCGACGGCATTCCCGAGCTGAAGGAAGCCATCATCGGCAAGTTTCAGCGCGAGAACGGTCTCACGTACAAGCCGAACCAGATCATCGTCGGCACCGGCGGCAAGCAGGTGCTCTACAACGCGCTGATGGCGACCATCAATCCGGGCGACGAGGTGATCATTCCGGCGCCGTACTGGGTCAGCTATCCCGAGATGGTGGCGCTCGCCGGTGGCGAGCCGGTGCCGGTGGTCTGCACCGCCGCGACTGGCTTCAAGCTGCAGGCCGATGCGCTCGAGCGCGCGATCACGCCGAAGACCAAATGGGTCATCCTGTGCTCGCCGTCGAACCCGACGGGAGCCGCCTACACCAGGGCCGAGCTGAAGGCGCTCACCGACGTGCTGGTCAAGCATCCGCATGTGTGGGTGATGACCGACGACATGTACGAGCATCTCGTCTACGACGACTTCCAGTTCACCACCGTCGCGCAGGTCGAGCCGAAACTCTACGACCGCACCCTCACCGTGAACGGCGTGTCGAAGGCCTATTGCATGACCGGCTGGCGCATCGGCTATGCCGGTGGTCCCGCGCAGCTGATCAAGGCGATGGCGACGATCCAGTCGCAGTCGACCTCGAACCCGTCGTCGATCGCGCAATGGGCCGCGGTGGAAGCGCTGAACGGTCCGCAGGACTTCATCCCCGCCAACAACAAGGTGTTCAAGGAGCGCCGCGACCTCGTGGTCTCGATGCTCAACCAGGCCAAGGGCATCGAGTGCCCGCGGCCCGAAGGCGCCTTCTACGTCTATCCGTCCTGCGCCGGCACGATCGGCAAGACCGCGCCGTCGGGCAAGGTGATCAGCAATGACGAGGACTTCGTCACCGAGCTGCTCGAGACCGAGGGCGTTGCGGTCGTGCAGGGTTCGGCCTTCGGCCTTGGACCTGCATTCCGCATCTCCTACGCGACCAAGACCTCGGACCTCGAAGACGCCTGCAAGCGCATCCAGCGCTTCTGCGGTAATCTGCGGTAGGCTTGTAGCGATAGACTCCGAAAGGGCCCGCTTCGAGCGGGCCTTTTTTGTTTTTGCAGGTGAAGATCTACTCACGGCAAGAGGCGCACCGCTCTATCCCCGTCATTGCGAGCGCAGCGAAGCAATCCAGAATCTCTCCGCGGAAAGACTCTGGATTGCTTCGCTGCGCTCGCAATGACGGAGGATCTGGCACCGTCATCACTCTTGTGGCATAGACCATCGCGCAACGCGGGTGGGGCGCTCTCTCTGCTCGCATCACATTCATCGCCGGAGATATTCATGCGCCGTTCGTTCATCCTCGCCGGGCTCGTCGCAGCCAGCCTCGTTGCCTCTGTCGCCGGCAGCGGCGCACAGCAGCAGCGAATGGTGCGGGTCGGTGTGCTCGAATGCCGCGGCGGCGCCAGCGTCGGCTTCATCGTGGGCTCCGTGACCCATCTCGGCTGCGTGCTGCGCGCTGACGGCCTGCCCGAGGACCGCTACGTCGCAACCATTCGTAAGGTCGGTCTCGACATCGGCATTACCCAGGAGACGGCGCTGGCCTGGGGCGTGTTCGCGCCGGTCGACCGGCTCGGCCCCGGCGACCTCGCCGGCAACTACGCCGGCGCGCAAGGCAGCGCCTCGGTAGGCGTGGGCGGCGGCGGCAACGTGCTGGTCGGCGGCTCCAACAATTCGATCTCGCTCCAGCCGCTCAGCCTGCAAGGCCAGGTCGGCCTCAACGTCGCTGCCGGCCTCGAAAGCCTGGAACTCCGTCCGGGCCGTTAAGCGCGCGCCAGCGGAGGTGTTGCTTCACCTCTCCCGAAGGGAGAGGTGAGACCCGCGCCCGCGCGATAGTGCTAGCAAACAACTGACGACGCACCGCAGCGATTTTTGACGCTTGCCAAATCTTGGGGACGGGCAGAGCATCTGCGTTTGCCGACCCAATCATGGGCCGAGCTCCACACCAAGGAGGCGGCGAAATGGGACAAGACGTCAGAAGTCCCCGAGGTCCACGGTGCATCGCGCTGGTGGGCCCCTTCCAAAGCGGTAAAACCACACTTCTCGAAGCGATCCTGGCGCGAACGGGCGCAATCCCCCGCGCCGGCAGCGTGGACGCCGGAACCTCCGTCGGCGACGCAACGCCCGAGGCCCGTCATCACAAGATGACCGTCGGCCTCACTGCCGCCACCACGAGTTTCATGGGCGACAGCTACACCTTCCTCGATTGTCCCGGTTCCGTCGAATTCGCCCACGACATGCGCGCCGCGCTGCCCGCGGTCGACGCCGCCATCGTGGTCTGCGAGGCGGACGAGAAGAAGCTGCCGCAGCTTCAGATCATCCTGCGTGAGCTGGAGGAACTGAAGATCCCGCGTTTCCTGTTTCTCAACAAGATCGACCGCGCCAACAAGCGCATTCGCGAGACGCTCGCAACGCTTCAGCCCGCCTCGCGCGTGCCGCTCGTGCTGCGCCAGATCCCGATCTGGAAGGACGAGCTGATCGAGGGCTTCGTCGATCTCGCGCTGGAGCGCGCCTTTATCTATCGCGAGCACAAGGCCTCCGAAGTGGTCGCGCTCGAAGGCGGCGATCTCGATCGCGAGAAGGAGGCCCGCTTCTCGATGCTGGAGAAGCTGGCCGATCACGACGACGCGCTGATGGAGCAGCTGCTCGAGGACATCCAGCCGCCGCGCGATGCCGTGTTCGACGACCTCGCCCGCGAATTGCGCGAGGGGCAGATCTGTCCCGTGCTGCTGGGCGCCGCCGCACGCGAAAACGGCGTGCTGCGCCTGATGAAGGCGCTGCGCCACGAGGCGCCTGGCGTCGAGGAGACCGCGAAGCGTCTCGGTGTGCCCGCCGGCAAGGACGCGCTCGGCTTCGTCTTCAAGACGCTGCATTCGCAGCATGGCGGCAAGCTGTCGCTGACGCGGCTGCTCGCCGGCCATCTCGACGACGGCGCCACGCTGCAATCATCCTCAGGCGGGCTCAGCCGCATCTCCGGCATCCTCGCGGTCAACGGCGCCTACGACACCAAGCGTGCCGCGGCGGAGGCCGGCGATACGGTGGCGCTCGCAAAGCTCGATCCCGTCAAGACCGGCGACACGGTCTCGACCGGCAAGACCCCGCCGGACGCGCTGGCCGCCGCGGAGCCGACGCCGCCGGTGCTGGCGATCTCGATCGCCGCCACCGACCGCAAGGACGACGTCAAGCTCGGCCAGGCGTTGGCGCGGCTGCACGAGGAGGATCCCTCGCTCGTCGTCGTGCAGAACGCCCAGACACACGACACCGTGCTGTGGGGGCAGGGCGAAATGCACCTGCGCGTTGCGAGCGAACGGCTCCGCGACCGCTTCGGTATCAAGCTCACCTCGCATCCGCCCGCGATCGGCTATCAGGAGACCATCCGCAAGCCGATCACCCAGCGCGGCCGCCACAAGAAGCAGTCCGGCGGCCACGGCCAGTTCGGCGACGTCGTGCTCGACATCAGGCCGATGCCGCGCGGCGACGGCTTCAAGTTCACCGAGAAGGTGGTCGGCGGCGCGGTGCCGCGCAATTACATCGGCGCGGTGGAGGAGGGCGTCGTCGACGGATTGATGCGCGGTCCGCTCGGCTTCCCCGTCACCGACGTGCAGGTGACGCTGACCGACGGCTCCTATCACAGCGTCGATTCCTCCGACCTCGCTTTCCGCACGGCGGCGCGGATCGGATTGAACGAGGGCCTGCCGCTGTGCCAGCCGGTACTGCTGGAGCCGATCCACGTCGTCGAGATCGTCTGCCCGACCGACGCTACCGCCAGGATCAACGCGATCCTGTCGGCGCGGCGCGGACAGATCCTCGGCTTCGACACCCGCGATGGCTGGAGCGGCTGGGACTGCGTGCGCGCCATGATGCCGGAGGCGGAGATCGGCGAGCTGATCGTCGAGCTGCGTTCGGCCACCGCCGGCGCCGGCAGCTTCACCCGCCAGTTCGACCACATGGCCGAGGTCACGGGCCGCGCCGCCGACCAGATCATCGCCGCGCATCAGCACGCGGCGTGAGCTGGTAGGGACGCAAAGCTCTCTCACTCCCTCGCCCCGCTCTCGCGGGGTGAGGGTCGGGTGAGGGGCTGTCGCCGCGAGCACGATGGAAGTTGAACTCACGCAGTCTCCTCCCCACCGTCATTGCAAGGAGCGAAGCGACGAAGCAATCCAGACTGTTTCCGCGGAGGGATTCTGGATTGCTTCGCTGCGCTCGCAATGACGGGGAGACACTTGCGTTTGGCTCGAAATGATGTATTTTACATCATTGTACATGCGTCAGATATCAATTATAAGATTTGATACGTGAGGCCAAGGTGATCACGTCATTCCAGATGCGGGCAGCCCGCGCGCTGCTCGGCATCGACCAGAAGACCTTGGCAGAACTCGCAGGCGTGTCGCTGCCGACCATCCAGCGGATGGAGGCGAGCACCGGCAACGTTCGTGGCGTGGTCGAGACCTTGATGAGGGTGGTCGATGCGTTCGAGCGGGCGGGCGTCGAGCTGATCGGCGAACAGGCCCGTAGCGAAGGCGGCGGACGCGGCGTTCGGCTGAAAGAGCCGGGGCCGCCACGCCGGGTGGGGGCGTGATCCCGCGATGATCATGCTCGGGAGCCAATTGGACTAACGCACCGGGCGCGCCGAAGCACGCGGCCGCACGATGCATCGGAGCATTGTGGGCAGCGGAGCAATTTGCTGAAATGAGCATCACGGGCGAACACGCAGGCAAGCTGCACCAGCTTCGTCGGCCGACCTTTACCGAACTCTATCTGCCAAAGCTCGTGACCGTATGGCGCGAGGGCTATGGCCTTGCCGATCTCCGCGCCGATGTGTTCGCGGGCCTCACGGTCGCGATCGTCGCGCTGCCACTGTCGATGGCGATCGCGATCGCCTCGGGCGTGACGCCGGACCGGGGTCTCTACACCGCCGTCGTCGGCGGCTTCATCGCATCGCTGCTCGGCGGTAGCCGGTTCCAGATCGGCGGCCCCGCCGGCGCCTTCATCGTGCTGGTCGCGGCGACCGCCGACCGTCACGGTGTCGACGGCGTGATCCTCGCCACCCTGATGGCGGGACTTCTTCTGGTTGCCGCCGGCTTCCTGCGGATCGGCACCTATATCAAGTTCATTCCCTATCCGGTAACGGTCGGCTTCACCGCCGGCATCGCCGTGATCATCTTCGCCAGCCAGCTTCGCGATCTCGGCGGAATCACGCTCGCGGGGAAAGAGCCAAGCGAGTTCGTTCCGAAACTCGTCGCGCTGGCCGGGGGCCTGCCCACCATCAATCCGTCCGCCGTGGCCGTTGCGATCGTCAGCATCGCCATCATTGCCGGCCTGCGGCGCTGGCGGCCGTCCTGGCCGGGCATCCTGATCGCGGTGGTGCTCGCGGCGATCGCCTGTAGCGTGCTGTCGCTGCCGGTCGAGACCATCGGCTCGCGCTTCGGCGGCATTCCGCGCGAATTGCCGTCGCCGGCCTTGCCGGCATTCTCGCTTGCGAAGGCGACGGCGGTGCTGCCGGATGCGATTGCGTTCGCGCTGCTGGCCGCGATTGAATCGCTGTTGTCCGCCGTGGTGGCCGACGGCATGACCGGGCGCCGTCACCGCTCCAATTGCGAATTGGTGGCGCAGGGCGCCGCCAATATCGGCTCGGCGCTGTTCGGCGGCATTTGTGTCACCGGCCTGATCGCGCGGACCGCCACCAACATCCGCGCCGGCGCGCGCGGCCCGCTTGCGGGCATGCTGCATTCGGTCTTCCTGCTGCTGTTCATGCTGATCGCGGCGCCGCTGGCGAGCTACATTCCGCTGGCCGCGCTCGCCTCCGTGCTGGTCGTGGTGGCCTGGACCATGGCGGAGAAGCACGAATTCGCCACGCTGCTGCGATCCTCCTGGGGCGATGCCGTCGTGCTGCTGGCGACCTTCCTGCTCACCGTTTTCCGTGATCTGACCGAAGGCATTCTGGTCGGCTTCGCGCTCGGCGCGGTGCTGTTCATTCACCGCATGTCGGAAATGACCGGGATCGAGGAGCGCACCCCGCTGGTGGCCGACGATCGTCCCGATGACGGCAATGGGACGCGCGTTCCTTACGATCCCGCGCTCGCGGTCGATCGCGATGTGCTGGTCTACCGCATCACCGGCGCGTTCTTCTTCGGTGCGGCATCGGCCATCGGCAGCGTGCTCGACGGCGTCGCCGACGGGCGCAAGGCCTTCGTGGTCGATTTCGCCGCGGTCCCCTTCCTGGATTCGACGGCGGCCAACGTGCTCGGCCGCGTCGCCGCCAAGGCGCACCGCCAAGGGATAAAGCTGTTCATCACCGGGGCATCACCCGCGGTTCGACGCGCGCTGCTGACCCATGGCGTGACGCCGCGGCGCGCGCGCTATCGCACCACGATCGAGCGCGCCGTCGCCGACATCAAGCAGGCCGCGGGCACGACTGCCCCCGCCGCCGAGGATGCTGCCGCGAATTAGCGGCGCTCCCTTCTCAAGCCGGCCGAATTGACCGACACTGCCGCGTCACGGCGGTGGTGGATCGGAATGCTCAATTCGACTCGCAACGTTGCGCTGGCCTGCGCGCTCAGCCTGCTCGCGGGCTTTGTCGACGGCATCGGCTTCCTGCAGCTTGGCGGCCTGTTCGTCTCCTTCATGAGCGGAAACTCGACGCGACTCGGCGTCAGCCTCGCGGAGGCCCAGTGGTGGCAGGCTGCCGGCGCCCTGGGCCTCATCGCGCTGTTCGTCGCCGGAGCGGCGGCCGGAAGCCTCGTCGTGCTCGGCGGCGGCACCGAGCGGCAGCCATGGCTGCTTCTCATCGAAGCAGTGCTGCTGGCGGGGGCTGGACTCTGCCATGCTTACGGACTGCCGAATCTCGCGATCGCGGGAATCGTGCTCGCGATGGGGTTGGAGAACGCCGTGTTCCAGATCGACGGCGGCGCGGGCCTCGGCCTCACCTATGTCACCGGCGCGCTGGTCAAGGTCGGCCAGCTCCTCGCGGTGAGCCTCACCGGGGGGCCGCGCTGGAGCTGGGCCTCGAATTTGTTCCTGTGGGTGGCGCTGGTTGCCGGCGCGGCAGCCGGCGCGCTTGCCTATGCCTGGATCAACCTCGCCGCGATCTGGTTCGCTGCAGGCGCGGCGCTGGCGCTGGGCGCAATCGTGGCCGTGCCGATGCGGCGCCACCGCGCTTGACAGAGTCTGCGGGACGCGAAATGGATCGCCCTCGACCAACGCCCCGAGGGAAGATGACCGCGCCCAAAGCTCCCGCAGCCTGCTTGATCGGATGGCCGGCTGCGCATTCGCGCTCGCCGCTGATCCATCATTACTGGCTGCGCACGCTCGGAATCGAGGGCGGCTATGTCATCGAGGCGGTGCCGCCGGAGGATCTCCGCGACTTCGTGCTGCGGCTGCCGCTGCGCGGCTTCGTCGGCGCCAACGTCACCATCCCCCACAAGGAAGCGGTGCTGGCGCTGTCGACGCCCGATGCGCGCGCCAAGGCGGTCGGCGCGGCCAACACATTGTGGTTTGCCGACGGCGAGCTGCGTTCGACCAACACGGACGTCGAGGGCTTTATCGGCAATCTCGACGCCAGCGCACCCGGCTGGGACAAGGCGGACGAGGCGCTGGTGCTCGGCGCCGGTGGTTCTTCGCGTGGCGTCGTATTCGGCCTGCGCGAGCGCGGGATCAAGCGCATCCATCTCGCCAATCGCACCATCGCGCGGGCCGAGACACTTGCAAACCAGTTCGGGCCGAACGTGCGTCCGGTGACTTGGGACGGCCTGAGCGATGTCCTGCCGCGTGCAAAACTTCTCGTGAACACGACCTCACTCGGCATGCACGGCCAGCCTTCACTCGATGTTGATGTGGCCCATCTGCCGCAGGATTCCGTCGTCGCCGATCTCGTTTACGTTCCCCTGGTCACGCCGCTGCTGGCGGCCGCACAGGCGCGCGGCCTGAAAACCGCCGACGGGCTCGGCATGCTGCTGCACCAGGCGGTCCGCGGCTTCGAGCTGTGGTTCGGCCGGAGGCCGGAGGTCACGGCCGAGTTGCGCGCGCTGGTCGAGGCCGATCTCACGAAGACTTGAGAGAATAGTAAGCGGTCCGCGGCGTTCACCATTCGTGGGGACAATCGGAGACCGTCATGACCATCCACCGTGCAAGTTTCACACGTCCGCTGATCGCCGTCGCGATGGTGGCCGCTTCTACTCTTTGTGCCGTCGCTCAAAGGGCACCGGTGCCGACGCGTGTGCGCGGCACGATCGAGAGCGTCAACGGCGATATCATGCAGGTCAAGTCGCGCAGCGGCGAGGACGTCAAGCTGCATATTGCACCCGACGCGCGCGTGGCCGGCGTCACCAGGATTTCGCTCGCGGACATCAAGGTCGGCTCCTTCGTCGGGGCCACCACCGTGCCGGGACCTGATGGCGGCGACAACGCCGTCGAGGTTCACGTGTTTCCGGAGAGCATGCGCGGCACCGGAGAAGGCTCGCGTCCGTACGACCTCAAGCCGAATTCCAGCATGACCAATGCCACGGTGTCGGAGAGCGTGGTCGGCAATGACGGCCATACGCTGCTGGTGAAATACAAGGACGGCGAGAAGAAGGTGTTCGTCGCCGACAACACGCCGGTGGTGACCTTCGTGCCCGGCGACAAGTCCGAGCTGAAGGCCGGCGCCAAGGTCATCGCCTTCATGAAGCAGCTCCCGGACGGCTCGTTCGAAACCAACCGCGTCAACGTCGGCCGCGACGGCCTGACGCCGCCGATGTGAGGGAGGAAAGAGCATGTCGAAAACAACCTGGATGCCACGCCTGCTCGTGGCCGCGTTCGCTTCCGCTTTGATCGTCTCTGCCTCGGCGCAACAGGCGCCGACGGTCCGCATCCGCGGTACCATCGAGAGCGTCGACGGCAACACGCTCGCCATCAAGACCCGCGAGGGCACTGACGTGAAGGTGAGGATGACCGACAACGTCGCCGTCTTCGCCGTCGTGAAGACCTCGCTGTCGGAGATCAAGGACGGCTCGTATATCGGCGTCACCGGCATGCCCGAGCCCGACGGCACGCAGAAGGCGATCGCAGTGCACATCTTCCCCGAAAACCAGCGCGGCGCGGCCGAAGGTTTCCGCCCCTGGGATGCGCGTGCCAACTCGACCATGACCAACGCCACGGTGGCTCAGACGGTGAAGGGCACCGACGGCCAGAACATCACGGTGAAATACAAGGATGGTGAGAAGAAAGTCGTGGTGCCGCCGGATACACCCATCGTCACCTTCATCGCCAGCGACAAATCCGAGATCAAGCCGGGCGCCAAGCTGATCATCTTCGGCGCCGCGAAGAAGGACGACGGCTCGCTGGAAGCGAACCGGGTCAATGTCGGGCGAGATGGGATCACGCCGCCGATGTGAGGCAGATACTGCCCTCACATCCTCGCTGTCGTTCCGGATCAGCGCTCCGCTTCGCTATGCTTGTCCGGGACGACACCTATGATTGAGGCGCGCTTTTCGCGCCTCAATGCCTCACGCCGCAATGATGTGCTCGTCGATCTCGTCGATCCGGTTGACGCCGCACAGGCCCATGGTCGTGAGCAATTCCTTCTGGATGATCTCGATCGCCTTGGCGACGCCGGCCTGGCCGCCGGCACCGAGGCCATAGGCGTAGGCGCGGCCGATCATGCAGGACTTCGCGCCGAGCGCGAGCGCCCGCGTCACGTCCTGGCCGGAGCGGATGCCGCCGTCGAACATGATCTCCACCTTGTCACCGACGGCGTCGACGATCTCGGGCAGCACCTCGATCGATGACGGCGCGCCGTCGAGTTGCCGGCCGCCATGGTTGGAAACCACGATCGCCTGGGCACCGGTCTTCGCGGCGAGCTCGGCATCCTCGACGTCGAGAATGCCCTTCAGGACCAGCTTGCCCGGCCAGATCGAGCGGATCCAGTCGATGTCCTTCCAGTTCAGCGAGGTGTCGAACTGCGAGTTGATCCAGGTCGACAGCGAGGTGATGTCGTCGCTGACCTTCAAATGACCGGCAAGATTGCCGAAGGTGCGGCGCTTGCCCTGCAGCACGCCCGACACCCAGGCCGGCTTGGTGGCGAAATCGATCAGCTTCGACAGCGACCATTCCGGCGGCACCGTCATGCCGTTCTTGATGTCCTGGTGGCGCTGGCCGATCACCTGCAGGTCGACGGTCAGCACCAGCGCCGAGCATTTCGCCGCGATCGCGCGCTCGATCAGCGCCTTGATGAAGCCGCGGTCCTTCATCACGTAGAGCTGGAACCAGAACGGCTTCTCGACATTTGCGGCGATGTCCTCGATCGAGCAGATCGACATCGTCGACTGCGTGAACGGGATGCCGGCGGCCTGCGCGGCGCGGCAGGCGTGGATCTCGCCGTCGCCATGCTGCATGCCGAGCAGGCCCACGGGCGCCAGCATCAGCGGCATGGTCGAGGGCTCGCCGAGGATCGTGGTCGAGGTGTCGCGCTTGGAGACGTCGACCAGAATGCGCTGGCGGAACTTGATGTGCTGCATGTCGTCGCGATTGGCGCGCAGCGTTTCCTCGGCGTAGGAGCCGCGGTCGCAATAGTCGAAGAACGCCTTCGGCACGCGACGCTGATGCAGGGTGCGAAGGTCGTCGATACAGGTGATGTGCTTCATGGATGTTTTCCCCGGCCCGTCTTGCATCTTGCATCGGAAGATCGAGGGGTCATCTAGCATGGTTGGATGCACAGCCAAATCGTTTGAGAAGAGGGCGCCATGAGCAAACCGCACAGCCAGCCCACGCCGGAAGAGATCAAGGAGAAGCAGGATCTCGAGGATGCGCTGGAAGAAGGCCTCGAGGAGACCTTCCCGGGCTCCGATCCCGTCAACGTCACCCAGCCCGCACCGAGCCGTCAGGACGGCCATGTGAAGCGCTCCAGCTAGGGGCAGGGTTCCGCGCGAAGTGGGCGCATGGGCCGGAAATATAACGTTAACAATACGTTACCGGGGTGCCTTTTCCCCGGGTTCCGTAATGATTCATCATATTTTTTGAAGCCAATTTAGTCTCGCAGGCATTATAAGACCCCAGCAAATCAGGGATGCGGGGCCCATTATGGCACCCGGAGGTTGTCGCGGGGATTCCTGGTTGTTGCGTGGGGGACGATATGAGCCGCAAATATTTCGGGACGGACGGGATTCGGGGCCGCGCCAACGGACTGATCACGCCGGAGCTCGCGCTCAAGGTCGGCCAGGCCGCAGGCCTTGCGTTTCAGCGCGGTGACCACCGCCACCGGGTCGTGATCGGCAAGGATACCCGCCTATCCGGCTACATGATCGAATACGCCATGGTCGCGGGCTTCACCTCGGTCGGCATGGACGTGCTGCTGGTCGGCCCGATGCCGACGCCGGCCGTCGCGATGCTGACCAAGTCGATGCGCGCCGATCTCGGCGTGATGATCTCGGCCTCGCACAATCTGTTCGAGGACAACGGCATCAAGCTGTTCGGCCCGCAGGGCTTCAAGCTGTCCGACGACGTCGAGAAGCAGATCGAGCTGCTGCTCGACGAGCCGATCGAGAAGCGGCTGGCCCAAAGTGCGAGCCTCGGCCGCGCCCGCCGTATCGACGGCGTGCACGACCGCTACATCGAATTCGCCAAGCGCACGCTGCCGCGCGATCTGTCGCTCGACGGCCTGCGCGTCGTGATCGATTGCGCCAATGGCGCCGCCTACAAGGTGGTGCCGGAAGCGCTGTGGGAATTGGGCGCCGACGTGGTGCCGATCGGCGTCGAGCCCGACGGCTTCAACATCAACAAGGATTGCGGCTCGACCTCGCCGGAAGCGCTGTCGCGGAAGGTGCGCGAGATGCGCGCCGACATCGGCATTGCGCTGGACGGCGACGCCGATCGGGTCATCCTGGTCGATGAGCGCGGGCATGTCGTCGACGGCGACCAGCTGCTCGCGGTGATCGCGCAGAGCTGGAAAGAGGACGGACGCCTCTCGCGTCCCGGCATCGTCGCCACCGTGATGTCCAATCTCGGGCTCGAACGTTTCCTGAAGGGCCACGGGCTCGATCTCGTGCGGACGCCGGTCGGCGACCGCTACGTGCTCGAGCAGATGCTGAACGGCGGCTACAATCTCGGCGGCGAGCAGTCCGGCCACATCATCCTGTCCGACTACGCCACCACCGGCGACGGCTTCGTGGCCGCCTTGCAGGTGTTGGCCGTGGTGCAGAAGCTGCGCCGCCCGGTGTCGGAAGTCTGCCACCGTTTCGATCCGCTGCCGCAGATCCTCAAGAACGTCCGCCACAAGGGCGGCAAGCCGCTCGATGATTCCGACGTCAAGTCGGCGATCTCGGACGGCGAGAAGCGCCTCAACGGCCACGGTCGCCTGCTGATCCGCTCCTCGGGCACCGAGCCCGTGATCCGCGTCATGGGCGAGGGCGAGGACCGTATCCTCGTCGAAGACGTCGTCGACACCATCGTCTCCGCGCTCGGACAGGCGGCTGCGTGAGCCTCTCTTACCCTCCCCTGGAGGGGGAGGGTCGATCGCGCGAAGCGCGAGCGGGGTGGGGTGATCTCTCCCCACGGGCACTGTACGAGGTGGAGAGACCGTCATCCCACCCCGTCCCACATTTCGCTGCGCTCAATGTGAGCCGACCCTCCCCCTCCAGGGGAGGGTGAAGCGATCCTGAGCGGCCGAAGATACGCGCATTCCAGCCATCGACGATTGGCGGTGGTTCGGCCGCCGCTATCATTGTACCCAGCAGGTCGCGACCGTTCGCCGCGCCTGCCGGGATGCTCCAGTGAACAAGTCCGTCGTCGTCTCCGAGGAAACGCTGACCGAACCCGTTGTCGTCAGCGACGTCGCGCCCGTCGCCAAGGCGGCGGGGCCGGCCTATGTCGTCCTCGCCGGCATCAGCTTCTCGCACTTCCTCAACGACACCATGCAGTCGCTGATCGCTTCGGTGTATCCGATCCTGAAAGACACCTACGCGCTCGACTTCGCGCAGATCGGCATGATCACGCTGGCGTTCCAGTTCACGGCTTCGCTGCTCCAGCCCGTGGTCGGGCACTACACCGACAAGAAGGCGCAGCCTTACTCGCTGGCGATCGGCATGGCCTCGACCTTCTTCGGCCTGCTGCTGCTCAGCGCCGCGCATCAGTATCTCGTCATCCTCGTGGCTGCCGCGCTGGTTGGTCTCGGCTCGGCGGTGTTTCATCCGGAGTCCGCGCGCATCGCGCGGCTTGCGTCCGGTGGCCGCTACGGCTTCGCGCAATCGGTGTTTCAGCTCGGCGGCAGTTTCGGCACCTCGATGGGACCGGTGCTGGCCGCGCTGATCGTGGTGCCGTTCGGGCAGGGCAGCATCGCATGGTTCTCCTCGATCGCGTTCCTCGCCATCGTTATCCTCTGGCGCATCGGCCGCTGGTATGAGCCGCAGATCAAGGCGAAGAAGACGGCCGCGGTTCAGGTCCACCCCGACGCGCCGAGCTCGCGCCGCGTCGGGGTCGCGCTGCTCGTGCTGGTGGCGCTGCTGTTCTCGAAGCAGCTCTACGTCTCCAGCCTGTCGAGCTACTACATCTTCTATTTGATCGACCGTTTCGGCGTGTCGACACAGACCGCCCAGATCTATCTCTTCATCTTCCTCGCGGCGAACGCGGTCGGAGCGTTCTTCGGCGGTCCCTTGGGCGATCGCTTCGGCCGCAAGATCGTGATCTGGATCTCGATCCTGGGCGCGCTGCCGTTCACGCTGGCGCTGCCCTATGCCGGGCTTTATTCGAGCGCGGTGCTGAGCGTGATCATCGGCATCATCATTTCCTCGACGACATCGTCGATCATCGTGTTCGCGCAGGAACTGGTGCCGCACCGCTTCGGCATGATCTCCGGTGTGTTCTTCGGCGTCGCCTTCGGCATCGGGGGACTGGGCGCCGCCGTGCTCGGCAAGCTTGCCGACCACACCTCGATCGAGTTCGTCTATCAGGTCTGCGCCTATCTGCCGGCGATCGGCCTGCTTGCGGTGTTCCTGCCCAGACTGCCGCGGCACACACGTTAACAAATCTTCTTCGCCGCATTGCGGCTTCATCAATCGTTAGCAATTGCGGCGCCTCGCCGCCGCAATTTTGCAACGCTCGCGCCCCACGCGCGCGAGCGTAGAGAAAAAATCAACCTTAAAAATTAGGGTTAAGTGGCGCTTAAACATTTGGTGCGATCGTCCCTCCTGTGAGTTTCCAGAACGTGAGGCATCTGCATTTTGCCTCACCGGCCATAAGGACGAAGCCAATGCGTAGCGTTAAGTCTCTCCTTGCCGCGGGTGCGGCAACCCTGATCTCGTCGATGGCGTTTGCCGCCGATATGCCGATCGCGGCGCCCCCTCCGATGTACGCGCCGGCGGCTCCGCCCGCCGATTTCGGCGGCTGGTATCTCCGCGGCGATGTCGGCATGACCAACCAGCGCGCCAAGAGCATCGACAGCGCTTTGCCGGCTGGTTATTCGAAGTCGACGGAAGGCCTCGGTTTCGACTCAGCGTCGCTGTTCGATCTCGGCGTCGGCTATCGCTTCAACAACTGGTTCCGCGCGGACGTGATCGGCCAGTACCGTGGCAAAGCCAATCTGCACGGCAGCGACAACGTCTTTGGACCCGGCTTCGTCGGCGTCAACAACTACACCGGCAGCAAGTCCGAGTGGGTCGTGATGGCCAACGCGTATGTCGACCTCGGCACCTGGTGGTGCATCACCCCGTTCATCGGCGCCGGTGTCGGCGGCTCCTACAACAAGATCAGCGGCTTCCGCGACGACGGCGTGTCGTACAGCCCGGGGCTCAACAACAGCGTCGCCTACTTCGCCGACAACGGAAAGTGGAACCTCGCCTGGGCCGCCCACGCCGGTCTTGCCTACAAGGTCAATCCCGGGTTCACCGTCGAACTGGCCTACAGCTACATGAACCTCGGCGATGGCGCGCCAGGCAACTACCGCCTGTTCGACAACAGCGCCTCCGGCCCGACCTCGATCAAGATCAAGGACATCACCTCGCACGACGTGAAGCTTGGCGTGCGCTGGGAGCTCAACAGCCCGCAGCCGGCCTATATGCCGCCGCTCGTCACCAAGGGCTGATCGTCAACTGATCGCTTAAGATTTCTTAACGGCGCGGGATCATCCCGCGCCGTTTTGCTTTGCGTATTTTTCATGGCGCGACGGCGACGAAAGCGTCCGGCGCAACCATTGGTTAAGGTTAACGAGCCATGATCACGAGTGAAAGTTCGAGTTCGATGGAGCGTTGCGATGCGTAGGCTTTTATTGGCTGCGGTGATGTTTGGGACGGTGTCTGCCGCACACGCGGCCGACCTTTCCGATCTGCCCATCCTGCGCGGCAGCTTCACCGACGGTCTGTCGAAGTCATCCCATAATTGGGACGGCTTCTATGTCGGCGGCCAGTTCGGCTTTGCCACGTCGGAAATCGATTTCAGCCACGCCCCGAAATCGATGACCGATTTCATGCTTCGCGACAGCATCCTTCAGGCGCCGGTCGGCGGCTGGTCGCTGCTGCCGAAAAATCACGTCCAGGCGACCGGGTTCGGCGCCTATGTGGGCCGCAACTGGCAGCTCTATGATGCCGTGATGGGCGTTGAGGCCAACTACAGCTACATGAACAATCTCGCGAGCAGTGCAAGCGATTCCATGGCGAGATTGATCCCCGGGGAAACAGCCCCGACGAATCACGCCTATATTTACGATACGACGCTCGGCGGCGGTGCCTCGTTGCAGCTCAAGGACTATGCGACTTTCCGAGGTCGGATCGGATGGGCCGGTGGGGACTTCATGCCTTACGCGTTTGGCGGCCTTGCGATCGGGCGCGCCGAGGTGTCGAGGTTTGCGACCGTGTCGTACGTGAAAAACGACATCTTCACGGATCCCAACAGTGGCGCGACGTCTACCACGGTTGCCGGCACCGGCACGATGACGCAGTCCGAGCGGCGCGCGAACAGCTTCATCTACGGATGGACGGGGGGAATCGGAATCGAATACGCGTTGCTCGACTGTGTGATCCTTCGCGGCGAGTGGGAGCACGTCGGGTTCTCGAACGCCAAGGATATCTCCGTCAACCTGAACAACTTCCGATTGGGCGCCGGCTACAAGTTCTGAGCCGCCCGCTGCCTGTTGACAGGTTCCTTCCGGCCTGATGCTCTGTCGCCCGTAAATGGGGCGGCAGCGATGCAGATCTACGGCGATAGCAATTCCGGCAATTGTCTCAAGGTGAAGTGGGTCTGCGACAAGCTCGCGCTGCCTTACCAGTGGATCGAGATCGACACCCGCAAGGGCGAGACGCGCACGCCGCAATTCCTGAAGATGAACGGCGCCGGCCAGGTGCCGACGGTCGCATTCGACGACGGCCGCACGCTGGCGCAGTCCAATGCCATCATCCGCTATCTCGCCCGCGACAGCGCGCTGATCCCGCGCGATGCCTTCGCTGCGGCCAAGATGGACGAATGGCTGTTCTGGGAGCAGTACAGCCACGAGCCCTACATCGCGGTGTGCCGCTTCCAGCTGGTTTATCTCGGCAAGGATGCATCCGAGCTCGATCCCGAGAAGGTCAAGCGCGGCTATGCGGCGCTCGACCGGATGGAGCGGCACTTGGCCGCAAACCGCTTCTTCGCCGGCGAAGAGGTTTCGCTCGCCGACGTCTCGCTGCTCGCTTATACGCGCCTCGCGCATGAAGGCGGCTTCGATCTCGGCCGTTATCCGGCCGTTCGCCGCTGGATCGGCGAGGCCGAGGCCTCTCTCGGCCTGCCGCCAGCGCGCTGAGTCCCTGCGCCGAGCCTGGAGTTTCCCGTATGAACGATAAGTCCGTTTCCATCCGTCCCGCGCGGCGCGAGGACGTCCCTGCGATGATCGCAATGCTCGCCGACGATCATCTCGGGCGCGCGCGCGAGCGCGTGGAGGATCCGCTGCCGGCGTCCTATTACGAGGCATTCGCGCGGGTCGAGCGCGATCCAAATCTCACGCTCGTGGTTGCCGAGAGCGAGGGCAGGGTAGTCGGCTGCCTGCAACTCGCAGTGCTGCCGGGCATCAGCTCGCAAGGCGGCATCCGCGGCCTGCTCGAAGATGTCCGCGTTGCTTCCGATTGTCGCAGCCGCGGCATCGGCGAGCAATTGGTGCAATGGGCGGTGACTGAAGCAAAAGCGCGCGGCTGCATCCTGGTCGAACTGCTCACGCATGCGAGCCGCGTCGACGCGCAGCGCTTCTACAAGCGGCTCGGATTCACATCGAGTCATGTCGGCATGACTGTCCGCTTTTGAGGCAGCATCCAGCGGCCGTTGCGCGATCAGCGAAAACGGATCGCGCGTTCGTTCATATTAAGAGTGGGTAAACTACCCAGCCGTCGTTCACGTGGAACCAGGAACGAACGGTGCTACGTCAGCGTCTGAAAGCCGAGCTCGGTCGGTTCGGGGATTTCGATGACAAGCTATTCCATGATCAAGGTCGGCAACGACTACGTTGTGCAGGCCAATGACAAATGCATTTTGAAAGTCGGCAGCCGTCGCCGAGCCGCGCAATTGATCAGTGATGCCACGGACTTGCTGAACGCGCTTGCCGTGGTCGAATCCCCTGATATCGCACCGGATGAGCCATCACTCGCGCGTGAGGCCCCGGAACTTCCTTGACGACTCTTCCTGTTTCCCGTATCAGCCGCGGCGGGACACCTCCCCCCAACGGGAGGCTTACTATCTGGAAGGGTAGAATATGACTGTAGCGAAGCCCGCTTCGCGGCCCAACGTGCCGCATTTTTCCTCCGGCCCCTGCGCCAAGCGCCCCGGATGGAACGCCCAAAATCTCAAGGACGCAGCGCTCGGCCGTTCGCATCGCGCGAAGGTCGGCAAGACCAAGCTCAAGCTCGCGATCGATCTGACGCGCGAAGTGCTTGAAGTGCCCGCCGATTATCGCATCGGCATCGTTCCGGCGTCGGATACCGGCGCGGTCGAGATGGCGCTGTGGTCGCTGCTCGGTGCGCGCCCCGTCACCACGCTCGCGTGGGAATCTTTCGGCGAGGGCTGGGTCAGCGACATCGTCAAGGAATTGAAGCTCAAGGACGTCACCAAGCTCAACGCTGCTTACGGTGAGATTCCCGATCTGTCGAAGGTCGATCCGAAGTCCGACGTGGTCTTCACCTGGAACGGCACCACCTCCGGCGTCCGCGTGCCGAACGCCGACTGGATCAGCTCAGCCCGCGAAGGCCTGACCATTTGCGACGCGACGTCCGCCGCGTTCGCGCAGCCGCTCGACTGGCCCAAGCTCGATGTCGTCACCTTCTCCTGGCAGAAGGCACTCGGCGGCGAAGCCGCGCACGGCATGCTGATCCTCTCGCCGCGCGCGGTGGAGCGGCTTGAGACCTACAAGCCGGCCTGGCCGTTGCCGAAGATCTTCCGCATGACCAAGGGCGGCAAGATCAACGAAGGCATCTTCGTCGGCGAGACCATCAACACGCCCTCGATGCTCTGCGTCGAAGATTATCTCGATGCGCTGAACTGGGCCAAGTCGATCGGCGGCCTCAAGGCTTTGATCGCGCGCGCCGACGCCAACACCAAGGTGCTGGCCGACTGGAAGGCTAAGACGCCGTGGATCGACTTCCTGGCCAAGGACGCCGCGATCCGCTCCAACACCTCGGTGTGCCTGAAGTTCACTGACCCCGCACTCACCTCGCTCTCGGACGACGCGCAGGCCGACTTCTCCAAGAAGCTGGTCGCGCTGGTCGAGAAGGAAGGTGCCGGCTACGACTTCGCGTACTACCGCGACGCGCCGGCCGGCCTGCGCATCTGGTGCGGCGCGACCGTCGAAGCGAAGGACGTCGAGCTGCTGACACAGTGGATCGACTGGGCTTTTGCCGAGACCAAGGCCGCGCTGGCGAAGGCCGCTTGATTTCTGACCCTCCCCTGGAGGGGGAGGGTCGACGCACCGCGAGGTGCGGCGGGGTGGGGTGATCTCTCCACACGGCGCACCGGCGATTTGCTTTTTTTGCAGCTTCACCCCACCCCGGCGCTGCGCGCCGACCCTCCCTCTCCAGAGGAGGTGTGAAGGACACATTCCCATGACCAAACCCAAAGTTCTCATCTCCGACGCGCTCTCTCCCGCCGCCGTGCAGATCTTTAGGGATCGCGGCATCGAGGTCGACTTCCAGCCCAACCTCGGCAAGGACAAGGACAAGCTCGCCGAGATCATCGGCAATTACGACGGCCTGGCGATCCGCTCCGCGACCAAGGCGACCGCCAAGATCCTGGAGAAGGCGGCGAAACTGAAGGTGATCGGCCGCGCGGGCATCGGCGTCGACAATGTCGAGATTCCTGCCGCCACGGCCAAGGGCATCATCGTGATGAACACGCCGTTCGGCAATTCGATCACGACCGCCGAGCACGCCATCACCCTGATGCTGGCGCTGGCCCGCGAGATCCCGCAGGCCGACGCCTCGACCCAGGCCGGCAAGTGGGAGAAGAACCGCTTCATGGGCGTCGAGATCACCGGCAAGGTGCTCGGCGTGGTCGGTTGCGGCAACATCGGCTCGATCGTCGCGGATCGCGGGCTCGGCCTGCGCATGAAGGTGATCGCGTTCGATCCGTTCCTGTCGCCGGAGCGTGCCAAGGATATCGGCGTCGAGAAGGTCGAGCTCGATGACCTGCTCAAGCGCGCCGATTTCATCACGCTGCACACCCCGCTCACCGACAAGACCAGGAACATCATCGACGCAGCCGCCATCGCCAAGATGAAGATGGGCGTGCGCCTGATCAACTGCGCCCGCGGCGGCCTCGTCGACGAGCAGGCGGTGGTCGATGCGCTGAACTCCAAGCATATTGCGGGCGCCGCCTTCGACGTCTTCGTCGAGGAGCCCGCCACGTCGAACGTGCTGTTCGGCCATCCCAACGTGATCTGCACGCCGCATCTCGGCGCCTCCACCACCGAGGCGCAGGAGAACGTCGCGCTCCAGGTCGCCGAGCAGATGTCGGATTATCTGCTTACCGGTGCAATCTCGAACGCGGTCAACTTCCCCTCGATCACGGCGGAGGAGGCGCCGAAGCTGAAGCCGTTCATCGCGCTCGCCGAGAAGCTCGGCTCGTTCGCCGGCCAGCTCACCGAGAGCGGCATCCTCAAGGTGCAGATCACCTATGAGGGCCACGTCGCCGAGATGAAGATCAAGGCGATCACCTCCGCCGTGCTGTCGGGCCTGCTGCGGCCGATGCTGGGCGAGATCAACGTGGTCTCGGCGCCGGTCGTCGCCAAGGAGCGCGGCATGGAGATCGACGAGATCGTGCGAGCCGCCCAAAGCGACTATGAAAGCCTGATCACCGTCACCGTCACCACCGAGCGGCAGGAACGGTCGGTCTCGGGCACCGTCTATGCCGACGGCAAGCCGCGCCTCGTCGACATCAAGGGCATCCGCGTCGATGCCGAATTCGGCAAGTCGATGATCTACGTGACCAACGAGGACAAGCCGGGCTTCATCGGCAAGTTCGCGAGCCTTCTGGGCGACGCCAAAATCAACATCGCGACCTTCCACCTCGGCCGCGTCGCGCCGGGCTCCGATGCCATCGCGCTGATCGAGGTCGACGGTGCGGTGCCGGCGGACCTGCTGACCAAGGTGCAGGCCCTGCCGCAGGTCAAGCAGGTCAAGGCGCTGACGTTCTGATTGCGCTTTCTCTGCTTGCCGTCATGGCCGGGCTTGACCCGGCCATCCACGCCTTGCCACTCGGCAGCAAGAACGTGGATGCCCGGGACAAGCCCGGGCACGACGGGGAGTCCCGCCTGGAAATGACGGGCATCATATCATAAATTCCGACCTGCGGAACAACGGCGCCGCCTTCCCTCGAAGGCGGCATTTTTGTTGATGCAGTGCCGCGCTTTATTCTTCCCGTGGCCGCCCAACTTTGTGTACCAATGGCGCCGAGAACACCTTCGTTCCAACGCCTCCGTACCACTGTTCGAAAGGGAGAAAACAATGCGTGAAGCCGTCATCGTATCCTACGCGCGCACGGGCCTCGCCAAGTCCGGCCGCGGCGGGTTCAACATCACGCCGCCGATGTCGCTGGCCGCCCACGCCATCCACCACGCGGTGGACCGCGCCGGCGTCGAGAAGGACTATGTCGAGGATTGCTACCTCGGCAATTGCGCCCATGGTGCGCCGAACATCGGCCGTCAGGCCGCGCTGCTGGCGGGTCTTCCCAAGTCGACCGGCGGCGTCTCGGTGAACCGCTTCTGCTCGTCGGGCCTCCAGACCATCGCGATGGCCGCCAATTCGATCCGTTCGGACGGCGCCGACTGCATCGTCGCCGGTGGCGTCGAGAGCATTTCGATGCCCGCCGGCACGACGGCGAAGGAGACGGTCGATCCGGAGCTGCTCAAGGTCGCGCCCGATATCTTCATGGCGATGATCGACACCGCCGACATTGTCGCCGAGCGCTACAAGCTCAGCCGTGAATACCAGGACGAGTATTCGCTGGAGTCGCAGCGCCGGATGGCCTCCGCGCAGCAGGCGGGCAAGTTCAAGGACGAGATCGTCCCGATGAAGACCAAGATGAAGGTGGTCGACAAGGCGACCAAGGCCGAGAGCATCGTCGACTACGTCGTCGACCGCGACGAGTGCAACCGTCCCGAGACCACGCTGGAGGGCCTCGCCAAGCTCGAGCCGGTACGGGGCCCCGGCAAGTTCGTCACCGCCGGCAATGCCAGCCAGCTCTCCGACGGCGCTGCCGCCGTGGTGCTGATGGAAGCCAAGGACGCCGAGAAGCGCGGCCTCAAGCCGCTCGGCCGCTTCGTCGCCTGGGCGGCGGCGGGCTGCGAGCCCGACGAGATGGGCATCGGCCCGATCTTCGCCGTGCCGAAGCTGCTCAAGCGTCACGGCCTCAAGATCGACGACATCGATCTGTGGGAGCTCAACGAGGCCTTCGCCAGCCAGTGCCTCTACTCGCGCGACAAGCTCGGCATCGATCCCGCCAAGTACAACGTCAACGGCGGCTCGATCGCGATCGGCCATCCCTTCGGCATGACCGGCGCGCGTCTCACCGGCCACCTCCTCCAGGAAGGTGCGCGCCGCAAGGCGAAGTGGGGCGTGGTGACCATGTGCATCGGCGGCGGCCAGGGCGGCGCCGGCCTGTTCGAGATCTACAGCTGATCGAGGCCACGTGAACGTGAAAGGCACGGCGCCGCAAGCGCCGTGCCTTTTTCGTTGCGGACGGACCGGCGCGAAACTATAAGCCCCGTGTCGGAAAAGGCAGATTTGGTCTGGTAAGCCCAAATCCTTTCGGTAACGAAAGCTCTGGTCTTTGGCCTTGTGGTCGAGATCCCCGCGACGAACATCGGACGCTCAGGCGTCCCATCGTTCGTCCGTGTGATTCTCGCATCTCTGGGAACGCTCCGGTCGAACATCGACCACAGGAGCGTCTCATGCAAAATCAATCCCCTGATCTCTACGACGTCGTCATTGCCGGTGCCGGCCCCGTCGGCCTGTTTCTCGCCTGCGAGCTGCGGCTCGCGGGTCTCTCGGTGCTGGTGCTGGAGCAGGCACAAGACCCGCGTTCGCCGCTGAAACAACTCCCGTTCGGCCTGCGCGGTCTTTCGGTCCCGACATGCGAGGCCTTTCACCGGCGCGGTTTGCTGGAAGATATCGCGGCCGCACAGCGCGCGAGTTCAGGTGCGATCAAGTCCGCGGCGCATTGGATGCAGCAGACACGGCGGCCCGCAGGTCATTTCGCCGGCATCCAGTTCTTTCAGGACGACGTCGATGTCGCGAAGTGGCCCTGGCGCCTGCCGACGCCGGCCGATGCGGCCGTCGCCGTCGATATGCAAACGCTCGAAACCGTCCTGGCCGCGCGCGCATGCAGCCTCGGCGTCGAGATCCGGCGCGGCGTCGGCCTCACGACCATTGTCGCTGCAGACGACGACGTGACCGTGCAAGCAGGCAGCGAGACCTTCCGAGGACACTGGCTGGTCGGCTGCGACGGCGGTCGCAGCACGGTGCGCAAAGCCGCCGGCTTTGACTTCGTCGGCACCGAGCCCGAGTTCACGGGCTATTCCGTCGAGGTCGAGCTTGCCGATCCCACAAAACTCCATGCGGGCCGCAATTACACGCAAGCGGGCATGTACACCTATGCGCCATCAGGGACCATCGCGATGGTCGACTTCGACGGCGGCGCTTTCCATCGAACTGAGCCGATCACATGCGAGCATGTGGAGAGCGTCCTGCGCCGTGTCTCCTGCACGGACGTCACCGTCACGGCGCTTCGGCTCGCCGCCACCTGGACGGATCGCGCGCATCAGGCAACGACCTATCGCAAAGGGCGCGTGCTGCTCGCGGGCGATGCCGCCCACATCCATTCGCCGCTGGGCGGGCAGGGCCTCAATCTCGGTCTCGGCGATGCGATGAACCTCGGCTGGAAGCTGGCGGCGACGATCCGCGGGGCAGCACCCGCCGATCTGCTCGATAGCTATTCGCGCGAGCGACATCCTGTCGGCGCACAAATCCTCGACTGGTCGCGCGCGCAGGTCGCGCTCATGCGGCCGGCGCCGGGCAGTCGCGCGCTCAAAGCCATCATGAGCGATCTCATCGAGACACGTGATGGCGCGACGTATTTTGCGGAGCGCGTGCGCGGCGTGTCGCTCCGCTACGATCTCGGCGGCGGTCATCCGCTCGTCGGCCGCAGCGCTCCCGATTTCGAATGGCGCGATGGGACGACGGTCGGAGAACGCCTAAGGCGTGCGAAGGGGATGTTGCTGGACTTCGATGCGCGTGCGCCGCTTCAGGCGCTTGCCGGAAGCTGGGACGGTCGCATCGACTATGTCGGCGTTGACGTGAAGAACCGGTTGGGCCTCAACGCGGTGTTGCTGCGCCCCGATGGCATCGTCGCCTGGGCCAGTGACGGCGCGGCCGATGAGGAGGGGGTGGCTCAGGCCGCGTCGCGATGGTTCGGTGCGCTCCGGTCCGATTGAGCGCTTTTTGAGCAGCGTTGTGCACGCCAAAGTGCACAACGCGTGCATTTTGGTAAAACACACGTAATCCTACGTGCCCGGAAATTAACGGAAGATTTGGTGCGTTAGCGCTTCATCAACCGTATCGGCCACAACCAGCTCCGGCATCATGATGCGGCTTTTCTCTCTCAGGCTCACGCACAAGATCACCGCGATCGGCGTCATTGGCGTCATCGGCGTCGTCCTGATCGGCGGCATTCATCTCTACGGCGAGCGAACGATGGGGGTCTATCGCAACGCCGCCGAAGACGCGCGCGCCGTGTTCGAGCTGAACGGCAGGATCGCGGTCGAGCTGCTCGAGGCGCGTCGCGCCGAAAAGGATTTCCTCCTGCGCAGTGATCCGGCCAAGGCGCAGCGGCAGGCCGAGATCAGCAGGCAGGGGGCCCCGGATATCGAGACGCTGCGCGGCAAGGTCGCAGCGCTCGGCAAGCCGGAGCTGGCCCGGCAGATCGAGGCGATGAACGCGTCGCTGCAGACCTATCAGGCGCGTTTCGCCGCGGTGGTCGAGGCGAGGCAGCGTCTTGGCCTCGACGAGAAGTCAGGCCTCGAAGGCCGCCTGCGTGCTTCGGTCCACGGCATCGAGAGCCAGGTCGACCAGCTGCAGGACTCCTCTCTCAAGGTCATCATGCTGATGATGCGCCGGCACGAGAAGGATTTCATGCTGCGCCGCGACGCCAGATATGGCGACGACATGAAGAAACGCGCGGCCGAATTCGCTGGCACGCTCAGTGCCGCTTCCATCCCCGACAACGCGAAGGCCGAGCTGAAGCAGAAGCTCGCCGACTATCAGCGCGACTTCTCCGCATGGATGGAGACTGCGCTGAAGCTGGCGGCCGAGCTGAAGGCCATGTCGGATGCCTTCTCCGCGGTCGAGCCCGTCATCGAGCAGGTCTCGAAATCGGTCGACCAGATCCGCGTCGAGGCCGATCGTCTCAACGACGCCGAGCGCGACGGCATCCAGTTCTGGATCGCGGTCGCGATCGCGCTGATCGCATCCGGCGTGCTCGGCCTCGGCATCTTCATCGGACGTTCGGTCTCGAAGCCGCTCTCCGCGATGCGGATCGCGATGATCGAGCTCGCCAACGGCAATTTCGCCATCGTGCTGCCCGGGCTCGGCCGTCCCGACGAGATCGGCGAGATCGCGCAGGCCGTCGAGACGTTCAAGATCAATGCCGAGCAGAAGGCGCGTGACGAGGCGGAAGAGAAGATCCGGCAGGACAAGCTCGCTGCGGAACTCCGCCGCGCCGACATGATCCGGATGGCCGACAATTTCGAGCATGCGGTCGGCCAGATCGTCGATGCGGTGTCGTCGGCGGCGACCGAGCTCGAGGCGTCGGCGACGTCGCTCACCACGACCGCCGGCCGCTCGACCGAACTGGCGACGCTGGTGGAGGCGGCCTCCGAAGAGGCGGCGACCAACGTGCAGTCGGTGGCCTCCGCGGCGGAGGAGCTGACCGCGTCCGTCAACGAGATCAGCCGCCAGGTGCAGGCCTCCGCGCGCATGGCCGGCGAAGCCGTCAGCCAGGCCGGGCAGACCAACGACCGCGTCAGCGAATTGTCGCAGGCGGCGGCGCGCATCGGCGACGTGGTCGAGCTCATCAACGCGATTGCGGGCCAGACCAACCTTCTGGCGCTGAACGCCACCATCGAGGCCGCGCGCGCGGGCGAAGCCGGGCGCGGCTTTGCCGTGGTGGCCTCCGAGGTGAAGGCGCTGGCCGAACAGACCGCGAAGGCGACCGGCGATATCGGTCAACAGATCTCGAGCATCCAGGGCGCAACCACCGAGTCGGTCGGCGCGATCAGAACCATCAGCGGCACGATCGAGCGCCTGTCCGAAATCTCGTCTACCATCGCAGCCGCGGTGGAAGAGCAGGGCGCTGCGACCAGCGAGATCTCGCGCAACGTCCAGAACGCGGCGGCCGGCACCACGCAGGTGAGCGCCAACATCAGCAGCGTGCGCCAGGGCGCGACCGAGACCGGTTCGGCCTCCTCGCAGGTGCTCTCCGCGGCGCAGTCGCTGTCGAACGACAGCAACCGGCTGAAGATCGAGGTCAGCAGGTTCCTGGACACGGTACGCGCAGCGTGAGGCCGGGGCGCCGCGTTACGGCGCCTCTCGAACCACGGCCCTCTCGGGGACCGGCCTGAAGATCCATTCGCGCCAGACCACCAGCAAGGCGGCCATGATCACCGGCCCGAGGAACAGGCCGAGCAGACCAAAGGCAGCAAGGCCGCCGAAGATTCCGACGAACGCGAAGAGAAATGGCAGCCGCGCCGAGTCGCCGACCAGGGTCGGCCATACGAAATGATCGCCGGCAAACATGACGATCGCGCCCCAGAAGAAGACCCCGGCCGCTGCTATGCCGCTGCCTCCGCCCGAGATCAGGACCAGCGCCGCAACCGTGAAAGCCAGCCAGGCGCCGAACGGAAGCATCGCGAAGGCGGTGGTGAGGATTGTGAAGACGATGGCATTCGGCACGCCCGCGACGAGATAGCCGACGCCGATCAACAAGCCTTCGCCCGCCGCGACCAGCACCGTGCCGTTCACGGTGCCGCGGGTCGCATCGACCATCTTCTCGGCGAGACCTTCTCCGGCCTCGCCAAACAGTCGATCGCACGTCTCAAGGATGCGATCCGCGATCGACCGGCCGTTGCGCAGCAGGACGAACAGGGCCAGCAGCGAAAACAGCAGAAGAAAGAGACGGTGAAGCAGCTGTCCGCCGAAGGTGCGAAACAGCTCCGATGCGTTGTCCGCATTGACGGACTTCAGCCATTCGGTCGCGGCCTTGGGATCCGACAGGTTGCTGCGCCACCACTGCTGCACGCTCTCCGCCGCGATCGGCAGGCGGGCCAGCCATTCGGGGACCTCGATCCCGCTCTCCCCGGCCTTCTTCAACCAGCCGACGAGCAGATCGCCTTGCTGCGCGATCTGGTAGATCGCGAGCGACATGGGCGTGAACAGGATCAGCGCCACGATGAGAGTGAAGACGAACGCCGACAGACTGGACGGGCTGGAGCTGACGCGAGTCGAAAACTTGACGTAGAGCGGCCACAACGTCGTTGCGAGAATGGCGGCCCAGATCAACGCCGGCAGAAAACCCGCCGCCGTCCATAGCGCGAGTGCGACGAGGACGAGGGCAAGCACGACCCGTGCGTTCATGCGGGCGCCCGCGCCCGTGGGCAACGGCTTTCGTTCGGCGGCGGTCGGCACCGCGTCGTTCCGCTTGGGCGGAGCCTTCTTCGCTGCCGTGGATTTCAGTCGTTCGGACATTGGGATCACACCAGTGCGAGTGCTGCGGCAGCGAATTGGCGTGCAGGAATAGCAAGCTACGCCCAGCTTAAGCCGCAAGGGCGCCTTCGGTTCCGAATCGGGAATAAGCTGCAATCTGGTGGCGGCGCGGCCCGGCAACGCGGGCCGGCCGTTTACGCTCCCGCCACCACCGGTGCGAACACCACCTCGATCAGCGTGCCGGTGTTGGCCGTGGTCTTGATGTTGAACCGGGCGCGGTTGGCTTCGACCAGCGCCTTGGTCAGCGACAGGCTCAGCGCCGAGCTGTCCGAGGCGTCCCCGGGCGGCGGCGTGCGGAACGGCTCCATCGCGGCGGCGACCTCGCGCTCGGTGAGGCCATGGCCGGTGTCGCGGATGCGCAGCGCGATCTCGCCGCGGTCGGACAGCGCGGTCGAGACGATGACCTGGCCGCCGGCGCTGGCGAGCCGGATCGAGTTCGAGATCAGGTTCATGGTGATCTGCCGCATCGCGCGCGCGTCGGCCGTCACCTGCGGCAGCGCATGGGCGAGCGAGGTGCGGATGATGATGCGCTCGCGATTGGCCTGCGGCTGCATCACCGTGACACAGGCCTCGACCAGATCGTTGAGGTTGAGGTTGGCGAAGTTGAGGTCGAGCTGGCCGGTCTCGATCCGCGACAGCTCCAGCAGATCGTCGATGATGGTGATGACGCGCTCGCCGGAGGCGCGGATGTCCTTCATGTATTCGCCGTAGCGCTCGTTGCCGAGCGTGCCGAAGCGTTCGGAGATCATCACCTCGGCAAAGCCGATGATGGCGTTGAGCGGCGTGCGGATCTCGTGGCTGATCCGCGCCAGCATGTCGGCCTTGGCGTTGGCGGCGCCGTCGGCGAGGCGCCGTGCGCTCTTCAGCTCGCTCTCGCCCTTCTTGCTCTGCGACAGGTCGCGGAACACGGCGAAGAAGTTCGGGCCGTCGGGCCGGGTGCGGCCCAGGATCATGGCGAGCGGAATCACGCCGCCCTTCTTCTCGCGTCCCAGCACCTCGCGGCCGTGGTCGAGCAGGCTCGCGATGTCCTGGCTCTTGACGCTTTCGAGATAGTCGATGACGACATGCTGGCTCTCCGGCGCGAACAGCGTCACCAGATTGTGCTGCATCAGCGCTTCGCCGTCATAGCCGAACAGCGCTTCGGCGCTGCGGTTGCAGGCGTGGATGTTGCCTTCGGCATCGAACATCACGATGCCCTCGGCCGTGGTGTCGAGGATCGCGGCGAGATCCTCCGCGTCCGCATCGCCGGCCTCGGTCTCCGGCTCGAGCTCGGGCGCGTAAGGGAAGGACTCCGCGACGACAGATTCAGTGGCAACGGGCGGCGCGAGAACGGGCGCGGCCGCGACAGGCGCGGGTTGCGGCAGCGCGCAGATCAGTGCATGCGCGCTCTCGCCGTCCCAGTCGATCGTGTGCAGATGTGCTTCGGTGGTCGCCAGCGGTTCTTCGCCGTTGGCAAGCGTCGCGCTGATCGTCACCGGCGTGCCGGCCTGCGACGTGCTGCTGACCGGAGACACGCCCGGCTCGATATAGAGCGCATCGAGCCCGCCGGCATCTTCCAGCGCGCTGATGCTGGCGTAGCCCATGCGCGCGAGGAAGGCGGGGTTGGCGTAGAGCAGGCGGTCGAGGCGATAGATCAGCATGCCCGTCGGCACCAGGTCGAGCAGCGCGCGGTCGCGCGCGCTGTGGCCGTGCGCGGGCGGCGCGGGTTCGGTCAGCCACTCGGCCGGCGCGTGCGGCGGCTCGGGCTCCGGCGGCAACGGTTCTGGTGTGGTCTCGGCAGCCGGCGGCTCGACGGTGACAGAAGCGATCGTCTCGCGATCGCGTTCGAGCCGTTCGGACAATTGCCGGGCGAGCTCGTTGAACGCGCTGTTCTCGACGGGCGTCAGCGTCGGCGACGACCGGGGATCACCGGGCGGGCGGAACGGCACGACGTTGGGAGGCGTTTCCACTGGCGTTTCCGGTTCGGTTGGGTGTGAATTCGCTTCGTTGACGGGCTCGGGCAGTTCAGGTTCAGGTGTCGGCTCAGGCGCAGGCGGCTCGGCCGGCGGAGGCGGCGCCTCCGCGACGGGCTCAGGCTCAGGCTTCTCTTCAGGCTCAGATGCGACGATGCCGGCGGAGAGACTCTGCGGCGCCGGCGGTTGGACCAGCAGCTCATAGCGGCGCAGCGCTTCGAGCCGGTTGAGGCCGTCGAGATCGCGGCAGACGCCAAAGCCCCTGAAGCCCGCGAAATTGCGATTCTGGTCGTAGACCGGCAGGCCGGCGAGCTCGACCGGCAGATGCTCGCCGCCGTCGGCCGGCCAGTTCACGGTGATCCCGGCCCAGGTGTCGTGGCTGGCAAGCGCCTGCGCGACGCGGCCCTCGGGATCGAGCGAAAATTCATCGGCGATCTCGCGCCAGGGGCGGCCGAAGCCGGCCGCCGTGTGCGCGCCCATCAGGCGGATGAACTCGTCGGAGCCGAGCACGAAGCGGCCGTCCGCATCCATCTGCCACAGGAAGCGCAGCGGATGCTGGCGCGGTGCAGGCGGCTCCGCTGAGGGCGGTTCGACCATGCCGGATGTGATCGGCGCGGCCTGCGGCGGCACAATGGCTTCGGCCAAGTTTTCAACCGGAGAATCTGGCACGGCCTCGCTCGCCTCGACAGCCTCTGCGATCTCGGGCGTCGTCTCCCGCACCGGCGGCTCAGGCGCAGGTGCGATCGCCTCAGCCGGAGCAGGCGTTTCGACCGGCTCGGCGAACGCATCGAACAGCGCGATCCCGCTGGCAGCCTCGTCCGAGGGCGGCGCCTCGACGCTGTCAGGCGCGTGGTGAACCTGCGCCTCGGGCGCGCTCTCCGTTGGCCTTTCG
This sequence comes from Bradyrhizobium cosmicum, assembly GCF_007290395.2. Taxonomy (NCBI): domain Bacteria; kingdom Pseudomonadati; phylum Pseudomonadota; class Alphaproteobacteria; order Hyphomicrobiales; family Nitrobacteraceae; genus Bradyrhizobium; species Bradyrhizobium cosmicum. The sequence goes on along the minus strand of NZ_CP041656.2, from coordinate 6,250,337 downwards.
GAAGCTTCCGCGGCCGGCGCGGCGTGCACGGCCGCAGGCTCGATCAGCGCGATCAGTCCGACATCGGCGCCCGTGCCGACCCGTTGCAGCACCATCTGGCCGATGCCGATCGGCGTCTCGACGCGGCCTTCGCGCAGCGCATCGCTGCGCGCCTGTTCGAGCCCGGCCTCGCCGAGATCGCGAAAGCCGAGCAGGGCGCGCGCGGCTTCGCTGGCGCCGGCGAACATGCCGTCGGGCCCGAACGCCGCCATCGGCACCGTGGCGCCGTCGACCAGGCGATGCAGCCGCTCGATCAGCGGCATGGTGCGCAAGGTGGGGTCCATCGCGGTGACCAGCACGGCACGGCTGCCATCGGCAAACTCCAGCCGCGCGCAGCCGCAGGTCATCAGCGTGCCGAGCCGCGCGCCGAAGCCGCGCAGCCGTTCCAGTCTCATGGCACCGCTCGCGGGCAGCTGCAGGGCGAGCCGGACGATCTGGCGGCGATGGCCGTCGGCGGGGCCGAAGGTCTTGGCCGCCAGCGCAGTCGCATTGGCTGCGCCGAACAGTTTTGCGCCGACCGGATTGGCCCAGAGCACGCGCGTGCCGTCGATCGACCAGAGCCAGGCGGGCAGGGAAGAGGTCGCGTGCACGGCCAGCCGCGGATCGCCGACGCCTCGCAACTGGAAATCCGAACTTGTCATCCGACCGGCTTCAAGTCTCGCTGTCACGCATGTGGGTGCCCGGCTGCCGGGAATGACAGCCTTAAGAAAGGGTTAGTATCGCCCGCCCCCGCGGGCAGGTCCACGGCCCCGGTCTACAGGGAAGCTCCTAAAGCCGCGATAACCTTAATCCCTCCGCCCCCGCAAGCCGCAGCCGGGCCGCATCCGCAGGATTCGGGTGGGGTCGATGCCAGTCACAGGTGCCCATCCTCCCCTGGAGGGGGAGGATCGGTTCGCACGGCGCGAAGCGACATGCGAACCGAGGTGGGGTGACAGTCTCTCCAGCGAAGCGGTGCCCGAGTGGAGGGATCACCCCACCCCGCTCGCGCTGCGCGCGATCGACCCCCGAGCGAGCTACGCTCGTCTCGCCCCCAGGGGAGGGTCAGCACCTCAACCCCCGGTTCCCCCCAGCCCGGAACCTCACCCTCCCCGGGATTAAATTTTGCGTCGCACCCCTGCATCGCGTTGCGCTGCACAATGTTGACATGTTAGGCAGCGATACTACCCGGCGTTGGGCGAGCCGTTTTGTTTCGCGTATCCGGTTTCCGCACCGCTGAATGCAGGCCCAGATTGGGGCCCGGCGGGCGCGCCAGATGGCTCACCACATTTTTCAATTAGCGTGAGGGACAACCATGACAGGTGCGACTGATCCATTCTCTGCCTCCGTCATTCCGTTCGAGGTTCCGGAGCAGGTGCGTGCGTTCGCCGAAAAAGGCGTTTCGCAGGCGCGCGAAAACTACGCCAAGTTCAAGGACGCCGCCGAAACCCATAACGGTACCGTCGAGGCCGTGTTTTCCTCCGCCCACAAGGGCGCGAGCGAATACGCCGCCAAGGTGATGGAGTTCATGAAGGCCAACACCACGGCGCAGCTCGAGTTCACCCAGCAGCTGTTCAGCGTGAAGTCGCCGTCCGACGCGTTCGCGCTGTGGACCGGCCACTCCAAGACCCAGCTCGAGACCTTCCAGGCCCAGGCCAAGGAGCTCGCCGAGATCGCCCAGCGCGCGGCCACCGCCGCCGCCGAGCCGATCAAGGCCAGCGCCGCGAAGTACTACCCGCCCGCCGCCTGAGCGGATCGGCTGTTTGAGTTGAGAAACCCGGGCCCGCAAGGCCCGGGTTTTTTGTCACCTCTCCCACAGGGAGAGGTCGGAGCGGCCCGGCGATGCGCAGCATCGTCCGGTGCGATCCGGGTGAGGGGATCAGGTCTCCTCGGTCAGTCGCGGACAGCCGATCGAATCCAGGGATTTATCGCTCTCAAGAGAGGCAAATAACGGGTTTTGCGGCCTTGCCAAAAACGCCCGTTGCACCTAGTTTCCGCCCCGTCCAGCCCCCCTTAGGTCGCCGGCCCGTCAGGGCGCCCCCAAGGCGCGGCTCGCAAGGATGCAGTTGTAGCTCAGTTGGTTAGAGCGCCTGTCTGTGGAACAGGAGGTCGGTGGTTCGAGCCCACCCAACTGTACCAGTGCCGATTCCATCACCGATCAGCCCGCGCGCCGGTAGTTTGGCTCTTTCAAATATCGAGCGAAGGGCCTGCCTACCTTCGCGTATGTTTCGGCTCTAGGCGAAGAGGGAGAGGGAGTTGAAGATACTTATCATCGAGGCAAGCTACCCTAAGGACTTCTACAAGGACCAGCTCGATGGCCATGTTACGCGGGCATTAACTCGGCTCCTTGGCGTCCAGTCTGATTTGCTCTACGCACTGGATAAGCCCCACTTTGAGAAGGCCATCGCGCACGCGGCGAAAGGTGACTACGACGTTGTGCATATCTCATGTCACGGCGACGAAATAGGAATTGCGGTCACCAATAACAAACCTATCAACTGGCCGGAATTTGTAGGCTTGTTTTGCAAACACAATTGCAATCCCCGGGCTCTGGTCATGTCGTCCTGCTGCGGCGCGACAGACGAACTTGCGAACGAATTCGAGAAGGTGCCGAACGGCCCTTACATCATCTTCGGCTCAATCGACGAGCGGAACTACAACGAGTACGCCGTTGCTTGGACCATTCTCTACAATTTGTTCAAGACCAAGGGCGTGCATCGTGACGTTGCGATGGAGGCATTGCGCGCTATCAAGGCAGTCGCGCACAACAACTTTCGATATTTGCGGTGGAAGGACAACAAGAAGAAATATGTCCAGTATCCGCCAGAAGGACGGCGCTACGTGGTGATGGAGAAACCTAAGAAGGCGAAAGCAGCATAGCGATACTTGCGAGCCGCCACGTCCCGGGCCTAGAGGCTCCGCATTTGTCGTGGTTAAACGCGACCGGCTACTTGTATCCAGGCACTCGTCCCCCAAATTTCTGTCAAACCGCCTAGGAGGGGCGAAATGATTACCGAGGAAGATTTTGCGGCCGTGGCTGACTGCCCGCCGGATTTGGCGTTTGCCCGACTTGAGAAGAAATTCCGCGACCGGCTCGAAACGAACATTGAGCACTCCCAGAATAACAATAGCTGGGCGCACTATGTCATCGAGTATATGAACTACACCCACGCCGCCGCAGAAGCGCTCCGGTTGGATTTCCTTGACTCCTTTTCGGTGCCGGATGAGGACCAAACCTCAAATCTCAACGACATACACAACGCATTCCTTAGGGCTGTCGACAACTACACGGTCCGCGCCCATATTCGAAATGTTCGCCATGGACCCTCAAACTCGCTCCCCCTCGACGAGCATGACAAGAAACACATTCGAGCCTACGTCACGAAGATCAAGGAAATTGTCGAAGCCTCCGCGCTAGAGATCGGCAAGAAAGAAACCTTGATGAATACGCTTAACGCGTTCCTGGCTGAAGTCGATCGCGACCGTACTTCAATGCAGCGGTTCAGCGACTTCATGATGGGGCTAGCCAAGACCACGGCCGATGCAACTGAAGAGTTGGAGCCAACGTGGAAATGGGCGCGCCTTATCGCCGCGATTTTCGGCGCCCGCTATGACGCTGAGAACGCAAAGCTGCCGCCGCCACAGAAAAAGATCGAGTCGCCGAAGCCGAAACTCCCGCCGCCGAGAAGCACAAATGGCAGAAATGCCGACATGGATGACGACATTCCTTTTTAGATCCTGCCTCACATAATCTAGATTCTTGGGTTACGGTGACCGTGCACAAAACTCTCATCGCGGAGAGTGCGCCATCCGCAGCGCTGGTCAAAGCCAATTTTGTTCGCTGTCACCGTAGCTCCTAGGTTCCCAATCCGCTATCGGTGGCGAGCCAAGGACATTCATAGACAAGCCAACTAGGCGAACAAGATCGTGACCTTCTTCGATCGTCTCAAGACAGCCGCATCCGTTGAGTGGCGGGCTTACACCGAGCATCCCTTCACGAACGGATTGGCAGACGGCTCGCTCCCTGAAGCTGCGTTTCGTCACTACCTCGTTCAGGACTATCTGTTCCTGATCGAGTTTGCGCGCGCCTACGCGCTCGCGGTCTACAAGTCGCCCCGGCTTGCCGACATGCGTGAAGCAGCTAGCGGCCTTTCGGCCATCCTCGATGTCGAGATGAACCTGCATGTCAAACTCTGCGGCGAATGGGGGCTGTCTCCGGCCGATCTTGAACAGGCCGCTCCGGCCGCCGAGATGCTGGCCTATACGCGCTACGTGCTGGATGCGGGAATGCGCGGCGACCTGCTGGCCCTCAAGGTGGCGCTTGCGCCCTGCGTGATCGGCTACGCGGAGATCGCAACGCGGCTCGCCGCGCTTCCCCTCGCGGACGCCTCAGCGAACGCCTATCGCGTCTGGATCGCCGAATATGCCGGCGCGCCGTACCAGGAGGTCGCGGCCAAGGCGCAAGCGCACATGGAGCAGCTCGCCGATCGCTACGCCACGCCGGCCCGCGAGGCGGAACTGATCGCAATCTTCAAGGAGGCCACCCGGCTCGAGGCGGACTTCTGGGAGATGGCCTGGCGCGCGGGCCAGCCTGTTCAATAAGCCTTTCGGCCGTCGTCAGGCCATGACGTGAAGGTTCTGCAATGAGGGTGGATGACGGCGACAATACTCGTAACGCCACGACACTACGGGGGATCGAAGCCAGCTCGCTGGGAGTAATTCTATAGCCCGCTCTAGAGGGCTCGGGTTACCTGCAGTAGTTAAGAGGTGTGTTGTAATTTAGAGACAACTAAAGATTTTGAACTTTGATACGCTACTTGTGCTTGCATGGGACGCTTGGTCCGTGGCCTGATTGTACCTATTGCAAAGGAGACATACTCAGGAGAAGAACATGCCCCCTCATCCACCACCGTGTTTGCCTGATGAAAGACAATGGGGAAACTTGTGTTACCCAAAGATCGATGCGCTCCGCATCATGAAGTCCGGCGACAATTTTGATTTTATGCTTGGCGATGTGCCAAGCGAACTGCTTCCTGAGCTCGCCAAGTCGGCCGGTGATCAGGGCGCACTGGTCGTAAAGAAGAACGATCCGGGCTTTGAAGTGACCATCAAGTCCTTGCCGCGAGGCGAAGCAACCGAACTGCTGAAGCGGCTCCAGCCCGATTCCGGCGTCAAGCTGCCCGATTGAGGCGTCGCAAAATGTCCAATCTCTCCTCAAGGACGACCGCAATGGCGCTCATCCTAACTATCCCGCTTGCCGGTTGTGGCTTTACGCCACCCAGGCTCACCGAGGGGTGGGAGGCCCAGGACATCGGCACCGACATGGTGTTCAACATCAAGCGCAACATTTTCTGCGAGACCATTAGGGCCATACGCGAGGTCAACAAGATTCCGACCAGCTTTGGGCCGGCGATACCGTCGGACTATGGTGTCCAACTGCAGATGACATTGACGATCGCGGAAAGCTCGGCCGTCACTCCCAACCTCACCTACAACCGCACGCTGACGGACGGAATGGAATCCGGCAATTCGATCGGTCGCAGCTGGGGCGTCGGCCTTTCGGGCGAGCTGTCATCGACGGCGACGCGTACGGATACGACCTATTCTTATTGGGGCGTCGCCAACATCGCTGGTCCGGGCAAAAACAAGAAGATGTGCGATGTGGTGGATTGGCCAATCGATCAGAATATGAGCTCGCTGTTCGTGAAGTCAGATCTGGGAATCGAGAGGTTTTTGCGGGATCACGTAATGGCCGCGGATCTGCTTTATTCATCGAAGCCAATGGGCGACAAGAAGCCCGAAAAGGTCGATGTCTATAGCTACGATCTGAAGTTCGTAGTGGTATCGAGTGGTGGTGTCAGTCCTCAATTCAAGCTCATTCCGCTCTCTGGAGGAGGGACGCCGATACTTAATGTGAACCGAACGCGGACGCATGAATTGCTGCTGACCTTTGGGCCGACTGGCCCCAACGGATATACGCCCTCGGACATCTCGTTCAGTCAGCACCTCACGAACCAGCTCAATTCCTCGCTCGGCAGAAGAAGGCTCTTGCCTTGACTAAACCGACTTAACGATGGTTAGGAGGTGCGACCGCAGTCCGCGATTGCGAGGCGTACCCGACGCCCGCCTCCCGGATTGGATTGAGCCCCGCGGGTGCGAATTCCTGCTGCTCGCGCTGAGGGCTCAGCCGAGCTAACCCGGCATCGATGATCTCGATGTCTTCCGCGAGCGTGGCAATCGTCCTGCTGGTGTCCATTCCGGGGATGGCCTTCGCCGAGTCCAGCATCGCGGCACGGTGGGCTCGCAGCGTCTGCAGCGCCTCGCGATCTCCCAGTCGCACATAGCCGTCCACGCGATATGGCAAACGACATCCGGGGCCGGCTCAATGCGCGTGCAGCGCGCGATATCCCGCGTTTCGCAGCTTCATCACTTGCAAGGTTGCGGATTCGGCCGCGGATGCGCGCGAGGTCACGTACATCTGCGACGCCATGAAGAGACAAATCGAAAATGCAATCGTCGTCGTCGCACTCGCGATCTGGTGCCAGGCCCGCATCGATTTCTCTCCCGTCGAATAGTTCCGGATTCAGAAGCGGCAGAGCGGCCATTCGTTCCTTCATTCGGGAAAAATCGGCAATTTGCGCGCGGACCTTTTCGGTATCCAAGGGGTTTGTCACTACGGCAGGGACAGACAACGCTGAGGAGCTGAACAATGAACGGAATTATCTATATCGTCGGTCTCGTCGTGGTGGTTGGCGTCATTCTGTCGTTCCTGGGACTGCGTTGATCCCGGCGAGCACGACCTGTCTGGCGGCCTAGTTGAGACGTGCCACCACCATCACCACCACCGGCAACGTCACCGCCGCCAGCAGCGTGCCCAGCGCCACCGCGCCAGACACCGGGTTCACCAGCCGCTTGTACTGAACCGCGAAGATGTAGGCGTTGGCGCCGGTCGGCATCGCCGCGAACAGCACGATCACGCCGGCAGCTATCGGCGGCAGGCCGAGCAGTTTTGCCAGCACGAACGCGGCCGCCGGCATCGCCAGCAGCTTGAGCGCGCACAGCACGACCACGCTCAGCATCTCGCCCTTCACCTCGAACCGGAACAGATTGATGCCGAGCGCGATCAACGCGGCCGGCGATCCCGCCTGCGCCAGCAGCTCGATCGTCCGGTCGACGACGGGGTTGAGGCCGAGGCCGGTGAAGCGCCAGAGCACGCCGAAGCCGATCCCCAGCATCAGCGGATTGCGCGCGAGATCCGCGAGCACGGGCCGGATCACCGACAAGGGCGAGCCGCTCCCTTTGCGGCTGACGAGTTCCATCTGCAGGATTCCGCAGAGCCAGAGCAGTGGCGTGTTCACCGACAGGATCAGCGCCATCGGTCCCGCCGCCTCGTTGCCCAGCGCCGAGAGCACCAGCGGAATGCCGAGCATCACGATGTTGCCGTAGACCGAGCCGATCGCGAACACGACGCCGTCCTCGTTGTCTTCGCGGCGCGCGCGCAGCAGCGTTGAGATCGCCAGCGCCGCGATCCAGATGATCGCGAGCGCGCCGTAATAGGCGCCCCACATTCGCCAGGGGCTGACGTCGGGGAATTCCGATACGACGATGGTGCGGAACAGCAGCGCGGGAATCGCGATGCTGAAGGCGAATTCGGAGATGCCCTTGTGCGCGGTCTCCGAGACGAAGCGGAACAGCACCGCCGCATAGCCCGCCGCGATCAGGGCGAACACCGGCGCGACGATCAGAACGGTGGCCATGCGCCCCTCGCTTCACGGGGACTTGGACTGGCCACCCCTCACAACTCTCGATGATCGCATTATGCCGGTGTTTTGCCCGACGTGTCAAAGGCAAATTCGTAAAATCCGCAGGCGCCTCCGGAATTCGCAGCCTTCGCCTGGGCTTGGCTACTGTGCATGGGGTTGTTTTCGCGGCTTTGTGTTGGAGGGCGCCCGCCTGTTGCCGAGAGCGCACACGTCGCGCCTTTCGCATTCCCGCGCGTTGCCAACGAACCGCCGTTCACCCACACTCCGCCCCGACTCGACATGCAAGGGGGTATCGATGCCGGCGTTCCGTTTTCAGAAGTGCGTTCTTGCGGCCGTCTTCGGGCTTGCCCTGGCCGCTCTGGTCCAGCCCGGCGCCGGCTTTGCCTACACGCAGGAGGAGCAGCAGGCCTGCTCGCCCGATGCGATGCGGCTGTGCGGCGAGTTCGTGCCGAACGTCGATGCCATCACCGCCTGCATGATCCGGAAGAAGGCGCAGCTCTCGCCGCAGTGCAAGGTGTTCTTCCGCCAGGGCCCGGAGCCATCCGAAGCCCGCGCCGGCAAGCCGACCAATATCGCTCCCAAGGCCGCGAAGACGAGCGCCAAGCCGAAGGCGACCAAGAAGAAGAAGACCGAGGGCTGAGCCCGCTTCACCCGTTCCTTTCCTGAAACTCATTCATGCCCGGGCCCGCCCGGGCATTTGCGTGTCGGCCGCCGCGCGTCGAAATGTCCCGGTATCAGCCCCGCGCCAGCCACTGGACTCCTTTTGTTCGCCTGCGCATGCGGACGACTGCGACAATTCCAGACGCGTGCGATGGCGGGCAGGTTTTGCGCGGGGAGGTTGCGTCGCGGTTTTTCGTGGATGACGGCCCGGCAAACGCATGAATGCCTGCATGTAAGGCACTTCGTTGCAGTTTGTATCTCCGTCGCGGGCGGCAGTGTGACTCAAAAGCCAACACGTCTTGTTATTTCGTGGCCGTAACGCAACTCCCGACAAATTTTTCTTTCACGAATCAGAGAGGTGATTCATTTTCGCGGCCTGGGGTCAATCTGGAGGCCAAGGGTATGAACGTTATTGTTTTCGCATCGCGTAAAGGCGGCTCGGGCAAGAGTACCCTCGCCGCACATCTCGCCGCGCAGATCAAGGCGAGCAAGCAGGTGATGCTCGTGGACGCGGATCCGCAGGGCTCGCTCACGCTGTGGCACAAGCTGCGTGGCACCAACGAGCCGCCGATCAAGGCTGCCGTGAACTCGGTCAGCGGCATCGTCTCCGCTGCCAAGCGCGACGGTTATGAATGGGTGTTGATCGACACGCCGCCGAACCTGTCGGCCGTGGTCGACGACGCCATCCGCAACGCCACCATGGTGGTGATCCCCGCCCGTCCCGGCGTGTTCGACGTCAACGCGGTGCAGGAAACGATTCAGATGTGCCGCGCGGCGCGCAAGCCCTACGCGGTCGTGCTCAACGGTGCTCCGGCGCGCCGCGACGAATCCGAAAGCCCGATCGTCACCATCGCCCGCGAGGCGCTTGCCAAATTCCGTGCACCGGTGTGGGGCGGCCAGATCACCAACCGTACCGACCTGCTGATGGCGCTGAGCCACGGCGAAGGCGCGCGGGAATATCAGGCCGAGAGCCGTGCGGCTCAGGAAATCGCAAGGCTGTGGGCGGCGATCGAGCGTTCGGTGAAGGCCATTCGCGGCACGGCGTCGACATCCGGAGCGATGCACAAGCAGGCCGCTTAACTTCAACCAACAATCCCCGGGCGAGAACGCGCGGCGCTCCGCGCGTTTTGCGTTTCAGGGGGTGTTATGAAGTCAAGCCACCATCAGCATGTAGAACACGATCACCGGCGACAGCGTCAGGATCACCGACCAGATGCCGACGGCCCAGAGGATGTCCGCGGTGGTGAAGCTCTCTTCGGTGGGATAGGCCTGTTGTCCGGCGCCGTAATGCGACGCCACTTCGTTCCGACTATTCACTAAACGCCCCCGCGATTTCTTCGCTTATGAGCGTGGACGATACGCACGATGTTTTAAAATTCCGGGTCGCAATCCCCTGCGTATTTGGAGCGCATTCGTGACCTCCGTTTAACCATCGCGCGGGATGTGGTCAGCCGACGAGCCAGACCCGAACCAGCAGCACCGGGATCAGGCCGAGCATCACCGCCCAGAACCCGAACGACGACACGACTAGAATTCCCTGCAAGAGATCGGCGGGCGCGAACTGGCTCGCGGCCGTAGGCCGGGTGCGATGCCCCATGGTCATTCCCCCTTTTGAAAGACTTCGAACGGGAACGATAGGCGCGACCTCGTAAACGAGACGTGGACGCGCCATGCGGCGGCTGCGAAGGCCGTTGGGGCGGGGTTAACCAAGGGCGGCTCTGACCCTCCCCTGGAGGGGGAGGGTCGGCACGCGATCGAGCAAAGCGAGATTGCGTGACGGGGTGGGGTGATCTCTCAACGCGGGCTGTGTTCAATGCGGAGAGACCGTCACCCCACCCCGCTCCACATTCCGCTTCGCTTCATGAGGAGCGACCCTCTCCCTCCAGGGGAGGGTTAAGCGCGACTACGCCGCGACCTTCATCCGCCGCTCGATCTCGCGATCGATCGTGGCGGCAAGCTCGCTGCTGGTCTCCACCATCGGCAGGCGCACTTCGGGGCTGTCGATCAGGCCGCTGCGCCACAGCCAATACTTCGCCGGCGCCGGGCTCGGTTCGGTGAACAACAGGCGCGTCAGCTCGGATACCTCGTGCCAGCGCGCCAGCGCCGCATCATGGTTGCCGCGCGTCAGCTCGGCCTGCACGGCCGCGAACGTCGCGGTCTCGACATGGGCCGACAGCACGATGCCGCCGTCGGCGCCGTCGACGAGCGCCTCGAAGTAATTCGCGTCCTCGCCGGTCAGCACGCGGAATCCCTTCGGCCGGTCGCGCAGCAGCGCGATGGACTGCTCGCGGCTGGCGCCGCAATCCTTCAGCCCGACGATGTTCGGATGCTCGGCAAGCCGCAGCAAGGTCTGGTTGGTGATGTTGACCGAGGTCCGGTAGGGGATGTTGTAGAGCGCCAGCGGCCAGGCGGCATGATCGGCCAGCGCCTCGAAATGCGCCAGCAGGCCGCGCTGCGACGGCCGGACGTAATAGGGGCTCGCGATCAGATATCCATCGATCGGCCAGTCCGCGGTTTCATCCAGCCGCTCCTTCAGCCGCGCGGTGTCGGCGCCTGATAGTCCGAGGCAAACAGGAACGGAGCGCCGTCCGGCCGCCATCTCGTCGCGCACCACTGCAACCAGCCGTTCGAGCTCGGCATCGCGCAGCGTCATGCCTTCTCCGGAGGTCGCCCCGAGGACGAAACCGTCGACGGCGTGTGCGCTGTAGTGCCGCGTCAGCCGCCGCAGCGACGTCTCGTCGAGACGTCCGTCGCGAAACGGCGTCACCAGCGGCAGCCACAGTCCGTGCAAATGATCTTCCAGGCCGGTCATGTTTGTTCTCCTTCTCGTAAAAACCTGAGACGGAGGGCACATGAAAAAACCCCGTCCAGGTGGCGGGGTTTTCGGGATTTGGCTCGCGATGACGAAGTCGATACTAGCGCGCGCAAAAATCCGAGGCCCCGGGATGGGGGCCTTTTTTCGAAACGATTGCGCACGACTTCGTGATCATTTGTAAATGATGCTGGCTAGGCCCAAAACTGTCAATACACGCGGAAAGCGAAGGCCTGATTGAACAGAAAAAAAGCCGGACCCAAAGGGCCCGGCTTGAGGTATTGGCCACGTGAGGCCGACACAATCACCTTCCAAGAGGGATTACTGAACTCCCGCGCCACTGGAGGAGGGGGACAAATGCGCAACGCGAAGGCTCAGCGTGCAAGCAGTATGGGCTTGACGAGCGCCATGCAGCAAGCGTCCAAGCCGCATGTCAGACATGCGGAAATCAGGAAGGCCAGCGCTGCGCCTTGCTCACCACGAAGTCGCGGAATACCTGCACGCGCGCAACCGTCTTCAGCTCCTCGGGATAGACGAAGTACGTGTCGAGCTGGATCGAATCGGATTCACCGAACAGTTGTACGAGCCGGCTCTGTTCTTCGATCAAATAGTCCGGCAGCGCGGCAATGCCGAGGCCCTGCTGGCAGGCGCGCACGAGACCGAGGATGTTGTTGACCTTGAAATAGGCCTCGCGCGGACCCGAGCCGTTGCGGCCGGCCTCGACCAGCCAGTTGCGGTTCTGCAGATGCGGCGCGAAGCTGCCGTCCGAGAGCGTGATGATGCGGTGAGCGTCGAGCTCTTCCAGCGTGCGCGGCGTGCCGAAGCGCTTGATGTAGTCCGGCGAGCAATAGGCGTGGAAGCCCATCGCGAACAGCTTGCGCTGGATGAGATCCGGCTGGGTCGGCTTGCGGGTGCGGATCGCGACATCGGCCTCGCGCATCGACAGGTCCAGCTCCTCGTCGGTGACGATCAGCGAGATCCGGATCTCGGGATAGAGCGCGGTGAATTCGCCGAGCCGCGGGATCAGCCAGTTGATGCCGACGCCGGGCGTGGTGGTGATCTTGAGGTCGCCGCTCGGCCGCTCGCGGCTGTCGGTCAGCTTGGCGCGCGCCGCCTGCAGCTGCATGAACACATCATGCGCGGTGCGGAACAGCAGGTCGCCCTGCTCGGTGAGGATCAGGCCGCGGGCGTGGCGGTGGAACAGCGAGACCGAAAGCTCCTGCTCCAGCGCCGAGACCTGGCGTGACACCGCCGATTGCGACAGGCCGAGCTGCTCGCCCGCATGCGTGAAGCTGCCCGCTTCCGCCGCCGCGTGAAACACCTTCAGCTTGTCCCAATCCATATCCGTAAATCCGTCGCGTGTTCGAGGCATGATCTTTATTCCGCTGCCGCGCGCTCGCTGGCGCGCAGGGCCAAGAATCGTTCGGCCTCGAGGGCTGCCATGCAGCCGAGGCCGGCGGCCGTGACGGCCTGGCGATAGGTTTCGTCGGCGACGTCTCCGGCGGCGAATAGGCCGGGCACGGAGGTCGCGGTCGAATTCGGGGCGACCTCGACATAGCCGGAGGGTTTGAGCTTGATCTGGTCCTTCACCAGCTCGGTTGCCGGCGCATGGCCGATGGCGATGAAGACGCCGTCGGTCTTCAGGTCGGTGAGCGCGCCGGTCTTGACGTTCTTCAGGCGCACATGGGTGACCTTGTTTGGGTTCTCGGTGCCGCAGATCTCGTCGACGGCGGCGTCCCAGACCACCTTGATCTTCGGGTGCTTGAACAGGCGCTCCTGCAGGATGCGTTCGGCGCGGAAGTGATCGCGACGATGCACGATCGTGACCTGCGAGGCATGGTTGGTGAGGTACAGGGCTTCCTCGACCGCGGTATTGCCGCCGCCGATCACCACGACCTCCTTGTTGCGATAGAAGAAGCCGTCGCAGGTGGCGCAGGCCGAAACGCCGCCGCCCTGGAATTTCGCTTCGGACGGCAGTCCGAGCCAGCGCGCTTGCGCGCCGGTGGCGAGGATGACGGTGTCGGCGAGATAGACGTCGCCGCTGTCGCAGGTGAGGCGGAACGGCCGCTGCGTCGTGTCCAGCTTGATGACCAGGTCGGAGACGATCTTGGTGCCGACATGGACCGCCTGCTTCTCCATCTGCTCCATCAGCCAGGGGCCCTGGATCACGTCGGCGAAGCCCGGATAGTTCTCGACGTCTGTGGTGATGGTGAGCTGGCCGCCGGCCTGCATGCCCTGGATCAGGATCGGTTCGAGCATGGCGCGCGCAGCGTAGATCGCGGCGGTATAGCCAGCGGGCCCGGAGCCAATAATGACGACCTTTGCATGAACAGGAGCGGACATTTCGACGGACGCCTTTGTCACGGGGAACTGCAGCGCGGTTGCGGAAAGAGCCAGGAGGCCTCGCGGTGGCGCTGAAATATCAGAGCTAATCTAAGCCTTCTGGTGAGCTATGCAAGAATTGCATTCCCATTCGGCGGATTTTTCCAACAGGGAACAAAAGTCGTCCGAAGTGAACGCGCAATAAAATTGCGCTGGCGGGTGCGACTGGGTATGAGGATTGCACCAAATCCATCCGATACCGCCATAAAGGCCAGGAGTTCCAGTCACGTGTCGCGGAACCTAGACGAGATCGACCTGAAGATTCTCACCGAAATCCAGGCCGACGGTCGAATCACCAATGTCGAGCTAGCCAAGCGGGTCGGTATTTCGCCCCCGCCGTGCCTGCGCCGCGTCCGGGCACTGGAGGAGGAGGGCTACATCCACGGCTATCGTGGGCTGCTGGACGCGCGAAAACTGGGCTTTGACGTCACCGTGTTCGCCGCTGTGCACCTTTCCAGCCAGGCCGAGGCGGATTTGCGCGCCTTCGAGGAGTTCGTCCGCGCCGAGCCCCTGGTGCGGGAATGCTGGATGCTGTCGGGCGAAGTCGATTTCATCCTGAAATGCGTCGCGCCCGACATGGCCACATTCCAGGATTTCGTGACGCACCTGACCGCCGCGCCCCATGTGCGCAACGTCCGGACCTCGCTGGTGCTGCATAATTCGAAGTACGAGGCCGCCGTGCCGCTGGAAGTGAAGGGACGGAGGTAGGGCGCCGACGCGGCCTATCAATTCCGTCATCCTGATGCGCGAGTGATGGGCGCGGATCGTCCCGTCGGTAGCCTCGAAGGATGCTCGGCCCGCGTACATCCACGTGCGGCAACAGCCGGCCGTCGCCCTTCGAGGCTCGCCGAAGAGGCGAGCACCTCAGGGTGACGGTAAAAGAGTTGTGCTCGCAATGACGCGGAGCGACAGCAACACGCCGAAACAAAAAGGCCGCGCATCGCGCGGCCTTTTCGAAACCTCATAACCGCAGCGGCAAATCCTTACCGCCACTCCACCTTGGTGATCTCATACGCCTTGGAGCCGCCGGGTGCGTTGACCTCGACGGTCGAGCCTTTCTTCTTGCCGATCAGCGCGCGCGCGAGCGGCGAGGTGATGGAGATCCGGCCTTTCTTGGCGTCGGCCTCGACCTCGCCGACGATCTGCCACACGGCCTTCTTCTCGGTGTCCTCGTCGATCAGCGTTACGGTGGCGCCGAACTTGATGGTGTCGCCGGAGAGCTTCGAGATGTCGATGATGTCGGCGCGCGCGAGTTTGTCCTCGAGCTCGGCGATGCGGCCCTCATTGTGGGACTGCTCTTCCTTCGCGGCATGATATTCCGCGTTCTCCGAGAGGTCGCCGTGCGAGCGGGCCTCCGCAATGTGCTCGATGATGCGCGGACGGTCCTCGGACTGGCGCTTCTTCAATTCTTCCCCGAGCGCGGCAAAGCCGCCCGCAGTCATCGGAACCTTTTCCATCTCTTCTCTCGTCCTTCGGCCGCGCGCCCGACCAGACAGTGGGCGCGGCAGCCCTGATTCGTCAGTGCTTCCGGCGACTGAATACATGCCCGCCGGAACCGTTATGTGGGGCTGGCGCCGGAACAGAACAACCACATGGCCGGACAGTTCCTCCGGCCATTGTAGCTTCATTGCCAGTCACTTAGCGGAAGCTTCGCCGCCGCTAGCGATCAGGTTTCCGAAAAGTAGCTCTGCAGGGTCCGAACCTCAAGGTCCCCGCCCAGATAGGCGCGGATGCCCTGCGCGGCCGCCACGGCCCCGGAAAGAGTGGTGTAATACGGCACTTTATGCAAGAGGGCCGCGCGCCGCAGCGAACGGCTGTCGGCGAGCGCCTGCGGGCCCTCGGTGGTGTTGAAGACCAGCTGGACGTCGCCATTGGTGATGGCATCGACGATGTGGGGCCGGCCTTCCAGCACCTTGTTCACCTTCTCGGTCGGGATGCCCTGGTCGGTCAGGAAGCGCGCCGTGCCCGATGTCGCCAGCACCTTGAAGCCGAGCGAATGCAATTCGCGAACGGCCTCGGCGATGCGCGTCTTGTCGCTCTCGCGCACCGAGACGAACACCGTGCCCTTGCGCGGCACCCTCGTGCCGCCGCCGAGCTGGCTCTTGGCAAAGGCGACCTCGAAATTGCGGTCGATGCCCATGACCTCGCCGGTCGAGCGCATTTCCGGACCGAGCACCGTGTCGACGCCGGGGAAGCGCGCGAACGGGAAGACCGATTCCTTGACGCCGACATGCTTGAGCTGCGCCTTCTTCAGCTTGAAGTCGGCGAGCTTCTCGCCGGCCATGATGCGCGCGGCGATCTTCGCGACCGGCGTGCCGACCACCTTGGCGACGAAAGGCACCGTGCGCGAGGCGCGCGGATTGACCTCGAGCACGTAGATATCGCCGTCCTTGATGGCGTATTGCACGTTCATCAGGCCGACGACGTCGAGGCCGAGCGCGAGCTCGCGGGTCTGGCGCTCCAGCTCCTCGATCATCCTGGCGTCGAGCGAATAGGGCGGCAGCGAGCAGGCACTATCGCCGGAGTGAATGCCGGCTTCCTCGATGTGCTCCATGATGCCGACGATGAAGGTGTCCTTGCCGTCGGAGAGGCAATCGACATCGACTTCGGTGGCGTCCGAGAGATAGCGGTCGAACAGCAGCGGGTTCTTGCCGAGCACCGTGTTGATCTGCCCGGTCTTGTCATTCGGGTAGCGGGCCTTGACGTCGGCTGGCACCAGCTCGGGCAGCGTGCCGAGCAGATAGTCGCTCAGCTGGTTCTCCTCGCGGATGATCTGCATCGCGCGACCGCCGAGCACGTAGGACGGGCGCACCACCAGCGGCAGGCCGAGATCGGTCGCGACCAGGCGGGCCTGCTCGACCGAATAGGCGATGCCGTTTTTCGGCTGCTTGAGGCGGAGCTTGTCGAGCACGCGCTTGAAGCGGTCGCGGTCTTCGGCAAGGTCGATGGCGTCGGGTGAAGTGCCGAGGATCGGCACGTCGGCAGCTTCCAGCGCGCGCGCCAGCTTCAGCGGCGTCTGGCCGCCGAATTGCACGATCACGCCATGCAGCGTGCCGTTGGTGCGCTCGGTCGCGATGATCTCCAGCACGTCCTCGGCCGTGAGCGGCTCGAAATAGAGCCGGTCGGCGGTGTCGTAGTCGGTCGACACCGTTTCCGGGTTGCAGTTGACCATGATGGTCTCGTAGCCGGCATCGGCGAGCGCGAAGCAGGCGTGACAGCAGCAATAGTCGAACTCGATGCCCTGGCCGATGCGGTTCGGGCCGCCGCCGAGGATGATGACCTTCTTCCGGTCGGAAGGCTGGCTCTCGTCGGCGACGGTGCCGGCGAAGGGCGACTCGTAGGTCGAGTACATGTAGGCCGTGGGCGAGGCGAATTCGGCCGCGCAGGTGTCGATGCGCTTGAACGCCGGGCGAACGCCCAGCGCGTGACGCTTGGCCGTGACGTCGGCATCCGCGATCTGCGCCAGCACCGCGAGACGCGCGTCCGAAAAGCCCATGGCCTTCAGCGTGCGCATGCCGAAGGCATTGCTGGGAAGGCCGCTCTTCTTGATTTTCTCTTCCATGTCGACGATGCCGCGCATCTCGCCAAGGAACCACGGGTCGATCTTGCAGGAGTTGAAGATCTCCTCGTTGGACCAGCCGAGCCGCATCGCCTGCGCGACCTGGAGCAGCCGGTTCGGCGTTGGCGTGCCGAGCGCGGCGCGGATCGCGTTCTTGTCGTCGCCCTGGCCGAGGCCGTCGATCTCGATCTCATCGAGGCCGGTCAAGCCCGTCTCGAGCCCGCGCAGCGCTTTCTGCAGGCTTTCCTGGAAGGTGCGTCCGATCGCCATGACCTCGCCGACCGACTTCATCGATGTCGTCAGCGTGGTGGAGGCGCCGGGGAATTTCTCGAAGGCGAAACGCGGGATCTTGGTCACCACGTAGTCGATCGTCGGCTCGAACGAGGCCGGCGTCGCGCCGCCGGTGATGTCGTTGGCGATTTCGTCGAGCGTGTAGCCGATCGCGAGCTTGGCCGCGACCTTGGCGATCGGAAAGCCCGTTGCCTTCGAGGCCAGCGCGGACGAGCGCGACACGCGCGGGTTCATCTCGATCACGACCATGCGGCCGTCTTCGGGATTGACGCCGAACTGCACGTTGGAGCCGCCGGTCTCGACCCCGATCTCGCGCAGCACCGCCAGCGAGGCGTCGCGCATGATCTGGTATTCCTTGTCCGTCAGCGTCAGCGCCGGAGCCACCGTGATGGAGTCGCCGGTATGCACGCCCATCGGATCGAAATTCTCGATCGAGCAGACGATGATGCAATTGTCCTTCTTGTCGCGCACCACCTCCATCTCGAACTCCTTCCAGCCGAGGACGGATTCCTCGATCAGAACTTCGTTGGTGGGGGAGGCGTCGAGGCCGCGCTCGATGATGTCGAGGAATTCTTCCTTGTTGTAGGCGATGCCGCCGCCGGTGCCGCCCATGGTGAAGGAGGGACGGATGATCGCGGGCAGGCCGATCTCGGACAACGCCATCATCGCCTGGCCCAGCGCATATTCCTGGTAGCGCTTGCGGCGGTCGCCTTCGCCGAGCGTCCATTGCCGGTCGTGCTCTTCCAGAGCCGCGCCCGACAGCTTCTCGCGCTCGGCCTGGTGCTTGTCGCGGAAGGATTTCTTCAGCGCGGAGGCGTTGGCGAGCCGCGACTTCGGCGTCTCGAGCCCGATCTTGGTCATGGCCTCGCGAAACAGCTGGCGGTCCTCGGCCTTGTCGATGGCGTCAGCGGTCGCGCCGATCATCTCGACATCGAACTTGTCGAGCGTGCCCTGCCGGCGCAGCGACAGCGCGCAGTTCAGTGCGGTCTGCCCGCCCATGGTCGGCAGCAGCGCGAAGCCGCCGGGAATGACGTGACGTTCCTTCTCGATGATCTTGGCGACGATCTCGGGCGTGATCGGCTCGATATAGGTCGCATCGGCCAATTCCGGATCGGTCATGATGGTGGCCGGATTGGAATTGACGAGGACGATGCGATAGCCCTCTTCCTTCAGCGTCTTCACCGCCTGCGTGCCCGAATAGTCGAACTCGCAGGCCTGGCCGATCACGATGGGGCCGGCGCCGATGATCAGGATGGTGGTGATGTCTGTACGTTTGGGCATCAACTCTCGCCGAAGTGGAATTTGGGCACAAAAAAAGGGCGCGCTTGCTGCGCGTCCCCTGTGGCCGAGAGCGCGTGGTCTCCCTCGCGCGCGGACGGGTCTTAGACCAGTTTTCGGGGCGGCGAAACCCCGAAAAGCGCCCATCAACCAGCAATTTTGACGGGTTTTGGCCGCGCCTGCCAGCCACGGGCGAGATGCACCAGAAGCGCTGCGGAAACGCTCAATCCGCCGACCCAGCCGAGATCGGTCGGGCTCCACCCCGCAAGCACGGCGCCGCCCAAGACTCCCCCGATCGCGAAGCCGAGATACATGGCAGAGGCGTTGAGCGAGAGTGCGACCATCGAGGCCTGCGGGTCGATCCGGATGATGCTGGCGATCTGGGCCGGATAGAACGCCCAGCCCGAAACGCCCTGGAGAAAGATCGGGCCCAGGATCGCATAATGCGCCTGGCCGGGGAGGAATTTCAGCACCAGTGAATGCAGGAAAAGCGCGCTGGCCATGCCGGTCAGGCCGAGCGCCGCCGTGGCGAGGGCGCCGAGCCGGTCGGCCAACAGGCCGCCGAGCATGTTCCCGATCGCGGCGGCCGCGCCGAAAACCAGCAGCGCGAGGCTGATATGCGAGGCATCGAAGCCGAGCGCGCGCAGCGGAACGGCGAAATAGGTGAACATGGTGAAGCCGCCGAGCGCCCATAGGATCGTGATGAGCAGCGCGATCAGGACGTTGCGGTGGCGCGCTACGGCCAGCCGTTCGGCGAGCGAAGCGGTGTTGCGCGGCAGGCCGCGGGGCAGGCCAAAAAGCAGGCCCGCCATCGCGATTCCGCCGAGCAGGGCGACCATGGCAAAGGTCGCGCGCCAGCCGAACAGGCTGCCGATCCAATTGCCGAGGGGGACACCGATCACGGTTGCGATCGTGAGGCCGGAGGTGACCAGCGCCACGGCGCGGCCGCGCCGTTCTGGGGAGGAGACCGCCACGGAGACACCGAGCGCCGTTGGCATGCACAGGCCGGCGCCGAGTGCCATCAGCATCCGCGCCGTTAGCAGCAGCGCAAACCCGGAGGCGGCCACCGCCAGCAGATTGCCGGCGATGAAGGCCGACAATGCCAGCATCAACACCGTGCGCCGGTCGATATTGTTGAGGGTTACGGCGAGGATCGGCGACCCCACGGCATAGGTGAGCGCGTAGACGCTGACCAGCTGCCCGGCCGCCGGCACCGAAATCTGCAGGTCGGCCGCGATCGTCGGCAGCAGGCCTGCGATAACGAAGGCTTCCGTCCCGATCGCAAATGCCGCGACCGCCAGCCAGAACACGCTCATGCCCGTCATTCCTATGTTCAATAATCATTGAACTATTGAATGGTAGCCTGCTAATGTCAATTAGTTCAAGAACTATTGAACATGCCGGCCGCATCGCTATGATTGCACTATGAGTCGTACACCCCATCATCCCGCGCGCGAGCAGATCGAGCTGCCGATGGTTCTGGATTGCTTGAGTGATCCGATCCGGCTCGCGATCGTCTACCAGCTCGCCCAGCAGGAACGCGTCAGCAGCGAATTGCGCTGCGGCGACTTTAACGGGCTCAGCGGCAAGTCGAACCTCGCCTATCATTTCGCCAGACTGCGCGAATGCGGCGTCATGCAGACGCGCGTGGCCGGCACAAACCGTTTCATGCGGCTGCGCCGCGAGGACCTCGATGCGCGCTTCCCGGGGCTGCTCGACGCGGTGCTAAGTTCCGCGGCCAGGGACGCCGACCGGCTTCAGCTGTTGCCCGGGTGCGAAATGGTCGCTGCGGACCCGAACTGAGTCGATTGCGCGCCGGCCGCTGATTTGCCTGCCGCATCAAAGCCTTCAGAAGATCCAACGCGGGGCACGCCGGCCATCGCCGGCTACTGTGCATGGGGTTGTTTGCGAGCTTTTTGCTTGCGGGGCTGCGCCACGCGTAGCCCCGCAGGGGCGAAGCGTGGAGACCCGGCCTGGATTTGAACCAGGATGAAGAGCGATGCACTGCTCTCGCGTAGACGCTTCCGCCACCGGGCCGCGGAGATCATGTCCGATCGAGGTGCGACAAGCCACCTCAGGTGGTGGTTATGCTTAACGCACCAGAGGCGGCCGCGCGATGAAGGTCATGCGCCAGCGATTATGGCCGATATTGGTATGCGCGCGCTGGACTGCGAAGCCCGCCGCTTTGAGCTTAGCGGTAATTTCGTCCTCGCTGTAGCGCTGCAGCCCGATGCGTGTTCGCAGATGCCGGTAGTCCGATAGAGCGGTGCTGATCAGTCCGATCAGCGCGTCCTTGAGGAAGCCGTGGCGCAGGCCGAAGCTGAGCAGCGCCATCACATCCCTAAACATGCCGACATTGGGCTGGAGAATATCGCCGAGCACCAGCTTGCCCGACGGGGTCAGCAATCGCCGGACGTTGCGGAGCGCGTCATCGAGTTCCTCCGGCGTCATGTATTGCGCGACCGAGTTCATCACGACGAGGTCGATCGACTGGTCCTGCATCTTGCGGACGTCGTCGAGCGAGCGGACGCGGATTTTCGTGTTCGGGGCAAACCGCGCGATCAGCCGGCCGCGCACGCCTGGCGCGGGTTCGGCGAGGATCAGCTTGCCGCAGGCGGCCGCCACTTGGCTCGCCGACAGCGCCTCGCCGCAGGCGTAGTCCAGCACGGTTGCCTCGGGCGAAGTGATGTAGCCGATGATGTCCCGCGCGATGATCTGGAAGTGCAAATCGCGATGCAGCTTGCTGACATAGATCGTGTGCGTGGAGTCGTAGTAATCGATCCAATCGTCCATGATATCCGACGTCCCGGCCAAACGGTTCCTGCACTGGAACCGGCGCTGCCTGTCTGCGTTAGGGGTGCGGCGGCGCGCCGTCAATGTCCGCGTCCTAACAGGAAGGTTTCCCGTGAGCAAAGCCCCCAGCAAGGTCTCCCCCGACCTCGACACCCCCACCGATCTGTCGCCCCAGGCGGTCAAGAAGGTTTCCGAGGCGCTCAACGTGCTTCTGGCCGACGCCTTCGCGCTTTATCTGAAGACCAAGAATTTCCACTGGCACATCAGCGGCCGGCATTTCCGCGACTATCATCTGCTGCTCGACGAGCAGTCCGACAAGATTTTCGCAACCACCGACCAGCTTGCCGAGCGCGTCCGCAAGATCGGCGGCACGACGCTGAAGTCGATCGGCCAGGTCGCAAAGCTCCAGACCATCAAGGACAACGACGAGGACTACGTCCCGCCGCGCGAGATGCTGCGCGAGCTGATGCAGGACAACAAGCACGTCGCCGCGGCGATGCGGAAGGCTCATGAGGTCTGCGACGATGCCGGCGACGTCGCCAGCGCGAGCCTGCTCGAGAACTTCATCGACGACACCGAGCGCCGCACCTGGTTCCTGTTCGAAGCCACCCGTCAGGAAGGCGGCAACGAGGCGTAGCTTTCGTCGCAATGCTTCGACGATGTCGTCCGGGCGCGCATTGGCGCGGGCCCGGAACGACGGTGGTCTGACAAGTGTCCGCTGCAGCGCGCCTACTGCGCCGACAAGCCAACCGTGCCCTGCGTCCTCACGACCGGCGGCGGATTCCATTTTCCGGTGAGCGCCTCCGACTTCGGGCTGTAAAGCCGCATGGTCAGATTGAAGGCCCCCTTCGGTGCCGGCAGCCAGTTGGCCTCCTTGTCCTTTCCGGGACTGTCGTTCTGGAAGTACAGGTCGAGCGAACCGTCCGCATTGTATTTGAACGGCATCCAGCTGCTCACGGCGAAGCGGTTCAGGATGTTGCCGACCTGGAATCCTTCCTGATCGTACAGGGTGATCGACCAGAAGGCATTGACCGGCGGGGTGGCGCCTTTCTCGAATGTGATGGTGTACCTGTTGGCGCCCTCGAGCGGCTTGCCGGATTCGTCACCGAGGTTGAGCGGATAAATGGCGTCCTCGGGCAGGTTGGCACCCAGCCCCATCTGCGAGACGATAGCCCGCTTCAAATAGTAGTTGCCGTAAACGCCCATCGTGTCGGTGTTCATCGACCAGCCATTCGCCACTCGTGCCAGCGTCGGCACTTTCCATGCCATCAGCTTCTGTCCGCCCTGCGGCGCGGTTTCCATCGCGCGTTGCACCACCGGATCCAGCTTGCTGATATCAAAGCTCTTGCCGGGCTCAATGCCGATTCTCCGCATCCGCGCGATGATCGGCTGATCGGTGACATGAGGCGGATGAAGCTTGAGCAGCTCGGCGGCATAGGCGAAATAGATGCCAGACGTCATGCTATCGACCTGGAGTTTTGGCGGCGTCTTCATGTCGATGCTCGGGTCCGGCTTGAATTCGACCGGCTTCGGCGACCTCCCATATTCGGAAAGCAGCGTGACTTTGTAACCGGCCTGGATCTTGTGAACGGCATCGTAGTCTGCCGGTCCGTCCGTCTTGGTGCGGCCGATCACCCAGACATACGGCGTAGGTACTTCGATCCGCTGCGTGTTCTTCGGAAGCTTGAACTCCTCCGCAAACCTGTCGCGCAAATCCGGCCTCCATCCAGCGGGCGTCATCAGGAAAGTCCCCGCTTGGCTGCCCGTCGTCCGCCAGCCCGGCGATGCAAAGACATCGGTCCACATATCGAGCATTAGCAGCAGGTAATATCGCCCGTCGGTATCGGGAACAGAGATGACGACGGGCTCCTTGGTCATGTCCACCCAGGAAACCGAATACAAAGTATCGAAGTTGGAGCGCACGACACCTTTGAAATCTGCCGGCGGGTACTCGGGCACGTTGACGAAGGTGTTCATCGGCCCCTTGAAATCGGTTGTTCCGTTGGTGAACTGCTTCCGCGACACGTCCATGGTTATGATGGGGTAGAAATAGACATAGGCGTCCACCGCGATCGCGTGCGCCTCCTGCTCTGTGATTGCTTGCGCCCCTTGGGCGAGCGCGGCGGGCATGGCTGCCGCGCCCAGGCAAATAGACATTGTCAGGGTCAGAATTTCCCGGAACATATCCAATTCTCCTAATCTGATGTGTACGGTCGTGGTTGAGGCCTCATCTTCGTCATGTTGGAGGTTTTCGACTTCGAAGCGTTCGCGCAGCCGCGCGAGAGACGTCGCGTATGCAAGAAGACCTGCGGCAATGAACGCCACTTGGCGTCTGCAGGATCGAGACGCCGCCGGAATCAAATGTCGGGCCAGCGGCAGGAGAGCGAACTCCAGGGTGCTACTTTAGCACGAGCGGGAAACGAGGGACAGTGATGGTGGTCATTTGATTCGTGACGCCATTCCGTCGCGCGATGCGTGTGGTTAAGCTTGTTTCTCGCAACAGTTTCGGGCATCGCACGGCATTGAGCCGTTCGGCCGCACGGTCAGCCGCGCCGCCACAATCTGACCAGGGCACCGTTGGCCCCCGTCACTGGATCGGTCTCCGGCAGCCTCACTGCAGGAATCGTCTTCAACGCCTTCGCGTGGTTCTCCGGCGTCGGGCGCGTGATCTGCATTCTCGAGCCGGGCGGATAGGCGCCGACCACGCAGAAATCCTTGGCCGCGGACACGAGCTGGTGCCCGGTGCCGGCGGGCAGGATCGCGACGTCGCCGGCGGAAATTTCCAGCTCCTGGCCGCGATTGCCGCCAAAGCGCACGCGAGCGCGGCCGCGTGCGACGCCAAGCGCCTCATGCACGGTCGCATGATAATGCAGATAATCGTAGACGCCGTTGCGCCACATTCCGCCCCAGCCGTTAACGCCAAACAGGTCTTCGACGGTCTCTTCAGGACGTTTTGGATCGAGCGTCACCGCGCCCTGGTAGACCAGGAAGGGGAGAACGTTGTTCGGCACGAGCCCGTCATCCTCAAACGAGATGGCGAGCGGCTCGGCCTTGTCGCGGACGACGGACATGACAGGGCTCCGGTAGCAATCGACCGGGACTCAAGACGGCACAGGCCCCCTTGTTCCTGGCACCAGTCCGCACGCCGGCTTGACGGAGATCAAGGCGCAGGCGGCTATTCAGGGGCACGCAACCCGGATCGAAGAGGGGGACCGCCATGTACGCATCCGACGTTGCGCAGCGTCATTTTTCCGCCGCCGTCGACGAGGCCGAGACGGCCGGCCTCGGACACGAAGCGGTCTGCCGCGCCCTGCTCAGCCTCGTGATTTCGAAATATCTCGAGACGAGATCGGTTGCCGACATCCAGGCGGAGCTGCGCTTCATCGCCGAGAATTGCGATCCCGACACGGACTTCATGTTCATGCGTCCGTGACGGATAGCCGGCGGTCTCGTCCGCCGGCGTCTTTTGGACTTACGCGCTCTTCTTCTGCCGCATCAGATCGGCGAAGCGCTGGAACAGATAGTGAGAGTCGCGCGGGCCGGGCGAAGCCTCGGGGTGGTACTGCACCGAGAACACGGGCTTGCCGTCGAGCTGGATGCCGCAATTGGACCCGTCGAACAGCGAGATGTGGGTCTGCGTCGCGCCCTTCGGCAGCGTGTTCTCGTCCACCGCAAAGCCGTGGTTCATCGAGGTGATCTCGACCTTGCCGGTGGTCTCGTCCTTCACGGGATGATTGGCGCCGTGATGGCCCTGATGCATCTTCTTCGTCTTCGCGCCAACGGCGAGGCCGAGCATCTGGTGACCGAGGCAGATCCCGAATGTCGGCGTGCCCGACTTGATCACGTCCTGGATGACAGGCACGGCGTATTTGCCGGTCGCGGCCGGATCGCCCGGGCCGTTCGACAGGAACACGCCGTCCGGCTTCATCGCCAGAATCTCCTCCGACGAGGTCGTCGCCGGCACCACCGTCACCTTGCAGCCGACGCCGGCGAGAAGGCGCAGAATGTTGCGCTTGATGCCATAGTCGATGGCGACGACGTTGAACTCCGGCTTGTCCTGCCGGCCAAATCCCTTGTCCCACAGCCAGGGCGTCTCGTCCCAGGTGAAGCGCTGGCCGGAGGTGACCATAGGCACGAGGTCCATGCCCTCGAGGCCCGGCCATTCGCGGGCTTCTTCCTTCAGACCATGAAGGTCGAACTCGCCGGTCCTGGAATGCACGATCACGGCATTGGGCATGCCCTTGCTGCGGATCAGCGCGGTCAGCGCGCGGGTGTCGATGCCGGACAGGCCGATGATGCCGCGCGCCTTGAGCCAGGCGTCGAGATGCTTGGTAGCGCGGTAGTTCGAAGGGTCGGTGATCGCGGTGCGCAGGATCACGCCGCGCGCACCGGGCGTCGCGGCCATGTTCACCGTCTCGATATCTTCGTCGTTGGTGCCGACATTGCCGATATGCGGGAAGGTGAAGGTGATGAGCTGCCCGGCATAGGAGGGATCGGTGAGGATCTCCTCATAGCCGGTCATCGCCGTGTTGAAGCAGACTTCACCCACGGCATGGCCTTCGGCGCCAAGACCAAAGCCTTCGAGCACCGTGCCATCGGCGAGCACAAGGAGCGCGGTCGGTTTATGGTCCGGCCAGGCGGTATCGTTTTCATGTTGTGTCATGAGCCCGCTTCATAGTCTCCGCGAGCGCCGCCGTCAAAGCGCAGATGCGCCGATTCACATGCGTTTTTGCATATTTGACAGGTGGTCTCAGGTACTTAAGCTTGCCGGGAATAATTTCCGGCAAATCCTGGGGCTTGCGAGGCAATAATGGACCAGACCGTCCCCATCCTGCTGGTTCCGGGGCTGGCGTCCTCGGCCCGGATTTATGCCCCGGTGATCCCGGTGCTGTGGCGGTTCGGCCCGGTGATGGTCGCCAATCATATCCGCGACGACAGCATGGCGGCGATCGCCCGCCGGGTCCTGAGCGAGGCGCCGCCGCGCTTCGCGCTCGCCGGCCATTCCATGGGCGGCTACATCGCGCTCGAGATCATGCGCCAGGCGCCCGAGCGGGTCGTCAAGCTCGCGCTCATCAACACCCAGGCGCGGCCTGATACGCCTGAGGCGACCGCGCGCCGCCGCGGCCTGATGGAGCGGGCGAGACGCGGCGAGCTGCGCGCGGCACGCGAGGAGATGTTTCCCGAACTGGTGCATCCCTCGCGCCGCGACGATTCCGGCATTCGCCGGCTGGTAGACGAGCAGGGCGAGGATGTCGGCGTGGAAGGCTATCTCCGGCAACAGACCGCGATCATCGCCCGCGTCGACTCGCGGCCCACGCTGGCGACGATCAAATGCCCGACGCTGGTGCTGACGGGCGATCAGGACAACACCATTCCCAATGCATTCTCGAAGGAGATGGCGGAGGGCATTGCGGGCGCGAGGCTGGTGATCCTCGACCGTTGCGGGCATCTGCCGCAGCCGGAGCAGCCCGAGGCGACGGCGCGGGCGCTGGCCGAATGGCTTCAAACCCAGGTTGTCTCAGGGGCGCGAACGGCCTAGATCAGGCCTCGGATATGCGAAGGGATCACGATCATGCTGCGCGACGACATCAACAATGCGGTCAAGGAGGCCATGAAGGCCAAGGACGAGCGTAAGCTCTCCACGCTGCGCATGGTCAACTCCACCATCAAGAACGCCGACATCGAAGCCCGCGGCAACGGCAAGCCGCCGCTCTCCGATGCCGACCTGCTTGGCGTCTTTCAGAAGATGATCAAGCAGCGCCAGGAGTCGGTCGCACTCTACGAAAAGGGCGGCCGCGCCGAGCTCGCCGCGCAAGAGCGCGAGGAGATCGCGGTGATCTCGGCGTACCTGCCGAAGCAGATGTCGGATGACGAGGTCAAGAAAGCGATCGCCGATGCGATCGGCGAGACGGGCGCCGCCGGCATGAAGGACATGGGCAAGGTGATCGCAATGTTGCGGGCGAAATACGCCGGGCAGATGGATTTCGGCAAGGCCAGCGGCTTGGTGAAGGCTGCGCTGACGGGCTAGGTCGTCATTCCGGGGCGACGCGAAAGCGTCGGACCCGGAATCCATCGCGCCGCTGAATCCCTTGCTTAAGGGATTCCGGGCTCGCGCTTCGCGCGCCCCGGAATGACAAAAAGAACAAGGGGAGGCAACCGATGACCGCCATCAAGCCGTTCCGCATCGCCATCAGCGAGGACATCCTCACCGATCTCAAATCGCGTCTTGCCCGCACGCGCTGGCCCGAGGCCGAACTGGTCGATGACTGGAGCCAGGGCGCGCCGCTGAAGTGGATCAAGGAGATTTGCGGCTATTGGGCGAACGACTATGACTGGCGCGCCCGCGAGGCGAAGCTCAATCGCTTCGACCAGTTCACCACCGAGATCGACGGGCTTGACATCCACTTCCTGCATGTGCGCTCGAAAGAACCGTCGGCACTGCCGCTGATCATCACCCATGGCTGGCCCGGCTCGATCGTCGAATTCCAGAAAGTGATCGCGCCGCTGGTCGATCCCGCCGCGCATGGCGGCGATCCCGCGGATGCCTTCCACGTTGTCTGCCCGTCGCTGCCGGGCTTCGGCTTCTCGGCCAAACCCAAGACCACCGGCTGGGGCGTCGATCGCATCGCTGCAACCTGGGCCGGGCTGATGGACCGTCTCGGCTACGCACGTTACGGCGCGCAAGGCGGCGACTGGGGTTCGGCGGTGACGACCTCGCTCGGCGGGCAGGACCCGGAGCACTGCGCCGGCATCCACATCACGCTCGCCTTCAACGCCGCGCCGAAGGTCGAGGGCGAGCCGACGCCGGAGGAGAAGCGCGCGCTCGCCGGCCTCAAGCACTATGTCGATCTCGATTCCGGCTATTCAAAACAGCAATCGACGCGGCCGCAGACACTTGGCTATGGCCTGACGGATTCGCCGAGCGGGCAGGCGGCCTGGATCCTGGAAAAATTCTGGGCCTGGACCGATTGCGACGGCCATCCCGAGAACATCTTCAGCAAGGACGAACTGCTCGACAACGTCATGCTCTATTGGGCGACGGAGACGGCGACGTCATCGGCGCGGCTGTATTGGGAGAGCTTCGGCAAGCGCCGGACGACGCCGAAGGTCAACGTGCCCACAGGCGTTGCAGTGTTCCCCAAGGAGATCATCACGCCGGTGCGGCGCTGGATGGAGCCGAACTTCTCCAAGATCACGCATTGGAGCGAGATGGAGAAGGGCGGTCATTTCGCCGCATTCGAGCAGCCGGAGCTGTTCGTGCGCGATGTCAGGAAGTTCTTCGCGACGGTGCGGTGAAACGCTCTCTCCGTCATGCCCGGGCTTGTCCCGGTCATCCACGCCCTTAAACTCAGGGCCAAACAAGAACGTGAATGGCCGGGACAAGCCCGGCCATGACGCCGCTGCCGGGAAACGACCATGCTCACCGAAGCCGCCACCTACGACGAACTCTACCGCAATTTCCGCTGGGACGTCCCGGCGCGCTTCAACATGGCGGAGGCGTGCTGCGACCGCCATGCCGACGGGACCGGCCGCCTCGCGCTGGTCTATGTCGACGAGAACGGCGCTACCATGCGCACTTCCTTCGACGAGGTCGCGGAGATGTCGCGCCGCTTCGCCAATGTCCTGAAGGCCGACGGCCTTGCGCGCGGCGACCGCGTTGCGGTATTCCTGTCGCAATCGCTGGAATTGCCGGTCGCGCACATGGCGGCGCTCCGTTCGGCGATGATTTCGATTCCGCTGTTCGCATTGTTCGGTGAAGACGCGCTGGAATTCCGTCTTTCGAACTCGCAGGCCAAGGCGATCGTTACCGACGAAGCGGGCTGGGAGAAACTGGCAAAAATCCGTGATCGCCTGCCGGACCTGAAGAACGTCTATGTCGTCGGCGAAAGCGCGCCGGCGGGGACGAAATCATTCTGGGATGCAGTCAAGGCCGCATCGCCCGACTTCGCGCGGGTCGACACCTCGGCCGACGATCCCGCACTGATCATTTACACCTCGGGCACGACGGGCAATCCGAAGGGCGCGCTGCACGCGCACCGCGTCGTGCTCGGCCATCTGCCGAATGTGGAGATGTGTCACAACTTCCTGCCGCGCCCCGGCGATCTCATGTGGACGCCGGCGGACTGGGCCTGGATCGGCGGCCTCGTCAACGGGCTGTTCGCGTTCTGGTATCACGGCATTCCGCTGGTCGGTCATCGCGCCCGAAAATTCGAACCGCAGGCGGCGATGCAGATGATGGCCGAGCTCGGCGTCCGCAACGTCTTCCTGCCGCCGACCGCGCTCAAGCTGATGCGGCAGGCCGGCGTAAAGCATTCCGGTGTGAAACTGCGCAGCATTTTTACCGGCGGTGAATCCCTCGGCGGCGAACTGCTCGGCTGGGTGCGCGAGACCTTCGGCATCGATGCGCATGAAGTGTTCGGCCAGACCGAGTGCAATCTCGTGATCGGCAGCAACTCGAACCTTTTCCCGATCCGCCCGGGCTCGATGGGAAAGGCGACACCGGGTTTCGATGTCCGCATCGTCAACGACAAGGGCGAAGAGCAGCCGAGAGGACAACGTGGCATCATCGGCGTGCGCCAGCCATGCCCCTGCACGATGATCGAATACTGGCGCAATCCCGAGGCGACGGCGAAGAAATATGCCGGCGAGTTCCTGCTGACCGGCGATCTTGGCGTGCAGGATGAGGACGGCTATTTCTGGTACGTCAGCCGCGAAGACGACGTCATCACTACCGCCGGCTATCGTGTCGGCCCGTCCGAGATCGAGCACACGCTGATGAAGCATCCGTCGGTGGCGATGGCTGCGGTGGTCGGCATTCCCGATCCGATCCGCACCGAATCGATCAAGGCCTGGATCGTGCTGCGCCCGGGCTTTGCCCCTGGCGCAGCACTCGCGCGCGAGATCCAGGAGTTCGTCAAGGTGCAACTCGCCGCGCACGAATATCCCCGCTTCGTGGAGTTCGCCGAGACGCTGCCGATGACGGCGACGGGCAAGGTGCTGCGGCGCGAGCTGCGGGCGAAGGGCTAGGTTTTCACTTCAACGCAATCGGATCATGGCAAAGACCTCCCAAGCCGCGGGGCTGCACCGAGCCTCGCTTCCCAAGCTGCACGATCTCGATGCTGCGCTGGAGCTCATGTATTACGGCTGGCGCGGCATGACGCTGGAGGCCGACGAATATCTGGCGAAGCAGGGTTTGTCGCGTCCGCACCACCGTATCCTCTACGTCGTCGCACGCCGCCCGGACATCGCGATCGGCTCGCTGATCGAAGTCCTCGGCATTTCCAAGCAGGCCCTCAATCGGCCGCTCAATTTGCTGCTGGAGCGCAAGCTTCTGACCTCGAAGCGAGCACCCGAGCAACATCGCTCGAAGCTGCTTCGCCTGACGGAAGCCGGACGACGGATCGAGCAGAAGGCCTCGGATCACGAGCGCAAGGTCCTGCGCGAGGCGTTTGATCGCGTCGGAGCACCGGGCGCTGCGGCGTGGATGGCGGTCATGGGCACGATCGCCGACGGCAACTGACAGATCTTAATGTCAATGTAGTTGACATGAGAGGGCGACTTTGCCATTTTCCCGGCAACGAGCCGGGGAGGGCAGCGTCATGAGCGCAACGAAAATGGATCGCGAGGCCGCCGAGCGCTTCGTCGCGGCCTGGCGTGCAAGCTGGTGCAAGGTCGATATCGACGCGGTCGTTGCACATTTTGCCGACGATGCACAGATGCGCAGTCCTTTGGCGTTGACGCTGACCGGTTCTCCGGTCGTCGCGGGGGCCGAGAACATCCGCGCCTATTGGCAGAAGGCCTATGGCCACATCAAGAGCGCCGACCTGAAGATTCTGAGCTGGGGCTGGGACGCGACGATCGCGCGCCTCACGGTGTGGTGGCAGCTGGGCGAGGCCCGCGCCAGTGAATTCATGGATTTCGACGGCGCGGGCCGTGTGGTGCGCAGCGAAGCTTTCTACGGAAGATGACCATGCGCCCTTCTGATGTCGTTCTGCTCCTCAATGCGCTCTGGTTCGGCGGCGCCTTCATTCAGTTCAGCATTGCCCAGAGCAATACGCTGAAGATACTTTTGCCGCGTGAAGAGCGGGGCAATCCGATCGCGCCGACGCTGGCAGCCAGCGTGGCATTCCTGGGCGGGATGAACCTGCCGATCGGACTGTTGTCGCTCTATCTTCTCGCGGCGCGTCCGCTCTTCTTCCAGCCGATCGAGGCGCAGCTTGCACTGTTCCTGTTCTTTGCCGCCTGCCACTTCAGCCAGTTCGCCTATAACCTGCCTGTCCTGATGCGCGGCGGACGTATCGGCGTGGCTTACTGGCCCGTGCTGAAAGGTCCCATGCTCAGGATATTCGTCGTCGACGCGGTTTTGTTCGCGGCCAATCTCGGCGTGGCGCTTCTGCTCGTGTCTCGTTCCTGATCATCGCGGCGGCGCCGACAGGGTGGACCGCAGCATCGCGGCGAGGTCCTGCCGCTTGAACGGCTTCGTCAGAACGCGGGCATCGATTCCGTCAGGCGTCTTGACGGGACTTTGGCTGTAGCCGGAGGTGAAGAGCACCTTGAGGCCGGGCCGCAGGACGAGGGCTTGCCTTGCAAGCTCCGGCCCGAACATGCCGCCGGGCATCACGACGTCGGTGAACAGCAGATGGATATCTCCGGGCTGGCGCAGCACGTCGAGCGCTGCGGGCCCGTTCGATGTCGCGATGACGCGGTAGCCGAGCGTCTTCAGCTCGCTCTCGACATAGGCTCGGACCATGTCGTCGTCCTCGACCAGGAGAACGGTTTCGCTTCCATCGAGGGTGGTGAGCCGCTCCGCTTGTGGCGGATCCTCGCTCAGCGTTGCTGCAATGCGAGGAAAGAACAGCCTGACGACGCTGCCTTGCCCCGGTTCGGACTGCAACTGCACGAGCCCGCCGGATTGCTGCGCAAATCCGTAGACCATGCTCAAGCCGAGGCCGGTGCCCTTGCCGACCTCCTTGGTGGTGAAGAACGGCTCGAACGCGCGGCTTGCCACCTCGCCGGTCATGCCGCTGCCGGTATCGGTCACGGCCACCATGACGTAGTCGCCTGGCCGCGGCTCGCCGTTGACGTCGAGGTCGGATGCACTGAGCGAGTTGTTGCGGACCTCGACCGTCAGCTTGCCACCGTCGGGCATCGCGTCGCGCGCGTTGAGCACGAGGTTGAGCAGGGCCGTTGCCAGCTGGCCGGGATCGACGCTGGTCAACCACAGATCTGGTCCGAACACGAAGCTGCACTCGATGTGCTCGCCCAGCGACCGGCGCAACAACTGCTCCATGCCGACGACCTTCTCGGCGATGTCGATCTCTCGCGGTCGCAGCGGCTGCTTGCGTGCGAAGGCGAGCAGGCTCCGTGTCAGGTCGGCCCCGCGCTCGGCGGCGGTCGCGATGTCGCCGGCGATCCGGTGCAGCTCCTTGTTTCCCGCCAGCCTGTCGGCAAGATGCTCCGAATTACCGAGGATGACGGTCAGCAGATTGTTGAAATCGTGCGCCACGCCGCCGGTGAGCTGCCCCATCGCTTCCATTTTCTGGGACTGGCTGAGCTTGTGGCTGAGGTCGGCGATGGCGGCGCGTTGCTGCTCGAGCGACTCGGCGGTGCCGTTCAGCAGGGTCATCAATCCGCCGAGCTCGCCGCGCGGATAAGGAGGCGGGATTCGTGCACCGAGCTCGCCGAGCCCGAGCTTCTTTGCCATCGTGGCGAGCCGTCCGACCTGGCGCCCGACGCTCATGGTCGCAAGGATCCAGACGCCCGCCAAAAGCAGCAGCGAAGCCACGGCGAGGATCGCCATGTCCTCGTAAAGCCGGCGGCTGGCGGCCGCGACCAGTCCCTCCTTGGAACGTCCGACCATGATGTAGAGGCCGGCGTTGCGGATCGAAGGCGAGCGGGCGACGGCCCAGACCTGCGTGCGGCCTTCGCGATCAGTTACCTCCCGAAACGCTTCACGATCGGGGTTTGCGGCGAAGCGGAACAGGTCGGACCCTGCGATCGAGGCGCCGACGGGCGCACTCCGGCCGCCTTCCTTGGGGGCGACCAGAACGGTCCCCTTGCCGTCGGTGAGGAGGATCTCCTTCTCGGTGAGCAGCCGCTTGTGGTGGTATTCCGCGAACTTGTTGAGGTTGAAGGAGGCAAGCAGGATGAATTTCAACGCGCCCGCCTCCGATCGCACGGGGTAGGCGATCTGGAGCACCGATAGTCCGGTCAGCCGGCCGAACACCGGCTCGATAGCGACGCCGCCGTGCAAGCCCTGGACCTGCTTGAAATAGGCGCGATCCCTCAGATCGAGGGTGCGGTCGGTCCGCAGCGAGTCGCAGAACAGGCTGCCGTCCGGATTGATGGTCAGTATCCCGGTAAACTGCGGGTATTCTTCGCGCACGTCCGACAGAAAGGCCGAACACGCCGCCTTGTCGCGCGTGTCGAGGTCGCGCGCTCGGGCGAGGCCATAGTGAAGTTGGGCGGTGCCCTGGATCTTCTCGTCCAGATCGCCGGCGATGTCGTCGGCCGTCGCAGCCAGATTGGCGAGGGCCGCGTTGATCTCGCTGCTCCTGTTCTGCACGAAGCGCAGCCCGACCAGGCTCGCCGGCACCAGCATGGCCGCGATCACCAATATCAGTAGCCGGGTACGCAAGCTCATCGGTCGGGTGGTCCGCTCTGGTGATCGCATGTGCTGGTCGGAAGGGGCAATCTGCGGCACCATCCTCTGCTCAGTCCATAGGCATCGCGCCGAAAAGCCACCCATG
This sequence comes from Bradyrhizobium cosmicum, assembly GCF_007290395.2. Taxonomy (NCBI): domain Bacteria; kingdom Pseudomonadati; phylum Pseudomonadota; class Alphaproteobacteria; order Hyphomicrobiales; family Nitrobacteraceae; genus Bradyrhizobium; species Bradyrhizobium cosmicum. The sequence goes on along the minus strand of NZ_CP041656.2, from coordinate 6,216,035 downwards.
GGGAAAGATTCTGAAGTCGCGCGCGGCGCTCAAGGGCGCTACAATCGAGGTCGATCCGCGTGCGACGAAGATTGCAACGGCAGAGGAGGAGGGAGCCGATGTCCATCTCGGGCAAGGTCGATCCGGTGGTGCGTACCGTTGCGACGACCGACATTGCCGAGGCGCTGGTCGAGGGCCTGCGCGATTTCCAGGCGGTGCCGCTTTACGGACTCTGCTTCGGTGGGCTCTATGCGGCCGGCGGTATCGCCATCATGCTCTGCCTCACCGCCTTCGGCATGGTCTATCTGGTCTATCCCCTCGCGGCGGGTTTCGCGCTGATCGGCCCGTTCGTGGCGATCGGGCTCTACGAAGTCAGCCGCCGGCGCGAGCGCGGCGAGCCGGTCTCGTTTGCTGCGATCTGGTCGGCGATACGCTCGCGCAGCGAGATCGGCTGGATGGCGTTCGTCACGCTGTTCGTGTTCGTGATCTGGATGTACCAGGTGCGGCTCCTGATCGCGCTGCTGCTCGGCCTGCACGCCTCGTTCTCGAGCCTCCAGGAATTCATGACGGTGGTTCTGACGACCAACGAGGGCCTGCTGTTCCTCGCGATCGGCAATGCGGTCGGCGCGGCGCTGTCGCTGATCTTGTTTTCGTTGACCGTGGTGTCGTTTCCGCTGCTGCTCGACCGCGAGGTCGATTTCGTCACCGCCATGGTCACGAGCGTGCGCGCCGTGGTGACGAGCCCGCTGCCGATGATCGGCTGGGCCGCCGTGATCGTGATCCTGCTGATCGTCTCGGCGCTGCCGTATTTCCTGGGGCTGATCGTGACGCTGCCGGTGCTCGGGCATGCGACGTGGCATCTCTATCGGCGGCTGGTGGCGCCGATGGCTTAGAGGGAGCCGGACTCATCGGCAGCGAGCTATTCGCCCCTGGGCGAGAAAACGATAGCTAATTGCCGTGATTGCGCGCACGGTGCGCCAATGTCGGAAAGAGCGGTCGTCCCCGCGCCCACGTGGCGCCACGACTACACGCGCGCGACGTGAAATGGCGCAATCCCCGCACCTCTTGCCGCGGATATCCGAAAGATTCCACTGCGTTTCGATATGAGATCGAACGCCAACCGAAAGCACCTGATGCAAGCTCAACCGATGCAAGCTCTCTCCCCACGGCACGTCAAGACAGACGAAGCGCTCCGGCTCGGCGTGGAGTCAGGCTGGTACGCGATCAAGGTCAGCGGGACCTTCGTCTCGGGCCCGCACGAATCGGAAGGGGATTGCCGCAGCAAGATCGACGAGATTCAGCCGCCGGTGAAGAAGAAGCGATGAAGGCGCAGGTTCCAATCGCTACGGCGTCCTGATCCCCATCGCCTTCAACGCCGCCAGCATCTGCGCTGGCGGCGCCATCGTTATCTGCGGCGCCTTCCCCGTCTCGAGCAGGCTCTTGAGCCCGGACAGGATCGCCGGCCAGCCCGTGCGGCCGCCGGAAAGGATATCGTCGCTCAGCGGACGGTCGTGGCGTTCGCTCATGGTGAGACGGACGGCTTCGCCGGCTTCCTCGATCTCGTAGGTGACGAGTGTGGTGCCGAGTTTTGCGACGAGGTCGGGCCAGTTGACGTCCCACGTTACCGTCAGCTTCCTCGGCGGATCGTATTCGAACACCTCGCCGGAGATGTGTTCGGAGCCGTCGGGCGCGCGCACGATGAAGCTGCCGCCGAGCTTCGGCTCCATCTCCACCGCAAAGCCGGAAAAGTATCTGCGGCTGAACTCGGCCGATGTCAGCGCCTCCCACACCTTGTCCGGCGTCGAGGCGATGTAGATGGTGTAGACCGTCAGCGGCTTGAACTGCTCGAAATTCATGTTGCGTCGAATCCCTTGTTGAGGGCCGCGCGCGGGATGGCGAGCACCTGGCCCCTCTCCAGCAGGCTCTTGAGCCCGGAAAGGATCGCCGGCCAGCCATTGGAGACGGCGCCGAGGTATTTGCCGCCCTCGACAAAGCCGTCATGCAGCACGGTCAAACGCACGAGCGAGCCGAACGGTTCGATGGTGAAGACGACGCGCGAAATCGGCTCGCCGCGGAGCTCTTCGAACTTCTGGTGCTTGAAGCTGTAGGACAAGCGCCGCGGGGGATCGGCCTCGAGGATTTCGCCGGAATCGGTGATCTCGCCATCGAGCGTCAGCGCGAAGGGGGAGCCGACCTTCCAGTCGGATCGGACCTCGGCGCCGAACCAGTATTGCCTCGTGAACTCGCTCGATGTCAGCGCTTCCCACAGTTTTTCCGGCGTGGTCTCGATATAGCTCACATAGACGAATTGCGGCTTACTCATCGCGCTTCTCCAACTGGCGTTTCAATTCGCCGAGCGCGGCGAGCTTGCCGCGCTCGAATTTCCTGATCCAGCGTTCGCCGATCTGATGGATCGGTACTGGATTGAGATAGTGCAGCTTCTCGCGGCCGTGCCTGATCGTCGTGACCAGGTTGGCCTCTTCAAGAACGACAAGGTGCTTGGTCACCGCCTGGCGCGTCATCGCGAGGCCCTCGCAGAGCTCGTTCAGCGTCTGGCCGTTCCTGGCGTGAAGCCTGTCGAGCAGCGACCGTCGTGACGCATCGGCGAGCGCTTTGAAGACTTCATCCATAGTAGCGATAATAGGCAACCAAATGGTTGCATGTCAAGTGCGAGGTCGTGACTTCCGTTGCCGCCGTCGCCGTGCATTAATGTCCCCGAACCACCCTCAGCGAGTCCTTCTCATGATGTCCATGCAAGCCTATCTCGCCTTCGTCGCCGCCTGCGTTGCGCTGGCGCTGCTGCCTGGGCCGATCGTGACCCTCGTCATCGCCAACGGCCTGCGCCACGGTACGCGCGCGGCGCTGACCAATGTCGCGGGCGCGCAGGCGGGCCTTGCCATCGTCATCGGCATCGTCGCGGTCGGCCTGACCTCGCTGATGGCGACCATGGGTTACTGGTTCGACTGGGTGCGCTTCGCAGGCGCGGCCTATCTGATCTGGCTCGGAATCAGGCTGATCTGGGCGCCGGTCGAAGGGATCGATGTCGACGAACCGCCGGCACCGCCGCGCGGCGGGTTCTTCCTGCAAGGCTTTCTGGTGCTGCTGTCGAACCCGAAGGTCCTGATTTTCTTCGGCGCCTTCATTCCGCAGTTCATGGACATGAACCGCGACCACTTCCCGCAGGTCGCGCTGCTGGGCGCGACCTTCATGGTCACTGCGGCGATGACCGATGCGCTCTACGCCATCGCGGCCGGGCGGGCGCGAAAGTTCTTCTCCGCCCGCCGCACCCGTCTGATGTCGCGCGTCTCCGGCGGCTTCATGATCGGCGGCGGCATCTGGCTGGCGCTGACCAGGGCGAAATAGGCCGCTTTCGCGCTTGTTCTGCTTGAACCTTTGTCGGCGGCGATGCGTCCAATCGGGCATTGCCGTTGACGAAGGATATTGCCGTGCCCGATCTGCCCTGGTTCGTCTACGCGATGCTGCTTGCACCGCTCGGACTCATCCTGGTCGCCGCAATCGTCAAGACCTGGCAGGTGCGCGAGGCGCGAAGCTGGCTGCAGGCGCCGGGCAAGGTCGTCACCTCGGTCGCAGAGGTGCGCGAGGTCAAGGTTTTCGACGACGACCGCGAGGGCGGCTCACGCCTCGAGAGCCGCAATTTTGCGAATGTGACTTACGAGTATTCGGTGGGCGGCAGGAAGCTGCGCAACAACCGCATCTCGATCGGCGAGGACCTCGGCAATTTCCAGGTCGCCGAAAAGCTCGCGAAATATCCGGCCGGCAGCATCGTCACGGTCTACTACAATCCGCGCCATCCCGATCAGGCCGTGCTGGAACGCGACCTGCCCAAGGGCCTGTGGGGCTGTCTCGGCATTGGCACGGTGATCGTGCTTGCCATCGTGTTCGGCTCGGTGTTCGGGTTCAATCAGGCCTATGCCTATCTCGCGCATCATATCGGACGGCCCGATCTTGCGGGCCTTGTCGTCGCCTTCGGCGCGTTCGGCCTCGTCATCGCGCTGATGGGGTTTGCCGTGCGAAAGCAGGCGTCGATGGCGACGCGTTGGCCTGTGGTGCCGGGCACGATCAAGCTGTCGGGAATGGAGGAATATCACGCGGCCAGCGAGCCCGGCGAGGCGCGCGGCGTCGAGATGTTCGGCAAGCGCGTGACCTATACCTACCGCTATCAGAACGTCAGCTACACCAATGAATGCGCGCGTGTCGCGGCCGGAACGCCGTCGGCCTCCGAGGAGATGCTGCGGAAGCTGATGTCGCGCTATCAGGACGGCGCGACCGTCGAGGTCCATGTCAATCCCGACAACCCGGCCGAGGCGACGCTGGATGCCCGGGGCGACGGCCGCATGGCCTGGGTGCTGTGGGGCATCGCCGCGATCTTCGCCGCGCTGGCGCTGTTCGTCGCGACGCGCGGCGGCTAGTCGACCACTCTCTCCGCCCTCAGCTCCACCTCGATCTCCGCGAAGATCCGCGCCAGCCGGTCGGCCCATTGTTGCTCACCGGACTGATCCGCGATCAGATCCTGGCGGATCTCGATGCCGGTGTTGACGAGGCCGCGGGCTTCGCCGTGCACGGGGATGGTGTAGTCGGTGAGGTCGTTCACCGCATAAGGCTCGTTGTCGCCGACGACGAGATCGCTCTCGGCGCGGAGATGTTTCAGCAGAAGGTGCGGCAGCACCGTGTCGCGGTTGTAGAGCGTGCCGATGTGCCAGGGCCGCTCCACCCCGGCATAGACCGGCGTGAAGCTGTGCAGCGACACCAGCACCGTGGGTCGCTTGTCGTGCAGCCGGCCGTCGATGACGGCGTTGATGCGGCGATGATAGGGCTCGAAAATCTCGCGCCGCCGCGCCTCGCGCTCGTGCTCCGAAATGCCCTCGTTGCGCGGGATTGCCGTTGCCTCCGAAATGACCGGAATCGAGCTCGCTGCGCCCGGCGGGCGGTTGCAGTCGATCACGAGTCGCGAATAGCGCTGCGCGATCAGATGTGCGTCGAGCATCCTTGCCAGCCGTTCGGCGACGCCGGCGATGCCGATATCCCAGGCGATGTGCCGCGTCAGCTCGGTCCCGGCGACGCCGAGATCGCCGAGCGCACGCGGCAGAATCCGCCCGTAATGATCCGAGGTGAGCAGAAAGGGCGATGCTCCCCCGGCATTCACCTCATGCACCGGCGGAATGTCGCCCTCATCCAGCAGTTGATCGGTCGCGTCAGCCGTATCTAAAGCCATCCAGATTGCCTATGGAAAGAGCAGTCACCCTCACAATTGGGCAGAATCGCTGTAGATTGATCCCCCCAATATCACCATGATTGCCCCACGATGCCGCTGCTGACGATTCATCACAAGACCGAATATCGCTACAACCGCCCCGTGGCGTTCGGCGAACACAGGATCATGCTGCGTCCGCGCGACGGGCACGATCTGCGTGTGCTCGCCTCCAGGCTCGATATCTCGCCCACGCCGATGTCGCTGCACTGGATTCACGACGTGTTCGGCAACTCCGTCGCGATCGCCAATTTCGACGAACGTGCGGAGACGCTGAGCTTCGAGTGGCATGTCACCGTCGAGCACAACCCGGTCGAGGAATTCGCGCTGACGCCGGACGATACCGCCTATTTCTACCCCTTCGCCTATGACGACGAGGAATTTCCCGATCTCGTCCAGTACATCACGCCGCAATACACCGATCCCGGCGGCGAGATCGCGGAATGGGCACGCGGCTTCCTCGACGAGGACGCGCCGACGCCGACTTTCAAGATCCTGAGCGGCATGACGCACGGCATCCGCAAGCAGTTCAAATACCGCAAGCGCCATGAGCTCGGCACGCAGCATCCGCTCGATACTTTGCAGTTGGGCACGGGAACTTGTCGGGACTATGCGCTGTTTATGATCGAAGCGTTGCGCCACCTCGGTATCGCCGCGCGATTTGTCTCCGGCTACATCTTCGTGCCGGAGGATATCGAGCAGCGTCACGTCGGCGGCGGATCGACCCACGCATGGGTGCAGGTCTATCTGCCGAGTGCGGGTTGGATCGAGTTCGATCCGACCAACGGCATCGTCGGCACCCGCGATCTCATTCGCGTCGCGGTCGCCCGCGATCCGCGCCAGGCGATCCCGTTGCACGGGGTCTATATCGGCGCCGGGAATGCCTTCGAGGCCATGGACGTGACCATCAGGGTGGTCTCGGACGACCAGCAGAGCGACGAAGAGATGGAGGCAGAGGTCTTATAGATGGAAATCAGGGTCGGCTTCGAGATCACCTACGCGGCAGAGCAGCCGACCCCGATGGTGATCATGCTCAACATCCACCCCTCGCGGCAGGCCGACATCATCGGCAAGGAGACGGTGGTCGCTGAGCCCGACGTTCCGATCCGCTTCTATCACGACAGCTTCGGCAACGTCTGCGGCCGCCTCGTCGCTCCTGCCGGCGGCGTGACCCTGAAGGGCCGCGCGCTGGTCCGCGATACTGGCTTGCCCGACGAGGTGATGCCGACCGCGCAGCAATCGCCCATCGAGCAATTGCCGAACGAACTGATGCTGTACCTGATGCCGAGCCGCTATTGCGAGACCGACAAGCTCACCGACATCGCCTGGTCGCTGTTCGCCAAGACCAAACCTGGCTGGGCGCGTGTCTGCGCGATCACCGAGTTCGTGCACAAGCACGTCACCTTCGGCTACGAGCACGCCCATCACATGAAATCGGCGCACGACGTCTACGAGCAGAAGACCGGCGTCTGCCGCGATTTCGCGCATCTCGCGCTGACCTTCTGCCGCTGCATGGGCATCCCGGCGCGCTATTGCACCGGATACATGGGCGACATCGGCATTCCGCCGGATCCGGCCCCGATGGATTTTTCCGGCTGGTTTCAGGTCTGGCTGTCAGGCAAATGGTTCACCTTCGACGCCCGCCACAACATTCCCCGCAGGGGCCGCATCCTGATGGGCACCGGCCGCGATGCCGCCGATGTCGCGCTCTCGACCAGCTTTGGCCGGATGGAGTTGAAGAAGTTCGTGGTGGTGAGTGATGAGGTCGTGAAGGCCGGGTGAGTTGTTGCTGCAGGTTCGTCGCAACGGCTCCTCGCAATGACGGAGTTCAGAGGCTATAGACATTTCTATGACCTCCGATCGTCTCTTCGTCTACGGCACCCTGATGCGCGGCTTCGACCATCCGATGGCGCGGCTGCTCGCGGGCCACGCGGATTTCCTTGGCGAGGGGACCTGTCGCGGCCGGCTCGTTCTGGTGAAGCATTATCCGGGATTGCTGGTGTCGGACGCGACCTCCGAGGTCGTCCATGGCGAGCTGTTTCGCCTTCATGTGCCGGACGAATTGCTGCGCGAACTCGACATGTACGAAGCCTGCGGCGAGGGCTTTGCGGAGCCGACGGAATATCTGCGCAAGCTGATCGACGTGACAGGCGCGGACGGCGTCACGTCGAAGGCGTGGACCTATATCTATAACTGGCCCGTGACCGATCTGCCGCGCATCGAGTCAGGCCGCTTCCTCGATCATTAGGCCGACAGCACTTCCTTGACGGCGCGCACGTCGACCTCGCGCTCGACGTAAGTCCATTCCTCGGTTCGCCTGAGCATCCCTACCAGTTCCTCGAACAGCGAGGCGTGCGCGGGGGCGAATTCGAACCAGGTGAGAAAATCGAAGGGCTCGCCGAGGTCGCGGCTATGATAGAGCTGGCGCGCGATCGCAGGCAGGAAGCGCAGGCTGCTGGCGATGTGGTGCGACTTGTCCTCGAAGATCCTGCGCCGCTCTTCCTGCGTCAGCTCCCACCAGGCCTGCGACTTGCGGATCGGGATCAGCGCCGCGGAGGTCGCCTCCAGCCGGCCGAGCCCGGCCTGCACCGCGGTGAGCTGCTGCTTCTCGGCGCGCTCGGTATAGCGGAGCGAGCTCGGCGCGCCGACCAGCCGCCACGCATTGCGCGAGGGCACCAGCGGCAATGAGATGGCCTCGCTGTCGGTGACCGACAGCGCCGGCATGAAGGGCAGGGGCTCGCCCGTCACGGGTGAAATCGAGGTCACGCGCCAGCCCCCGCTGTGGCCGCCTCGAAAGGTCCTGAACATGGCGGTATGGAAGCGTGGAACCGGGCGCGGTTCAAGCTTTTCCCGTCATACGCCGGCCACCTGTTCCGTCATGCTGAGGCGCTCGCACTGCAAAGCAGTGTGAGCCTCGAAGAATGAATCGGCCCGGATGCAGCCGGGCCGTCGCCCTTCGAGGCTCGCCGGAGAGGGCGAGCACCTCAGGGTGACGGTGAAAAACGATCGGTCTCGGCCGCGCTCCGCGCGCCCGGAAGGAGGGAAGGGGCCTGTGAACAGCGCGGATAACCCGCCTAAACCTGACTTCTGGGCAGGCCGCACCTATATCCCTGATCCTTCGCCCGACTCACCCTGGTTCGCGCTAGACACATCCCATGCGCTTCACGCCCCAATTCCTCGACGAGCTGCGTGCCCGGCTTTCGGTCTCCGAAGTCGTGGGCAAGCGCGTCAAGCTGAAGAAGGCGGGGCGGGAGTGGAAGGGGCTGTCGCCGTTCCAGCAGGAGAAGACGCCGTCCTTCTACGTCAACGACCAGAAGGGTTTTTACCACGACTTCTCCTCCGGCAAGCACGGCGACATCATCACCTTCGTGATGGAGACCGACGGCCTGCCGTTCGCCGAGGCGGTCGAGCGGCTCGCCGGCATCGCGGGCCTGCCGCTGCCGGCGGTGACGCCCGATGCGGCGCGGCACGAGCAGCGGCGCCGGACGCTGCACGACGTCATGGATCTCGCCGCGAAATATTTCGCCGAGACGCTGGCCTCGCGCGTCGGCGCCAAAGCGCGCGGCTACCTCGCCGACCGCGCGATCTCGCCGGCGACGCAAGTGCAGTTTCGCCTCGGCTATGCCTCGCCCGATCGCTTCGCGCTGAAGGAGCATCTCGGCAAGCTCGGCGTCTCCGTCGAGGACATGGTCGAGACCGGCCTGCTGGTCGCCGGCGATGACATTCCCGTGCCCTATGACCGCTTCCGCGACCGCGTGATGTTTCCGATCACGGACTTGCGCGGCCGCGTCATCGCCTTCGGCGGACGCGCGCTGGAGAAGGACGTTCCGGCCAAATATCTGAACTCGCCGGAGACGCCGCTCTTCCACAAGGGCGACAATCTCTACAATCACCAGACCGCGCGCAAAGCCACCTATGACGGTAGCCCGCTGATCGTGGTCGAAGGCTATGTCGACGTCATCGCCATGGTCACCGCAGGCTTTGCGGGCAGCGTGGCGCCGCTCGGCACTGCCCTGACCGAAAACCAGCTTCAACTGCTGTGGAAGATGGCGGACGAGCCGATCCTCTGCTTCGACGGCGACAAGGCCGGGCAGAAGGCGGCTTATCGCGCCGCTGATCTCGCGCTGCCCTTCCTCGCGCCGGGCAAGAGCCTGCGCTTTGCGTTGCTGCCCGAAGGGCAGGATCCCGACGATCTCGTGCGCGCCGGCGGCCGGGGGGCGGTCGAGGAGGTGATCGCGGCGGCGCGGCCGCTTGCCGACATGCTTTGGTCGCGCGAGCTCGAAGGCGGCAATTTTGCCACCCCCGAGCGGCGCGCCGCACTGGAGGCAAGCATCAAGGAGCTCTCGAACGGCATCCGTGACGAGGTGGTGCGGCGCTATTATCGCCAGGATCTCGCGGAGCGGCTTCAGCGGACCTTTGCGCCGGACAGCGGCCGCGGCGGCTTTGCCGGGCGGGGCAATTTCCGCCCCGGCGGCGGCGGCCGGCCGTTCCAGCCCCGCGGCGGGGGGCAGGCGAATCGATTCGGCGGCCAGGGATTCGGTGGTCAGGGACGTCGCGGCCCGCCCGGTCCCGCCATGCTGCCCTCCGGCCCCTACCAGGCGGCAAGCCCCCAGCTGGCGACAAGCCCGATCATGCAGGGCCAGCGCAGCGCCATTTCCCGCCGCGAGGCGCTGATCCTGCAAATTCTGATCAACCACCCCTGGCTGCTGCATGAGCACCTCGAGGAGGCCGCGGCCCTGGAGTTCATCCACTCCGACGTCCACAAGCTCCGGGCCGGAATTATCGCCGCCTTCGCCAACGACCATCACCACAGCCCGGACCCTTCCGAGCAGGCCGAGAAGATGCGCGACGATCTCGAGAAGGGCGGATTTTCACAGCTTATTCAAAAGGTTGAGGGGCGCATCACGACCCAGGCGGTGTGGGGCGCCCGCGAGGGCGCGGCCCAGGACGACGTTCTCGCCACCTGGCACCAGCTCGTTGCCTTGCATCGGCAGTACCATTCACTACTTAGAGAACTGAAGGACGCCGAGTTGGCCTTGGGGGACGATCCCAGCGAGGCCAATATGGCGTGGCTTCGTGACGTGAAGGCTCGGTTGGCCGAAGTTGACGGCACCGAGGCCCTGATCGAGGGTTTTGGCGAGCTGTCGGGCCGGTTCCAGAAGAGCGTCTGATGAAAGAATCATGCGGACGGCCGGGGCGGGAACCGCTAAAAGACTCGCCAAATCCAAGGTTTGGCGGCAAAAACAGGGTTAATCGAGGCTTAACGGTCTTGTAGCACTTTGGCCCCCAGGCGGCCGCAGGCAGAACAGACGCGTCAGGAATGAATCCGCGCAATAGCTGTTGGCACTTCACCTGCATCCGCTGTGACAAAGAGGCTCACGAAGCGTTAGGCAAATCCGGCGAGAGAAAGGTCGGGGTGGCGAGAGATATGCGCGCCGCCCTTTCCGTGTCGAGATCTGGCGAAGCGAGAGCGTCGAGCAACAGGTTCAAGTGATTTCACGCGGGCGGGCCGATGTGCCTTCCGCATGAAGCGCGTTTAGGAGCAATGGATGGCCACCAAGGCAAAGACGCTGCAGGCGAAGGACAAGGAAAAAGACGACAAGGCAGCGGACGCTCCGGAGAAGGATTCCCAGGACGCGCCGTCGCCGTTGCTCGATCTGTCCGACGCGGCAGTGAAGAAGATGATCAAGCAGGCCAAGAAGCGCGGCTTCGTGACCTTCGATCAGCTCAACGAAGTTTTGCCGTCCGACCAGACCTCCCCCGAGCAGATCGAGGACATCATGTCCATGCTCTCGGACATGGGCATCAACGTCACCGAAGCCGACGATAGCGGCGACGAGGAGGAAAAGGACGAAGGCGGGGAGGACGAGACCGACAACGAACTCGTCGAGGTCACGCAAAAGGCCGTCACCGAAGTCAAGAAGAGCGAGCCGGGCGAGCGCACCGACGATCCCGTCCGCATGTATCTGCGCGAGATGGGCACGGTCGAGCTGTTGTCTCGCGAAGGCGAAATCGCGATCGCCAAGCGCATCGAGGCCGGCCGCGAGGCGATGATCGCAGGTCTCTGCGAAAGCCCGCTGACCTTCCAGGCCATCATCATCTGGCGCGACGAGCTCAACGAAGGCAAGATCTTCCTCCGCGACATCATCGATCTCGAAGCGACCTATGCCGGCCCCGATGCCAAGGCCGGCATGAACACCGCGATGATCGCCGGTCCCAACGGCGAAGCGTCGGCCGAAGGCGGTCAGGCCGCTGCGGCCGTGGGCGCGCATGTCGCGCCGCCCGCCGCACCGCCGGCGCCGACCCCGTTCCGCGCCGCGCCTGCGTCGGGCAATGCCGGCGAAGCCGAGAAGGATCCCGGCGAGGCCGCCGCCGAAGCCGACATGGACGATGACGACGAGTTCGAGAACCAGATGTCGCTTGCGGCAATCGAGGCCGAGCTCAAGCCGAAGGTCGTCGAGATCTTCGACAAGATCGCCGAGAGCTACAAGAAGCTGCGCAAGCTGCAAGAGCAGGACATCCAGAACCAGCTCGAGAGCACCTCGCATGGTCCCTCGCTCTCGCCGCACCAGGAGCGCAAGTACCGCAAGCTCAAGGACGAGATCATCGTCGAGGTGAAGTCGCTGCGCCTCAACCAGGCGCGTATCGACAGCCTCGTCGAGCAGCTCTACGACATCAACAAGCGTCTCGTGTCCCACGAAGGCCGCCTGATGCGTCTGGCCGACAGCCACGGCGTCGCGCGCGAAGACTTCCTGCGCAACTACACCGGCTCGGAGCTCGATCCGCGCTGGCTCAACCGTGTCTCGAAGCTTTCGGCCAAGGGCTGGAAGAATTTCGTCCACCACGAGAAGGACCGCATCAAGGACCTTCGCCACGAGGTGCATCAGCTCGCAGCCCTCACCGGCCTCGAGATCGTCGAATTTCGCAAGATCGTGCACTCGGTGCAGAAGGGCGAGCGCGAAGCCCGCCAGGCCAAGAAGGAGATGGTGGAAGCCAACCTCCGTCTCGTGATCTCGATCGCCAAGAAATATACCAACCGCGGTCTGCAGTTCCTCGACCTGATCCAGGAAGGCAACATCGGCCTGATGAAGGCTGTCGACAAGTTCGAGTACCGCCGCGGCTACAAGTTCTCGACCTACGCCACGTGGTGGATCCGGCAGGCGATCACCCGCTCGATCGCCGACCAGGCGCGCACCATCCGCATCCCCGTGCACATGATCGAGACGATCAACAAGATCGTGCGTACGAGCCGCCAGATGCTCAACGAGATCGGCCGCGAGCCGACCCCGGAAGAGCTCGCCGAAAAGCTCGGCATGCCGCTGGAAAAGGTCCGCAAGGTCCTCAAGATCGCCAAGGAGCCGCTCTCGCTCGAAACGCCCGTCGGTGACGAAGAGGATTCGCACCTCGGCGATTTCATCGAGGACAAGAACGCGATCCTCCCGATTGACGCCGCGATCCAGTCGAACCTGCGCGAGACTACCACGCGCGTGCTCGCCTCGCTCACCCCGCGCGAAGAGCGCGTGCTGCGCATGCGCTTCGGCATCGGCATGAACACCGACCACACGCTGGAAGAAGTGGGTCAGCAGTTCAGCGTGACGCGCGAACGTATTCGCCAGATCGAGGCGAAGGCGCTGCGGAAGCTGAAACATCCGTCGCGGTCGCGGAAGCTGCGGTCGTTCCTGGACAACTAAGTCGGGTCGTCATGCCCGGGCCTGACCCGGGCATCCATCCAAACGAAAACGGCGGGCCTAGGCCCGCCGTTTTTGTTTGTACTTGACGCTTCGCGTGTCCGGCGCGCAGCGCTATTTCTTCTTCGCCCCGACCCGCTCAAGATCCTTGATCTCCAGCGGCGGACGGCCGGATTTTTCGGCGATCTCGCGGTCCTGCTCCATGATGAAGGCACGGGCGGGCTCGTCGCCGTCGAGGCCTCCGAGCAGCTCCGACGGTACGCGCCGGTTGGAGCGCTGGGAGCCGTCTTCATAGAAGACGTTGAAAAAGGCGAATTCGCCTTTGGGATTGGTTCCGGGTTTTTTGGCCATGGCGGGCTTGTCGTCGATCAGGGCGCCATAGTCAAATGACTTTGGCGGGTTTCCGGGTGTCAGCTACGGCCGCTGCGGCGCCGGAACCGGTTGCGGGATCGATCGACGGCGTCCGTTGGCATTTCGGGGCAGGAGGAAGCGTCCAGCGCTTCGTGAAATCCGATATATCCGGTTGATGGGCCCCGACCTCAATAAACGGCGGGCCGCAAAGCCCGCCGTTTATTTTTGGCTTTCAGCGTCGCCCGGGGCTGGCAGGGCAACAACCTAAAATAGAAGGCTAATACCATCGCCGTGCCATGGCAAGGCAAATCATGACGGCGTTGATGTCGCAGCGTGCGCATCAGATATGCGTCGATCGCGAGCGCGGCCTGTACGAATTTCGAAGCAAATGATCGGATCGTCAAAGCAATTTACTCAACATCTTCGCTCTCGCGATGCAGCGGGAACTCGTGCGGCATGCGTTGAAGCGCGTAGAGTTGCATCTTTTCCGAATGCGCGCGGAGGGTTCTCATTTCCTGCACGCGAGCGCATTCGAATTCGCGTTGTGTATCTCAACGCGTGTGCGTGCGCTGCGCCAGTTCGTGCACGGCGAGCCGCGATCCGTGTCCGCCGCCGCGCTGGCCGTCATCCTCATTATCTTCCTTGCGTCCATGCAGCATGATCGCGCTGCCCATCGCGGCGGAGCCGAAAGTGATGAGGAAGGAGCCGAGCAGGACGAGAAGCGCAATGCCGGGGGCGCGGTCGGCGAAGATCAATTCGCGCAGATGTCCGGGATTGAGCCAGAGCAGCCCGCCGACGAGCAGCGCGGCGGCGCAGGCGCCGATCGCAAGGTTGATGGCGAGCAGGCGGAACAGGGGGATGCGAAGGAGGCCAAGACGTGATGGAAGAGAATGCTGATTGTCGGGCATGGCGTTTCGCCTCCTGCGCAAGCATCGACATCATAGCAGCAGCGCCCAGGAATGACGAGCAAGGCCTCACGGCGCCACCAGTTCCACCCGCCGGTTCAACGCGCGGCCGCTATCCGTTGCATTCGAGCCGACCGGGGCCAGCAATCCGACGCCGGCGGTGCGCAGTCGTGTCTGGGCGATGCGAAAGCTCTTCACCAGCTCGGCTGCGACGGCTTCGGCGCGACGCTTCGAGAGGTCGAGATTGTACTCATAGGCGCCCTGGCTGTCGGTGTGGCCGACGATGAAGACGTTGAGCTGCGGTTGGCTGGCCAGCAGCTTGGCGATCTGCTCCAGCGTCGGGCGGCTCTCGGGTTTCAGCACGGCCTTGTCGGTGTCGAAATAGATGCCGTAGAGCGCGATGTGGCCGGTCTCGCCGAGGCCCTTGGCCATCGCGGCGGCATCGACCATCTTGTTCGCGATCGCCCCCAGCTCCGCGACGGTGACCTGCGCATAGATTTCCTGGTTGTTCTGGCTGACGAGGACGCTGGCCCAAATCTCGCGCCCGCCCTCGGTCTTGCGGCCGGCAACATAGCGGTAGCTGAAGCCGTCGATCCACATCTGCGGGATCGGCAGCGTGTCGATGCTTTCCGTGAACGGAATCGCGCCGCAGGCGTCGGTGTCGCAGGCCAGCAAGGTCTCGAAGCCGGCCTTGGCAAGCTGCGTCTCGAAATTGCGCGACACTTCCAGAATCGAGGGGCCGGGATTGGTGCGGTAGGCGATGCGGACGATGCGGCCCTCGAGCCGCCGCGCATCGGTCGGCTGGCCGTCCTTGAAGCTTGCCGCCTGCATCCGTGCCGCGTCAAAATCCTTCACCACATAGCCGGTGATGATACTGCCAGCGAAGCGGCCGATGCCGGGATAGTCGCGTCCGCCTGCGACGTCACGCGTCTGTGCCAAGGCGGTGACGGCGTGAGCGAACAGCAGGGCGGCAAGGAGAAGCGATCTGGAGATGTTTTGCGGCGCGGGCATCGGCACTCTCTGTCGGTTGAGGAGACGGGGGCGCAGGGATTAGTCGCCTGCACCGCGCCGCCGGTTCTCTCCGCAGGCCGATTTCCTCGCCGAGCGCTCGTAAAGCCGGGGATCCCCCGCTTCAGGCCGCCGGCGCAATCCTGCTGCCGGCCTGATGCTCCCGCGCGGCCTGCTGGCGTTCCATCATGGTCTGCCACAGCATCGCGATGCTGGCCTGGGTCTGCGGCGCGATCAGGCAGTGCCCTTCATTGTCGAAGCCGCAGAACAGCACCGACGGATCCTTCCTCACCTCGGTCAGGGCCCGGTTGATCATCTCCAGGCAGGTCATCACCTGGCCGATGTCCTGCAAGCGGGTGTGATGCAGGATGTCCATCAGGCGGAACGTCATCACCGCAGGCTGCCCGAAGCTGATGCCCGGTCGACCGAGCTCGAACAGCACGTTCACCGCGGGAAGCGCGCCGCGGATATGCTCCAGCACGCCGGCCATGTCGTCCACGCTGCAGGCAACGAGATGGGCCGCCTGCGGCGGAGCGGCCATGGGTGTCCGCGACGCAAGGCCGAGCGAGGTGATCACCTCCTGCTCGATCCATTGCCGCACCGGTGCGGGTGCGTTGCGGATCTGTTCGGCGGTCAAGGTAATTCCGGTCATGGCGGCTCCTGCTCGGCTCGGCTGTTTTGTCCAGTCTAGGAAGGAGGACGTGAGACACGTTGATGCGGATCAAGCGGGCCACTTTGACGGTGGCGGCTTTCCCGGGCATGATCACGCACTGCTTCGCGCTGGGATCGCGTTGCTTCGCGCAAGAATTCTGGGGGATCGCTCCATATGCTGAGATACGCTCTGGCCGTTGCCGGTTTCGTCTGTCTGGCCGGCGGCTCGGCCGAGGCTGCGCGCTGCGGCGGCGACTTCAACAGCTTCGTCGCCAGCATGGCCTCGGAGGCGCAGGCGGCGGGCGTCTCGGCGAGCGTGACCAATGCGGCGCTCAGCGGCGTGCAGCAGGACGGCGCGGTGCTCGCCTTCGACCGGCGGCAGCGCCACACCTTCAACAAGAGTTTTGAACAGTACGTCTCGACCCGCGTCGGCCCCGGCCGCATCAATGGCGGCAAGGCGCTGTTGCAGCGTCACGCCGCGCTGCTCTCGCGCATCGAGCAGCAGTTCGGCGTGCCTCGCCATATCCTGGTTGCGATCTGGGGCCTGGAGAGTGATTTCGGCAAGGGAGACATCGGCAAGATGCCGGTGGTCCGCACGCTGGCGACGCTCGCGCATGATTGCCGCCGCACCGAGCTGTTCCAGGGCGAGCTGCTCGCCGCCCTCAAGATCGTGCAGCGCGGCGACCTGCCGCTGCGCGACCTGATCGGCGCCTTTGCCGGCGAGATCGGCCAGACCCAGTTCCTGCCGTCGTCCTACATCAAGTACGGCGTCGATTTCGACGGCGACGGCCACGTCGACCTCCGCCACAGCGTCCCCGACGTGCTTGCCTCGACCGCGAACCTGCTCCACAGCAACGGCTTCAAGATGGGTCAGCCCTACGGCGAAGGCACCGCCAATTTTGAGGCGATGCGAGAGTGGAACCGGGCGGTGATCTACCGCAAGACGATCGGGTATTTTGCGGATCGCCTGGCGGGGCAGTGAGAGGCGGCATGCCGCCAACCACGGCCGTCATTGCGAGCGCAGCGAAGCAATCCAGAATCCCTCCGCGGAGATAGTCTGGATTGCTTCGTCGCTGTGCTGCTCGCAATGACGGCGGAAAGACGCTGTTGCGTTCCCACCTCACTTCCCCTTCGCCATCTTCTCCAGCTTCCGCTGCAGCGGCGCCCAGTATGTCCCCGGCCGGAAGCGCTGCAGCAGGTCCATGAAGCGGGCGTCGTTGCCGATCAGGATGCGCGGCTCGTTCTTCTCGATGCCCCTGATGATGCGCAGCGCGGCGTCTTTCGGCGTCGTCTTCGCCGCGTTCTCGAACCGCTCGATCGATTGCGCGCGGCGGGCATTGTCGGTGACGCCGACCCCGGTGCGCGAGTTGCGCGCGATGGCGGTGGCGACGCCGCCGGGATGCACGACCGAGAGCCTCACCGGGCTGCCCGCGACTGCAAGCTCATGGCGCACGCTCTCGGAAAAACCGCGCACCGCGAACTTGGCCGCCGCATAGGCGGACTGTCCCGGCGGCGCGATGATGCCGAAGATCGAGGAGAGGTTGACGATATGCGCCTCGCCTAGCGTTTTCAGATGCGGCAGGAAGGCGCGCGTGCCGTGCACGACGCCCCAGAAATTGATGTCGAACAGCCACTCCATCTGCGCCTGGTCGATCTCCTCGAACGATCCCATCAGAGCCACCCCGGCATTGTTGATGACGATGCCGAGCGCCGGATGTGCCGCGATCGCATCGGCCGCGAACTGCGCGATGTCGCCGGCTTCGGCGACATCGACGCGATGCACGCTGATGTTGCGATCCCGTCCGATCTCGGCGGCGAGCATCTTCAGCCCAGCCTCGTCGCGATCGGCGAGCGCGAGGTCGCAGCCGCGGCGTGCGAGTTCGATGGCGAGGGCGCGGCCGATGCCGCTGGCCGCTCCCGTGATGGCGGCCGCGCCGCGAATCGTCGTCATGGATTCCCCCGTCAACCTCTGGATGGGGAACTATGATTTACATTTTTTCAGAATGGAACCGAACTGTATCGGATTTGGCCCCTTAACTTACGCGACTTGAGCGGAGGCGAGCATTCTGGGAGCAGTCAAATGGGACAGGCGCAGCCATATCAAGCGACCGCGTTGATCGTTGAGGACGATGCCATGCAGCGGGAGATGCTGAGTCTCCTGCTGGAAGAGAGCGGCTACCTGGTCATCCAGTGTGAAAGCGCGGAGGCCGCCGAACGCGTGCTGGACAAGAACGCCGGCGCGCTGTGCCTGATGCTCACCGACGTGCAGCTCGCGGGCCGCATGACCGGAGTCGAATTGGCGCACGTCGCCAAGGGCCGGAATCCCAGGCTCGATGTCGTCGTCACCTCCGGTCGCCCTCTGATGCAGCCCTTGCCCGACGGCGCAAAGTTCTGGGCCAAGCCATGGGCGCCGCTGGACGTCCTGCGCGAGGCCGAGATCGCCCAGTTGAATTAACGCAGCACGTGTGGCGGTCGGTCCAGTCGTGCCGGCCCGCATTGATCGGGGCGTGACTTCCCGGTCAGCGTCGGGGGTGATAGGCTTGAGACCATGTCCTGGTCCTTCCTGCTCACCTCGCTCATCGTCGTCGCTTCGCCCGGCACAGGCGTGCTCTACACGCTGGCCGCGGCGCTCACGCGCGGCTCGCGTGCGAGCGTCGCGGCGGCGTTCGGCTGTACTCTCGGGATCGTGCCGCACATGATCGCGGCGACGCTGGGCCTCACCGCCGTGCTGCACACCAGCGCGCTCGCCTTTGCCGTGTTGAAATGGGGCGGGGTGCTCTATCTGCTCTATATGTCCTGGCAGGCGCTGCGCGAGCGAGGTGCGCTTTCGGTCGAGGGCGGGATCAAGGAACGCTCCAGCGGCCGGGTCATCGTGACCGGCTTTCTGATCAACATCCTCAACCCGAAGCTCTCGATCTTCTTCCTTGCCTTCCTGCCGCAATTCATCGCGGTGGACGACGCCCATGTGCTGGCGCGGATGCTGGAATTGAGCGGCGCCTTCATGGCGATGACCTTTGCCGTGTTCGTCGTCTACGGCCTCTGCGCCGCCTCCGTGCGGGAACGCGTCATCTCGCGCCCCCGTGTCATGGCGTGGCTGCGCCGCAGCTTTGCCGCGGGCTTTGCCGCCCTCGGCGCCAAGCTGGCGTTCGCGGAGCGGTAGGCTCTCTCATCTGCGATATCGAAAGGTCGTCACGGCGGGGACAAGCCCGGCCAGGCCATGACGCTGTGGAGCGTTCGTGTCTCCACCACTCAGGCAATAAAAAAGCGGGCCTCGAGCCCGCCATCTTCAAAGTCGCTGACCCGACGCCCGGGCGGAGCGAAACTCCACCCGGGCAAAGAACATGCTGGCTACTTCTTCTTCGCGGCCTTCTTGGCCTTCTTCTTCGTCGCCTTCTTCGCCTTCTTCGCTTTCTTAGCCATAGTATCCTCTCAAGGGTTCATGGTTAAACGCGACACGAGGGATGCTCGGCGGAGGGCCAGCCTCGCAACATCCTCGACGGCAAGCTCAGCAGATTCGCAGGTCTCTGCCCCGCACTGTCACATCTGTGTCATTGCGTTATCCACAGTTCAGATGCCTTTTCGGGTGATTTTTGCCCGCGAATCCGCCTTGCAGCGCGCCGCGGCCGGCGAGGCGACATGGCTAACGATCCGGCAATCACCGGGCGCCGTTCATGATTCCAAAACCAAGGGCGGACTTTCGCAGATCTCAGTGAGGTTCCGTTAAGTGCAACCCGCGCATTCTTCCCCGCAAGAAAACGGGGACGGGTCATGGACGAACGGCTGCCAGAAACGGGGGGCGCGACGCTGCGCGGGCTGCGATCGCCATGCTGAACTTGCCGACACTCTGGACCGTCTTCGTCGTCAACTTCCTGGCGCTCGGTTTGATCTGGGCCTACGTGACGCGCTCCTATCCGAAATTTGCGGCCGCGCGGTTCTGGATGGCATCGTGCTTCGTCGGCGCGACGGGTGCGATGACGGCACTGGTGCGCCTGTTTGTCGATTCCCCCCTGCCGCTTCTGATTGGCGCTGCCGGTGTCATTGCGGCGAGCTGCCTCGCCGCCATGGGCATTCAGCGCTTCTATGATCGGCCGGTCTCATGGCGAGTGCTGACCGCAACGGGATGCGCGAGCCTCGCCGGCGTCGCGGTCTTCATGGTCGGCTTCGAACAGATGCAGCTGCGCATGCTCAGCTACACGCTCGGTCAGGCGCTGCCGCTGGTGCTGGCGCTGCGTCTGCTGTTGTCGCCGCCGAAGGGCCGCGTCAGTCCGGGTGCCCGGCTGTCCGGCATCGTGATCGTCATCATCATCGCGATCTTCTCGGCGCGTTCAGTCGGCAACCTGCTCGGCGGCGACTTCTCGTCGGTGGCCGGCGGTCAGGCCCACGCCGTGATGGTGCTGGGGCTGCTGTTCCTGTCGATGACGCTCAATTTCGGCTTCCTGCTGATGGCGATGGACCGGCTGCGCAACGAGGTCGCCGACCTCGCGCTGCTCGACGACCTCACCGGCGTCGCCAACCGGCGGCATCTGCTGCAGCGCCTGTCAGAGGAATGCGCCCGCTCGGAGCGCAGCGGCGAGCCATTCTCGCTGCTGGTGATCGACCTCGACGGCTTCAAGACCATCAACGACACCCACGGCCACGCCGCCGGCGACGACTGCCTCCGGCACTTCACCCTGATGGCGCAGACGCGGCTGCGGCCGGGCGACATGCTCGCGCGTACCGGCGGTGACGAGTTCTGCATCGTGCTGCCGTCATCGTCCTTACGCGAGGCAGCAATGATCGCCCGCCGCGTGCTCGAGGTCTGCCGTCAGGATGCCGTGGCTTGCGCCGGCAAGGACATCGCGATCGCGATCTCGATCGGCGCCGCCGAATGGGACCGCGGCATCGGCCAATTCCCGGACCGGCTGATCGCGCACGCCGATCACGCCCTCTATGCCGCCAAGAAGAACGGCAAGAACGACTTCGCCGTCTACGACCCGGCACCGCCGCTTTCGCCCGAGTCGCCCGGGCTCGGCGAGGCCGCACGCAAATTCGCTTAGAGCCGTGCTAGGCTCGGTCCGTGATTGGACCTGCATGATGATGTCTCGCCTGCTTCTCGCGGCTGTTCTCGCTGCCTCCGCCCTGGTCATTCCCGCCGCCGCAACCGACGTCGGGCTCGCAAAGCTCGCGCGCAGTCCCGGCACGCCTGATATTCCCGGCCTGAAGATCGTCTGGCTGGCGCCGTGGGGCGACGTCCAGAACGCCCACCCCTGGCGCAACATCATCGTGCACCAGACCGAGGGACCGGCGGGCTCGGCGCGCGGCGGCGCGCAGGAGCAGTCGAAGAATCCGACGCGGCGCGGCGTCACGGTGTGGGTCGAGACCGACGGCACCGTCTATTGGGCGGTCGCGGAGAATCTGGTGCCGACCCATGGCGACGGCGCCAATCGCAACGACAACAAGTATATCGACAACAAGCCGACCTACCGTCAGGTCGTGCGCGGCAATTCGATCGGCGTCGAATTCGCGGGCAACTATCCCGATGTCAACGCCGGTCCGACCGAGGCGCAGGTCGCGGCGTGGAAGATCCTCGTCCAGGTTCTGCGTGCGCGCTACGGCATCCCGCTCGACCACGTCTATGCGCACAACTGGATCGACTACAAGGACGCGCGCTATTGTGAAGGCTGCTCGCTCGCGACCATGGCGAGGACCTGGGGGGAGTAGAGGGGATTCGGATCCTCCCCGGCCGCATCCGGGCAACCGGCGGCAGAAGCCGCCGGTGCCGTTCAGGGGAATGCTTTCGGAAGATCGGCCGAAGGCTTGGTGACGATCTGATGTGCATCGCGCCAGAGCACTTCGCGCTGGCGCGAGGTCGTGATCGTACGCACCGGCAGGCCGCCCTCCTCGAGCAGCCAGGCGCAGTAACGTGCGCGGCTCACCGCCTCGCGGGCCCGAGGGTCGAACCAGCAAATGCCCCAGATCGAATCGCGCCGCTTGAAGTGCCGCGCGATGCGCCCGGGAATAGGCAGATGCTGCGCGAACCAGGCGAACTGGTCGGCCAACTCCTGCCGAATCCAGTCGGGACAGTTGTTCCGCTGGATGTAACAGGACGCACGAAAGAAGCCGCTCTCCACGCGGCTGTGCGGGTGGATGAGCGGTGTAACGAACCGCAAATACATGACGACATGGCGCGCCGCCGTGTTGCGTCACGCCCCTCGTAACCAGATTGAATGAATGGAAGAACAGCCGCGAAGCGGCGTTCAGCTCATGACCGGTCGCCGGTGACTGACAGGCGGCGGTCGGAACGTGTCGATCTCAACTTCATGCCGCCTCCCTCGAGAGCGTGAATATAGCGGCGCGGTACTGCGCCGGGCCGCAGCACATACACCAGCCGTCGTCTTGCGACAAGCGGGGCGAGTTTCACACCGGCTGCGCCATCCAGCCGAAAAACCGCCGGATCAATCCCGGTCGCCGCGGCACTTCCGGCGGTCCGTCCGCCGCCAGGACGCGTCTGAAGAAGTAATCCAGGAACACCATATCGTTCGGCTCGGTGACGGTGAATGTCTCCGCGCCGAAGAACACGCTGTAGTTGAAGAAGAATGGACCGATGATCGGGTACGCCGCGGTGCTCGCATAATCCTTCGAGATCACGAACTCCGCGGGGTCGAGCCCGTGCTCGCGCATCGCCTGCTCGACCAGCGGCAGCTTGCGCATGAACTGGGCGGAGAAGCCGCCGACGGTGGATTGCAGGATGATCGACACGATGGTGTCCATTCAATGGATGCGGCGGCCGGTCCTCGTGGGTCGGTTGACCGGCAGCGCGGGTTCAAGGCAAGCTCGGTTGTAGGACAGGCAAGGAGAGCGGAATGTGATGGCCGTCTCAGTCGTCAGCACGGCGCGCGTCGATTTTCGCGAAGCCGCGGAATCGCGCCGCGCATCGGCGCGGGCCTTGCGCGCCATTGGCGCGATGCCGGCGATCGTGCTTTCGCTGTGCGCCTCGCTGCTGGTGGCGCTGGAGACGCCGAGCAAGCCGTTCCTCGACAAGAACAGCTTCTATCTCGCCTCCGCCGGCTTTCGCGTGCAGGTCGCCAATGACGCCGCGGGCCAGAAGGCGCTGCGCGCGCTGCCTCCGCATCGCTTCGTGATGCACCGGGACGGCGGCGATGTCCGCTATCTCTACGCCGAGCCGCAGCATTGCGTCTGCATCTTCATGGGCACGCAGGCCGCCTACGAAGCCTATCGCGGCATGCTCAGCCGCGGCGCAGACCAGCCCGACGTCGTCTCCGCCGATTACAAGACCCAGGCGAGCGCGCTACTCGACGAGACACCGGCGCAGCTGGACTCGCTGGCTGAGCCGGACACGCTCGCGGATTACTTTCGGGCGTTTTATTGAGTCCTGTCTTCTCCCCCTCCCGCAAGCGCGGCAAGGTGAAGACCATCAGCCAAACAAAAAAGCCGGCGTCACCGCCGGCTTTTCCGTCTCGTTCGATCCGCCAATTTCTGGCGCCGAAGCCTCGCTTAGTGCGCGGCTTCCAGCGCGGCCTGTTCGGCCTTTGCGATCGTGCCCTTGACCGCGGCCTGCACCTTTTCGAAGGCGCGGACCTCGATCTGGCGGACGCGCTCGCGCGACACGCCGAACTCGGCGGCAAGGTCTTCCAGCGTCATCGGGTCATCGGCGAGGCGACGGGCCTCGAAGATGCGGCGTTCGCGCGGGTTGAGCACGCTCATGGCGCCGTTCAGGGCGTCGCGGCGTTCGTCATATTCCTCGTGCTCCGCCAGCATGGCTTCCTGGTTGGGCGTATTGTCGACCAGCCAGTCCTGCCATTCGCCGGCTTCGCCGTCGTCGCGGATCGGTGCGTTGAGCGACGCGTCGCCACCGAGACGGCGGTTCATGTCGATCACGTCCTGATCGGTGACGCCGAGGCGTTTGGCGATGATCTTCACCTGGTCGGGGCGGAGATCGCCTTCGTCCAGCGCGTTGATCTTGCTCTTCGCCTTGCGCAGGTTGAAGAACAGCTTTTTCTGGTTCGCGGTGGTGCCCATCTTCACGAGCGACCAGGAACGCAGGATGTACTCTTGAATCGACGCCTTGATCCACCACATCGCGTAGGTAGCGAGACGGAACCCCTTTTCGGGTTCGAAACGCTTCACCGCCTGCATCAGGCCGACATTGCCTTCCGAGACGACCTCGGAGATCGGCAGGCCGTAGCCGCGATAGCCCATGGCGATCTTGGCCACGAGGCGGAGATGGCTGGTGACGAGTTGGTGCGCCGCGTCGCGATCGTCATGCTCGCGCCAACGCTTGGCGAGCATGTATTCCTGCTGGGGTTCCAGCATCGGGAACTTGCGGATCTCGGCGAGGTAGCGAGAGAGGCCGGATTCTCCATTGAGCACCGGCAAAGCAGCGGTACGGGCCATAGGCGAGCCCTCCAAAGGTTCAGGCCCCCGATAGCGGCGGGCCAGGCAGACGACCGCTTTGTTAAAGCCGGCCGTAGCTGCGATGTTCCGCGTTGGTCATTTCCAACGCAGGCGCAATATACCCTATCGGAGGGCAAAAAGGGAAGGATTGCTGACGTCACGTCCCCGTGTGGCAGCTATAACTTTTTGTAATGTAACGCTTTTCTTAAGAGGCCTGCGTCATAGCGCCGCTTTCAGCGTGCTCTGCAAGAGAAGCAAATCCTCCGGTAGAGCCGCCTCCCAGTGAAGAAGTTCTCCGGTCCTCGGGTGCTCTAATACCAGAAGATAAGCGTGCAGGGCCTGCCGGCCAAGGCTGGCCAGGGCGGCCTGCGATTCCGGTCCGAGCTGGTTCGCCTTGGTCTTGAAATGCGGGCCATAGACCGCGTCGCCCATCAGGGGGTGCCCGATATGAGCGAGGTGGACGCGGATCTGGTGGGTGCGGCCGGTCTCGAGCTCGCAGGCGAGCAGCGTCGCGATCGGCTTTCCGTCGCGCCCGGCAAAGCTCTTGAGGATCTCCCAATGGGTCACCGCCTCGCGGCCGCTCTGGCGCACCGCCATCTTCTCACGCGCATAGGGGTGGCGGTCGATCGGTGCATCGACGGTGCCGCGGTGCCGGCCGGGCACGCCCCAGGCAAACGCCATGTAGCCGCGCCGCATCGGTCCGGTGCGGCCGTGATCGGCGAATTGCGCGGTGAGCGAGGCATGGGCGAGGTCGTTCTTGGCGACCACCATCAGCCCCGTCGTGTCCTTGTCCAGCCGGTGCACGATGCCGGGCCGGCGGACCCCGCCGATGCCCGACAGCGACGTTCCGCAATGGGCGATCAGTGCATTCACCAGCGTGCCGGTCTCGTGGCCGGCCGCGGGGTGCACCACCAGACCTTTCGGCTTGTTGAGGACCACGATGTCGTCGTCCTCGAACACGATATCGAGCGCGATATCCTCGCCCTTCGGCTCGGCGGGCACAGCCTCCGGCACGTCGATTGTGATCGTATCGCCGGAACTGACGTGATAAGCGGGGTCGCGGATCGCGGAGGCCTTGAGGGTCACCGCTCCCGCGAGAATTAGGGCTTTCAGCCTCGATCGCGACAGGTCGGTGAGGTGCGCCGCCAGCACGCGGTCGAGCCGGGCCGAGCCCTCGGAGCCTTCGACGACAACCTCCAACTTTTGCGCAGAGCCTGAGTTTTCCATGACGACGTCTGATACCGCTGTTCCCGAACCGAGCCCCGAGCAAGCCGCGCTGTTTGCGCGGGTGCGGCGGATGATGCTGATCGCGGGGTTGACCACGGCGCTGGCAATCTGCGCCGTCCTGATCGCGGTGGGCTACCGCCTTTTCAAGTCCGAGGGAAGGGCGCCCGAGCCGGTCGGCGACACCGCCACCCTGCCGAAGGGCGCCAGGATCGTCTCGACCGGGGTTGCCGGCGACCGCCTCGTCGTCACCCTCGATGTCGGCGGCATCACCGAGATCCGCACCTTCGACGCCCACACCCTGAAGCCGGCTGGAAAGCTGAAATTTGCGAATGAGCCGTAAAAGGCCCGCCCGGGTCCTTGCGGCGGACAAATTTCGAGGTTATTGGCTAGCCCGCACGCTCCCTTCGTCTAGCGGTTAGGACGCGGCCCTCTCAAGGCTGAAACAGGGGTTCGATTCCCCTAGGGAGCGCCAACTGGCTCCATCGAGCGTTGATATATGCTTCTGGTTGGTCCCAGGCTCTCGCCACACAAAACATAATTTCATCCTGAGGGCCCGCCGCAGGCGGGCGTCTCGAAGGATGCCGCAGGCGAGCCTCCAGCCACGCTTGTCTCTACATGCGATAGCCCCGCCTCGCTGCCCCCCGACTGAAGCGACAATTCACCGCTCGTCGCGACCGGGGTGATCATCGTCACAGCTCTCGCCGGGCGTGTGCGCGCATCCTGTCCGTGCTTGCGGGATGGCCCGCATCACCAACTGGAGACGCCAATGAAAAATCCTGACGACGCCGGTTTTGAAAACCGCGAACTGTCCATCGAAGAGCTCGACGTCATCGCGGGAGGCGGCGTCTGGGGCTGGATCAAGCATGAAGCCGCTTCGGCCGCGAAGTGGGTCGGCGAACAATGGGGCAAAGGCACGGTAGCCGTGGCCTCTCTTCTCGGCGGCGGTGGCCACATCAACATCACCATTCACCGGCAGAACTGAGTAGGCGGCTTGTCCGGCATGCAACCTCCGGGCCTTCGGCCCGGAGGTTTTGAGTACTCGGTAAAGTCAGCCGACGATTTCGATCTCATTCAGCACACACCAGTCGCGTAACGCTCGCTCCGTGGCCTTCGCCTCGAACGCATGCCAGCGATCGATCGCACCTCGTCTGGCGAGCTGCGCCTTGAATTTCGGGCCAGCACCCTGAGGCTAGCCCGAAACAGAATCTCAACCCAAACCGCTTAGGCCTGTCACGTCCTCATCAACGGGTCTTTTGCATGAAATTAGTTCGGTGCTTCTCGCTGCTGCTTCTTGTCCAGCTCTTCCCGGGATTTTCGGCCCGGGCGCAGGATAGCCAGGTCGTCAAATTGTCGGCCAACATCGAATACCAGCGCATCGGTCGCTGGGATTCCGCCCAGCTGAACAAGATCCTGCAGGTCGATACGCCCGCCTTCGCCGGTATCACGGTAACCTATAGCCCGGCGCGCAATGCCGTCAGCCTCTATCGCGTGACGTATGCGTCCGTGGTGCCGGAGCGGGGCAACAAGCCGACGGTCACGTCCGGACTGCTCGCTGTTCCCGATGTCGAGGGCACGTCGTTTCCCATGGTGACGTACCAGCACGGCACGGTTTACGGGAAGCAGGAAGTCCCGTCGTTTCCCGAACAGTCACCGGAGACGCAACTGATGATCGCGCAGTTCGCAGGCCAGGGATATGTCGTGATCGGCGCCGACTATTTCGGACTGGGCACGTCGACCGAGCCGGAAGGCTACATGGTCAAGGCGAGCCACCAGCAGGCGACCTACGACATGCTGATCGCAAGCCGCGCCGTGCTCGATCACCTCAAGCTCACCACGACAAAACTGTTTCTCGCCGGCTGGTCGCAAGGCGGGTTCGTGACCATGGCCATGCTCGAGAAGCTCGAGCAATCGGGCATCAAGGTCAACGCCGCCGCAACCGCGAGCGCGCCGGTCGACGCGTTCGTGGCGCTGAACGGCTTTCTCAGCTTCCCGCGCAAGAACGATGCGAGCTGGGTGAATTCGCTGTTCATCCTGACGGCGTTCTCCTTCGAGAATTATTACGGCGTGCCAGGGCTCGCGCGCTCGCTGATCGCGGATGCCTATTACGACGTGTCGCGCAAGGCCTACATGCGCGAGCCTTTCAACGCCGCGGACGTGCCGACCGATCTGCACAAGCTGATCCGTGCCGACTATTTCGATCCGCAGTTCTTCGCAACTTCGGCCTACGGGCGGCTCGTCGCGCAGACACAGGCTTATCGCTGGATCGTCAAGAGCCCGGTGCGCAACTATTACGGAGAGACCGACGAAGCGATCAGCGTCGGGCTCGGCCAGCTCGCCATGACCTACCAGCGCGCGATCGGCAGCGGCAACCCGGCCGTCGAAGCCGTCTCGACCGGTAGAACGAGCCATCGCGGCACCTTTGCGACGGCGGTGCCGAAATGGAAATCGTGGTTTGACGGGCTCTGACCGCGCGCGCGATTCCGCATGATGCGTCGGCATCAACGGCGGTAGTCGTTCCCCCCAAAATCTGCATCTATGCGCGCCGGGACGGTGCGCGATGCGGCCGGTCTCCGCTTCCAAAGCTGCTGCCGGGCCTTTGGAGGTTTTGGCAATAGCTTTTCGGAGTGACGATATGAGCGGTTTGGTGATCAGCGGCGGCCGGGTGGTGGATCCCGCGAGCGGGATGGACGCCGTTGGCGATGTGGCGGTAGTGGACGGCAAGATCGCTGCCGTCGGCACGGGCCTCGGCGGCGCCGAGCGGGTGATCGACGCGACCGGCCTCGTGGTCGCCCCCGGTTTCATCGATTTGCATGCCCACGGCCAATCGATCCCGGCCGACCGCATGCAGGCGTTCGACGGCGTGACGACGACGCTCGATCTCGAGGCCGGCGTGCTGCCGGTCGGGTCGTGGTATGAGCGGCAGGCCAGGAAAGGCCGTGTGCTGAACTATGGGGCCGCCACCAACTGGGCCTTTGCGCGCATCGGCGCGATGACGGGCTCCAATGCGGAGAGCTCGCTGGAGGCGTTCGGCAACGCCATGCGCGACCGGCGCTGGATCGACAACGTGGCGAGCGATGCGGAGGTCGCCGGCATTCTCGAACGTCTCGAGCGCGGCCTGAACGAGGGCGGCATCGGCATCGGCATCCTGAACGCCTACGCGCCGGGCGCCGGCGTGCAGGAATTGACCGCGGTCTGCCAGCTCGCCGCAAAGCAGGACGTGCCGACCTTCACCCATGTCGCCTACATGTCGCGCGTCGACCCCGAGAGCGCGGCCGAGGCCTATATCCGCCTGATCGGCTATGCCGGCGCTACCGGCGCGCACATGCACATCTGCCATTTCAATTCGTCGAGCAAGACCGACATCGAGCGCTGCCGCGAGCTGATCGCGAAGGCGCAGGCGCAGGGCCTGCCCATCACGGTCGAGGCTTATCCTTATGGCACCGGCTCGACCGTACTGGCCGCGGCCTTCTTCAGCGATCCTGAATTCGTCGAGCGCAACGGCACCGGCTATGATTCGGTGCAGCGCGTGACCGACGGCTATCGTTTTCACGACCGCGAAGAGCTGCTCAAGGCGCAGGCCGAGGAGCCGTCCTCGCTGGTGCTCTGGCACATCCTCGACACCGAGAACAACGCGCATCACCGCGACCTCCTCGACATGTCGGTGCTGTATCCCGGCGGAGCCATCGCCTCCGACGCGATGCCGTGGACCACGTCGGACGGCAAGACTTACACCGGCGATGCCTGGCCGCTGCCGGACGACGCCACCTCGCATCCGCGCTCGGCCGGCTGCTTCACGAAATTCATTCGCGAATGGGTGCGCGAGCGCAAGACCGTGTCGCTGCTGGAAGGCGTGCGCAAATGCGCGCTGATCCCGGCGGAGATCCTGTCGCAGAGCACGCCGGCGATGCGCGCCAAGGGCAGGCTCACGAAGGACGCCGACGCCGACATCGTCGTGTTCGACTACGAGAAGCTCAGCGACTGCGCGACCTTCACGGCGATGAACCGTCCGTCGGCGGGCGTGCGGCATCTGGTGGTCAGCGGCCAGCCGCTGATCAGTGACGGCATTCTCGATATCGCGGCGCGGCCCGGGAAGCCCGTCCGCCGTCCCGTCGTCGAGGGTTGAGACATGCCGGTCCCCGTTATCCTGGTGACGGGCTTTCTGGGGGCCGGCAAGACCACGGTCGTGAACCATCTGCTGGCGCATGCGGAAGGCCGCCGCATCGCCGCAATCGTCAACGATTTCGGTGCGATCAACATCGATGCGGAGCTGATCGCGGGCGCCAGCGACGGCGTGGTGAGCCTAGCCAATGGCTGCATCTGCTGCTCTCTCGAAGGCGATCTGCTACGCACGCTCTCGACGCTGCTTCGGCGCGATCCGAAGCCGGAATATGTCGTCATCGAGACCAGCGGCGTCGCCGATCCCGCCGACATCGTCCGCAATCTGATGGACCCGGTGATCCTGCGCGAGGCGCCGCTGGAAACCGTGCTCTGCGTGATGGACGCGGGCACGCCGCCGGCCGCCCTGGACGACGCGCTGATGCGCTCCCAATTGCGCGTCGCCGACATCGTGGCGCTGAGCAAGCTGGATCTGGCGGAGGAGGGCGCGGGCGGGCGGCTGCGTGAAGCCATCCGCGCCCTGCGCGTCCCCGCCGTGGTGGTGGATGCGAACCACGGCGAGATCCCATCCGCGCTGCTGTTCCCGGCGACCGTCGATCGCGCGCCGGCGCCGCGCGAGCCCGGGCCGAAACGCCCGGCAGAGGAGCGCTTCGAGACGCTGAGCTGGACCTCGGACCAGCCGCTCTCGTTGCCGCGGCTGCAGCAGGCCATCGGCCGGCTTGCGCCCAAGCTTGCGCGCGCGAAGGGCCTGTTCGAGACCGTCGAGCAGCCGGGACGCCTGATGGTGTTTCAATTCGCCGGCGGCCGCGCCACGCTCGCGCCCGGCGATGCGCCCGCGCCGGGTGTGCCGCGCGCGAGGATCGTCTTCATCGCCGAGCTCGGCGTGCTGTCGAAGGCCGAGCTCGACGGGGTCATGGCGGCGTGCGTTGCGGGCTGACCTAACAGCCCGCGCCGCCTCACGCGAATTGCGCGATGCCGTGGCCGACGGACCAGTTCTCCGCGGGGGCGTCGAGCACGTTCACGAACACGTCCTCAGGGCGGATGCCCGGGTTTTCGCCGAGTAGGTCCGCGATCCGGCGGTACAGCGCCTTCTTCTGCTGCGCGGTGCGCGTCGCGAACACGGTGATCTGGATTAGGACGGCGTCCTCGCTGCGCTTGACGCCATAGGCATTGCCGCAGCGGAAGTTTGCAGGCGAAAGCTCGCTGATGGTCATGAACTCGTCGCCGTCAGGCACGTTCAGCGCCTCGCGCATGGCGCGATAGAGGCCGTCGAGGATCGCCTTCCGGTAGGCTTCCGGCTTTCCGGCGCGCATCGAGATGTGAAGGAGAGGCATCGCGAGACCCTTTGCATGCTGTCCGACCGGACAAGGCAAATCGCCCGCGCCGGCGGTTCAACCCATTGACGAAACGGGCTATCAATCCCCTTAGTTTTTGACACGATGTCTAGAAGCATGTTCTTGACGTCGTGTCAAATACTTCGAGCCACCCTCCTTCAAGCCGGGAATTGATCTGTGAGACCGCGCGAATTCGACCACGACGATGTCCTGCGCATCGCGTTCGACCAGTTCTGGCGCAAGGGCGTGCGCGGCAGCTCGCTGTCGGACATCGCGCGCGACGCCGGTGTCCAGCGCGGCAGCCTCTACAATGCCTTCGGCAGCAAGGAGGCGCTGTTCCTTCAGGCCTATGAACGCTACGCGGACGATTATCTCCTTGCCCTGCAAAAGGCGCTCGGTGCCGGCAGCTTGCGAAAACGTCTCACCGCGTTCTTCGACCTGACCATCACCAATTTCCGCTCCGGCTCGCCACCTCGGGGATGTCCGACCACGCGCGGCCTGATGGAGCTCGGTGCGGTCGAAGGCGAGGGGCTGGACGAAGAGGCGCGCCGGGCCTTCGCGAACCTGATCTCGCGCATCACCGCCCTGGTCCAGGACACGTTGACGGCAGGCGCCGAACGCGGCGAATTCAGCGGCAACCCCGCAGCCGCAGCGCTCCACATCATCACGGTGACGCGGGGCCTTGGGGTGCTCGAACGTGCCTATGGCGACGAGCCGCAGCTGCGCAAGATTGCCGCGCACACGATCGATCTCTTGCTCGGCAAGAAGGGCGGCTAGCAGACCGCGAGCGCGTTGACCGCCCGCGTCGTCGCAATCTCGTTCCCGCTGCCGACGAACTGGCAGACGACCGATTCGAGTTCACCCGGCTGCTTGCCGCGGGCGACCGCGAGCAGTCGCATCAATTCCGTCTCGTCCTTCGACAGGCGCCGGCAGGACGGCGGCATGAAGCAGAGATCGCACGGCCGGCCGCTCCGCAAGATTCTCACCAGCGCAGCCGCCCGCGCAACCAGCAGCGGGCTGTCGGCAATGCCGGGCGCCTCGTCGGCAAAGCGATAGGCCGCTTCCCAGCAATCGGAGGCGCCGGTCGCATAGGCGGCGCCGATGAAGCGGAACAGCGACAGCGCAACGCGACAAAAATCATCGTAGTTCTCGACGCAGGGGCGCGTCGCAAGCGCGGCCTGGAGCGGGCAGAGCCGTGACTTGCCGTCGTCCGGGTCGGGCACAAAGCCGCACGCATCCTGCGTCATGAAGGATCTCGTCAGTGCAGGGTGGGGCTTCCGACCAGCCAGCTCTTCATCGCCATCGTCCGGCCATGGTCGAAAGACCGAACCTGCCGGTCGGGCAGGATGAGACCGGCCATGCGGAAGATCGTTGCAAGACCCCGGACCGGCGCCAGCGCCCAGTCGGCACCGACAGGCGGAAGCCAGCTCTCGAATTGCGCGCGCGCAACATCGATGCGGTCCTGCTGTGCCGCTGCGATGGCGTGAAGGATGCCGTGCTCGCTGTCGGACATCTTCGGACAGGTCGGGCAATGGACCTCGATCGCCGTGTGCGCCGTGCAGGCAAAGATCTCGATGATGGAGTCCAGCGAGGGCACGGCATCGCCGACGCGAAAATAGTCAAACACCTCCCGGATATCGGCCGCCGTCGGAACGGCGCCTCCGCTGCGGGCCTTCGCCCGAAATCCCCAGATGAACAATCGCTCCGCGGCGCTCAGCGCGGGGAGGTCGAGGGGTTTGGCGTATGTCGATTGGTGCATGGAGCCTCTTGTCGCTGGCTGCGCTCACGCCCCCGCTGGCGCAAAATATCTGCGCCGATCGTTCCGCCAGAGGCTGGTGCAAGTCAACGCTGGGAAGGCCGATATCGAGGTCTTCTAGATTTGCAGCCACGTGAATGTCGACGAATTCTAAGTCCGTTCACGCCAACGCGACGTCGATCTTGTTGTCCGATCTGGGCATCATCCGGCAGGTTTCGATGCCGGCTGTGATTGGCATCTGCCTTGTCTTGCGAGAGCGGCCTCGCGAAAATGCGCCGCGATGTCGGCGCGTGTCGCAACCCAGACGCGGCTATCGAGCCGCTTGAGCTCGGCGAGAATGGCCTTCACGGCGCGGAAGCGCGCAGGCCGGCCGCAGATGCGCAGGTGAAAGCCGATCGACAGCATCGAGGAGCGGCCGCGCTCGGCCTCCTCGACCAGCGTCGCGAGCGCCGCGCTGACATAATTGGAAAAATCCTCCGGCTGCACGAAACCGTTGGGATGGAAGAACTTCATGTCGTTGGTGTCGAAGCCGTAGGGCAGGACCAGCATCGATCCCTTCGGGGTCCGGCTCCAATAGGGCAGGTCGTCGTCCAGCGCGTTGGAATCGTAGGCGAAGCCGAGCTCGGCCAGCAGATCGCGGGTCCACGCGCTCTGGCTGCCGCGCGTCATGAAGCCGACAGGCGTGACGCCGGTTGCGAGGGTGATGACGTCGCGCGTCCTCTCGATGTCGCGGCGCTCGGTCTCGGCATCGCCGTAGAGCGCGTGCGGCAGCCAGCGCCAGCCATGCACGGCCGGCTCGTGTCCGGCCTCGGTCACGGCGCGCGCAAGGTCCGGCACGCGCTCGACCGCGCGGCCGCACATCATGAAGGTCGAACGGACGTCGGCCTCGGCGAAAGCGTCGAGGAAGCGCCACAGCCCGGCCCGCATGCCGTAGTCGAAGACCTGCTCCTGCACGAGATCGCGAACACCCGGCGGGGATGTCGAAGCGACCTCGCCATAGCGTTCCGTCTCGGCATCGTCCTGCTCGACGGCGAGCTCGGCGCCCTCCTCGAAGTTAACCACCAGCGAGACCGCGACGCGGGCGCCATTGGGCCAGACGATATCCGGGCGCGCCGGGCCGTATCCACGGAGATCGCGTTCGATCGGCATGATCAGCGCTTCCCGATCTGGCGGCTGATGCCGCCGAAGATCTCGGCACAGACGAGGCCGGCCAGTGTCACCAGAACGATCACGCCGGAGACGGCGGCGACGCGGACGTCAAGGCTGCCCTCGAGGATCGCCCAGAGCTTGATCGGCAGCACCTCGGTGCGCGCATCCGCCAGGAACAGCGACACCGGAACGTTGTCGAACGAGGTGAGGAATGCCACGAAGCAGCTCGCGACGATGCCGCGACGGATCAGCGGCAGCGTGATCCGGCGAAAGGTGTACCAGCGGCTTGCGCCGAGGCTGAGCGAGCAGGTGATCAGCACCGGATTGAGCTGCTGCACCGACGCGCCGACCATCCGGATCACGAACGGCACGCAGATGATGGTGTGGCCGAGCACCAGCGTTGCCGCCGACAGGCGGATGCCGAGCAGGTTGAAGACCAGCAGCAGCGACAGGCCGAACGCCATCGCGGGCAGCACCATCGGCGACATGAACAGCGCATCCAGCGCCCGCGCCATCTTCAGCCGGCTCCGGGCGAGCCCAAGCGCCGCCGCGCCGCCCAGCACCGCGGAGAGGAGCGTCGCGGCCGCCGCGACCTTGAGGCTGGTCAGCGCAGGTTCCACGATCTCTCGCGATTGCAGCAGCTCGACATACCAGCGCAGCGACCAGCTCGGCGGCGGGAACTTCAGCGTGATGCCGCCGGTGAAGGAAATGACAAGGACGACCAGCGTCGGCGCGAGCAGCAGAAGCATGCCGAAGCAGGTGATGGCGCCGATGACGGTCGAATAGATCCTGTCGATGAGGCTACGCTGCATCGACGCCTCGCACGAAGCGGCGCGACAGCGCGCCGATCGCAAACACGATGCCTGTCACGGCCAGCGTGAAGATGAGCGACAGCGCCGCGGCGAATGGCCAATCCTGCACGCCGACGGCCTGCTGGTAGATGTAGGACGGCATCAGGATGATGCGCCCGCCGCCGACCAGCGTCTGGGTGATGAAGGCGGTCGCGGCGGCGGCAAAGACGAGCAGCCAGCCGGCGATGGCGCCGGGCAGTGTCAGTGGCAGGACGACCGTGAGGAAGATGCGGACGCGGCTCGCGCCCAGTCCCTCCGCCGCCCGCGTCAGATTGCCGTCGAGCCGCAGCAGGCTGTTGATGACAGGCAGTGCCATCAAGGGGAGCTGGATCTGCGTCAACGCCAGCACCATGCCCTCCCAGGTGTAGAGCAGCCGCGCCGGCGACTGCCAGAGTCCCAGCGACAGCATCGCCGAGTTGACGATGCCGTCGCGGCCGAGAATGACGATCCACGCAAAGGTGCGCACCACCGTGCTGGTCAGGAGTGGCAGCATGATCAGGAAAGTGATCAGGGTGCGCATGAACGGGCCGCTCGCGACATAAACCAGCGCGAGCGGATATGAGAGGACCAGCGTTGCCAGAGCGACCTCCGCGCCGAGCCACAGCGTATCCGACAGCACCTTGATGCTAAATGGGTCCGACAGGAATCGCAGATATTGCAGAAGCGACAGCTCCGCGGACTGCGGGTTCCGGAACAGGCTGATCGCGACGAGCGCGGCCAGCGGCAGCACGAAGGCTGCAAGGAACAGCGCCGCCAGCGGAACCACCGGCAACAACTGTCTTGATGCATTCGTGCTGGCCGGCGTCATCTAGATCTTCACTTCCTTGCTGAAGCGGGTGATCCATTCGCCGCGCAGCGACTGGAATTTGGTCCAGTCCAGCAGCACATTGTTGGCGACGAGGTCGTCGACGCTCTTGGCGACGGTGAGGTTCGCGCCGGTCAGCGGCACCTTGGCGTTGGTCGGCATCATGACCCATGGCGCGGCTTCGATGCCCTTCTGCGTGTCGACCGACATGACCGTGTCGAGATAGTCGAGCACCAGCTTCGGGTCCTGGTTGTTCTTCACGATCTGCGCGCTGGTGCGGATCACGACGGCGCCGGACTTCGGCTTGGCGAAGGCGATGTCGACGCCCTTGGCGGCGAGCAACGCCACGTTGTTCCAGAAGTTGAAGGCGATATCGATCTCGCCCTGTTGGAACAAGGCCGCCAGTGCGCCGGGCGATGCCGCGATCGCGCCGACATTCGGCAGCAGCTTCTTGATGGCCTCGAAGGCCGGCTCGATATTGGTCTCGGAACCGCCGTTGAGCTTGGCGATCTCGACCATGAAGGCAGTGCCGAGGCTGGAGCCGAGCCCGGTGATGCCGACGCGCCCCTTGTATTCCGGCTTCCACAAATCCTCCCACGAGGTCGGCGGCGTCGTGATCTTCTTCGGATTGTATGCGATGCCGATCAACTGACAGGTGATGACAGGCGCGTAACCGTCGGGATGACGGAATGCGCTTGGAATGTCGGCATAGGACTTCGATTGCTCGACGGGGAATTTCTCCAGCACACCACTCGCGATCGCCGGGATCAGCGGGCCCTCGTCGAACAGCACCACGTCGAACGGCGGGGCGTTGCGCGAGGCCTGGATCTTGCCGATCTGATCGACGCCGAGCAGCGGGGTGAAAGTGACGCTGCTGTCGCTGGCCTTCTTGAAAGCCGGCCCGACCACCGAGCGGAAAGCTTCGTCGAAGCTGCCGGGATAGGTCGTCGCCACGATCGAAGTCGCCGCGCGCGACGACCTCGGCCAGCCGAGCCCTGCCGTCACAAGTGCGGCCGAACCTGATGTGAGCAGCGATCTCCGGGATAGCCTCATGTCAAACACTCCTTTGCTGATGCTTTGAAACGTCTTCGATCGGCGTGCTGAAAACGCTGACGCGCGAAGTATCGGAGATCGCGAGCCAGGCCGTTTCGCCCGCCTGCGCCTTCGCGATGCCGGCGGCGCGTGCCTGACTTATCTTCACGGCCTCGCCGCTCGCGGTGACGCCTTCGGTGACGCTGACGGCGCCGAGCGGCACCGTGGCGCGGATCGTGACGGGAATTGCGCCCGGTTGCTCTGCGGCGCCGAACGCGATGTTCTCCGGGCGCACCGAGATCGTCACGGGCGTGCCGCGCCTGCGCTGCACGGATCGTCCGAGGTCGATCTCTGGCCCGGAGTCCAGCAGCACGCGATTCGCCTCGGTGACGGTGCCGCGCAAGAGATTAGTGTGGCCGATGAAGCTCGAGATGAAGAGGCTCGCCGGGCGATCGTAGAGCGCGTCAGGGTTGTCGATCTGCTCGATGCGTCCCTTGTTGAGCACGACGATGCGGTCGGCCATCGACAGCGCCTCCTCCTGGTCGTGCGTGACGATGATGGAGGTGACGCCGAACGTCTTCAGCAGGCTCTTGATCTCGATCTGCATGTCGAGGCGCAGATTCTTGTCGAGCGCCGAGAACGGCTCGTCGAGCAGGACGAGGCCCGGATCGATCGCGAGCGCGCGCGCCAGCGCCACGCGCTGTTGCTGTCCGCCCGAGAGTTCTCCGGGTAGCCGGTGTGCAAATGACACCATCTGGGCGAGGCCGAGCATCTGCTCGACCTTTGTCGTGACCTCGGCGCCCGGCCTCTTGCGCGCGCGGAGCCCATAGGCGACGTTTTCAAACACGCTGAGATGGGGAAACAGCGCATAGTTCTGGAATACCATGCCGATGCGGCGCCGGTTGGCGGGGATGTGCTCCACCCGTGCGCCGTCGAAACGGACTTCGCCCCTGGACGGGCGCAGGAAGCCGGCGATGATCTGGAGCATCGTGGTCTTGCCGCAGCCGGACGGCCCGAGCAGCGCGATCAGCTCGCCGGCGGCAACAGTAAGATCGATCTCGTCCAGCGCGACCGTCGCACCGAATGCGTGGCCTATGCCCTTCAGATCCAGCGAATGTCCGCGTGCATCACTCAACGCCAGCTCCATCCTTTGCGATGTCCTCCGCGAGGGGGATAGCAATCGGCGTGCCAGCGTCGCTCGCCTGCCAAGGTGTTGCAGACGCAGCGATAATTTTTAGGCGCCAAATATTGGCGCCAATACAATGATTATATTGTAAACATTATCGTGGCTGGTTTGTGCAAAAAATGGGCTGCGGCAACATTCCAGAATCCTGTAAAAGCGGCGCATGAAGCGAACCAGCCCCCTCAAGCGTAAGCCGAAGCGACCGGCGCCGAAACCCAGGGAGTCCGATGCCGTCGATCCGCGCAGCATCGACGACGATCCCGTGGTTCAGGGTATCCTGACCGCGATCAGCCAGAAGCGGCTCAAGCCCGGCGCCAAGCTCGGCGAGGACAAGCTCGCGGCGGCGTTCGGCACCACGCGGATCCACATCCGCCAGGCGCTGGCCCATCTGGCGTCGCGCAAGGTCGTGATGCAGATCCCGAACCGCGGCGCGTTCGTGTACAGGCCGAGCTGGGAGGAAGCCCGGGACATCTTCGCGGCCCGACGTCTTATCGAGACAGCAACGGTCGCCGCGGCGATCGACCGGCTGGACAAATCGGGCAAGGCCGCGCTGAAGGCGCATATGGAGCTCGAAGCGCGTCACGACCGCAACGACCGTTGGGCCTCGCTGTCGCTCACGGCGGAATTCCACATCCTGGTCGCCAAGCTCGCCGGCAACCAGGTGCTGCTGGACATGTCGCGCGAACTGATGCTGCGGACGTCGCTGGCAATCGCGACATTCGAGCAGCCTGGCGAGCCGGATTGCTCGCCCGACGCGCACCCCGACATCGGCGCGCTGATCCTCGCGCGCGACAGGGCCGGCGCGGTCCATGCCATGCGCCATCACATCGAGGAGATGGAGCAGCGGATCAGGCCGAGGGAGGGCAAGGACGAGGTCGACGAGCTCACCGCGATCTTCCAGGAAATCGGCGCGCGTGCGCGGGCGGGCAGCTAGCATGGCCGGCCGCCGCATCCTGCTGATCAATCCGAACAGCAACGAGGCGACGACCGCGATGATGGTCGCGATCGCGGCGTTTGCGGCTGGCAACGGCTTCGACGTCGTTGGCGCAACGGCGACGCGCGCGCCGAAGATGATCGTGTCGGCAGAGGCGCTGGAGGCGGCTGCACCTGAGGTCGAAGAGATAGCGCTGGCCCGCAGTGCCGGGTGCGACGGCATCATCGTTGCCGCGTTCGGCGATCCCGGTCTCGCCGGGATCAAGGCGGCATTGAGCTTGCCCGCGGTCGGCATCGGAGAGTCATCCATGCTTGACGCAGCCGAAAGTGGCCGCCGCTTCGGCGTCGCGACCACGACGCCGCTGCTGGGCGCGAAGATCGACGCCTTGCCGGAAGCGCTGGGATTGCAATCGCGTTACACCGGCACCCGCTTTGCCGAGGGCCATGCACAAGAGCTGATGCGCGATCCGGCTCGGCTGCGCGAAGCCCTCGCCGGCGCGGTCGAGGCCTGCATCGTGCAGGACGGTGCCGAGGCCGTCATCATCGGCGGCGGGCCGCTCGGCGAGGCTGCACGCGAGCTGCAGCCGATGTTCACTGTCCCCGTCATCGCATCGATCCCGTCTGCCGTGGCGCGGATTATTCGCCTCATCGGGGCGCGCGAGGCCGACTGATATTCCGGCCGACGGGAGCGGTCGTCGCGTCCGGTATTCCCTCCCTTGACGGCTGCAGCCAAAGCGAAGATGCAGGACCACGAACCTGCTGCCCCTGCGCTCGGCTGCGGGCATGGAGATCGCTGCATGTCGTTCAAGAAACTCCTGATCGCCAACCGTGGCGAGATCGCCATCCGCATCGCACGCGCGGCGGCCGATGCAGGCATCGCGACGGTTGCGGTCCACCCCGCGGATGACGCGCTGTCGCTGCATGTACGTGTGGCCGACGAGGCGGTCGAAATCCCCGGCCGCGGTGCGCGGGCCTATCTCGACATCGGGGCGGTGGTGAAGGCTGCCGGGAGTGCCGGCTGCGATGCCGTGCATCCCGGCTACGGCTTCCTCAGCGAGAACGCGGCATTCGCCAAGGCCTGCGCGGAGGCGCGCATCGCCTTCGTCGGACCGAAGGTGACGGCGCTCGAGCTGTTCGGCGACAAGGTCGCGGCGCGGCAATTGGCAAAGCGCTGCGGCGTACCGATCATCGCTGGCACCAGCGGCCCGTCGAGCCTCGAGGAGATCACCGCATTCTTCGAATCCCTGGGCAAGGGCGCCGCGATCGTGATCAAGGCGATGGCCGGCGGCGGCGGCCGCGGCATGCGCGTGGTGGAGAACGCAGGCGATCTCGCCGAGGCCTACGCGCGCTGCCAGTCCGAGGCCAAGGCGGCATTCGGCTTCGACGGCGTCTATGCCGAGCGGCTGATCCGGCAGGCGCGCCACATCGAGGTGCAGATCATCGGCGACCGTCATGGCGCGATCTCGCATCTCTGGGAGCGTGAATGCACCATCCAGCGCCGGCACCAGAAGCTGATCGAGGTGGCGCCGAGCCCGTCCCTGAGCGAGACCTTGCGCGGCCGGATCATCGAGGCGGCGAAGCAGCTCGCGGCTGCGGCGTCGTATGACAATCTCGGCACGTTCGAGTTCCTGGTCGATGGCACGGCCGAGGACAGCTTTGCGTTCATCGAGGCCAATCCGCGGCTCCAGGTCGAGCATACCGTGACGGAAGAAGTACTTGGAATAGACCTCGTCCGTGCCCAGCTCGCGGTCGCATCAGGGGCGACGCTGGCCTCGCTCGGCCTCGCGCAGAGATCGATTCCGAAGCCGCGCGGCTATGCCATGCAGCTCCGCGTCAACATGGAGACGCTGGACGAGATGGGCGCCACGCATCCGACCGGGGGCGTGCTCGCGGTGTTCGAGCCGCCGTCGGGGCCCGGTGTGCGCGTCGATAGCTTTGGCTATGCCGGCTACAAGACCACTGCCGCGTTCGACTCGCTGCTCGCCAAGGTCATCGTTCATACGCCGGGCGAGGCCTGGCATGACGTCGTCGCGAAAGCCTCGCGAGCCCTCCGCGAGTTCCGGATCGACGGCGTCGTCACCAACATGGCTTTCCTCCAGGCGGTGCTCGCGCATCCCGATTTCAGGACCAACCGCATCGCGACCGACTTCATCGATCACAACATCGCAAAGCTCGTCGAGGCCGCCGATGGCGCGGCCAAGCCGCTGTATTTTGCCGCAACTGAGCGCAGTAGCGTTCACGCTACTGAGGCACCCGTCGCGCAGGTGGTGCCTGAAGGCGCTTTGATGGTCGCGGCGCCCTTGCAGGGGACCATCGTCACCATCCAGGTCAAGGAGGGCGAGATCGTGCGCCCCGGCCAGCAGCTCGCCGTGATCGAGTCCATGAAGATGGAGCATCTCGTCACGGCCGAGCAGGGCGGCCGTGTCATGAAGCTCGTTGCCGGCGACGGCGTCACCTTGATGCATGGCGAGCCGATCCTGTATTTGGAGCCGCTCGACGTCGCGGCCGACGCATCGGCGGCGGAGGTGGAGATCGATCTCGACCACATCCGTCCTGATCTCGCTGAGCTGATCGCGCGCCAGGC
The DNA here is from genome assembly GCF_007290395.2 of Bradyrhizobium cosmicum. NCBI lineage: Bacteria > Pseudomonadati > Pseudomonadota > Alphaproteobacteria > Hyphomicrobiales > Nitrobacteraceae > Bradyrhizobium > Bradyrhizobium cosmicum. Next base: position 6,174,820 of record NZ_CP041656.2, on the reverse strand, counting down.
CAATACGCTCGATGCCAATCGGCCGGCCTCGGTCGAGCGCCGCCGCAACACCAACCAGCGCACCGCGCGCGAAAATGTCGCCCAGCTCGTCGACGACGGCTCGTTCATGGAATATGGTAGTCTCGCCATCGCGGCGCAGCGCCGCCGGCGCAAGGTCGACGATCTCATCAAGAACACGCCGGCCGATGGTCTCGTCATGGGCGTCGCCACGGTGAATGCCGATAAGTTCGGCCCTGAAGGCGGCCGCTGCATCGTCGTGGCCTACGACTACACCGTGCTCGCGGGCACGCAGGGCCACATGAACCACAAGAAGATCGACCGCATGCTGACTTTGGCGGAAGATTGGCACGTGCCCCTGGTGTTCTACGCCGAGGGCGGCGGCGGCCGGCCCGGCGACACCGACCGGCTCGGCATGACCGGCCTCGACGGTCCGTCCTTCGTGCAGTTCGCACGGCTCTCGGGCCTAGTGCCCGTGATCGGTGTGGTCTCCGGCTATTGCTTTGCCGGCAACGCCGCGATGCTCGGCTGCTGCGACGTTATCATCGCCACCAGGAACGCCTCGATCGGCATGGGCGGCCCCGCGATGATCGAGGGCGGCGGGCTCGGCGTGTATCATCCGGCCGAGGTCGGCCCTGTCTCGTTCCAGTCGCCCAACGGCGTCATCGACATCCTTGTCGAGGAGGAGGAGGAGGCGACGGCCGTCGCGCAGAAATATCTGTCCTATTTCCAGGGCGCGGTGACTGAGTGGCAGGCGGCCGACCAGCGGCTGCTGCGCCGCGCCATCCCCGAGAACCGTTTGCGCGTCTACGACATCCGCAGCGTGATCGACCTCGTCGCGGACAAGGACAGCGTGCTGGAGCTGCGCCGGGAGTTCGGCGTCGGAATGATCACGGCGCTGATCCGGATCGAGGGCAAGCCGTTCGGCCTGATCGCCAACAACCCACGCCATCTCGGCGGCGCGATCGACGCCGACGCCGGCGATAAGGCCGCGCGCTTCCTGCAGCTCTGCGACGCCTTCGACCTGCCCATCGTCTCGCTGTGCGACACGCCCGGCTTCATGGTCGGTCCCGAAGCCGAGAAGACCGCGATCGTGCGCCACGTCTCGCGCATGTTCGTCACCGGCGCGAGCCTCACCGTGCCGCTGTTCGGCATCGTGCTGCGCAAGGGCTATGGTCTCGGCGCGCAGTCGATGATCGGCGGCGGCTTCCACGCCTCATTCTTCACCGCGGCCTGGCCGACCGGCGAGTTCGGCGGCATGGGCCTGGAGGGTTATGTCCGGCTCGGCTTCCGCAAGGAGATGGAGGCGATCGCCGACCCCGAGGAGCGCGAGACCTACTACCGCAACAAGGTCGCCGAGCTCTACGCCAACGGCAAGGCGGTCTCGATCGCCTCGGTGTTCGAGATCGACAACGTCATCGACCCCTCCGAGACGCGGCGCTGGATCATGGCGGGCCTGCGCTCGGTCCCGAAGCCAGCGCTGAGGACGGAGAAGAAGCGGCCGTGCATCGACACGTGGTGAGCGCAGTGCAGCAATAGCTGCGTCCCGGTTCCCGATTGACATCCCCGCCTGTGGTGCCAGACTTTGCACAATAATACAGGGTGGAGACGTCCGCGATGGCCAGCCTTTCGGCCTCGAACCATGTCGCCCGTGTCTTGTCGGTCGCCAATCAGGTTACAGACCGGTTGGCCGACGTCGATGCCTCGTCGCGCATTGCCAGTTCGTGGCGGCGATGCGTCATCAGCCACAAGCTCGATCCGGCCCGCCAGGGCCCGCCGCAGACGCTGACCGAGGCAGAAATCCGCCACGTCGCCGAGCCCATGGAGGAGACGATCAGGTTCGTCACGCCCGAGCTCGATGATCTCGCCCGCGTGCTGCGCGACGCCGGCTATTGCGTCAATCTGGCTGATGCGAACGCGACCATGCTGTTCAGCCGTCTGCCGGGCGAGGCCGACGCGAGACTGTTCATGGACTGGAAGATCTATACCGGCTCGAACTTCGCCGAGGCTTTCGAAGGCACCAACGGGCTAGGCACCGCGCTGGCCGAGCAGAAGCCGATCCTGGTGCATCGCGACGAGCATTTTCGTGCGCAGTGGCACATGTTCTCCTGCGCAGTGGCGCCGCTGTTCGACCAGGCCGGCCGGCTCGCCGGTGCCGTCAACATCACCTCGTGCCGCGAGGATCTCGAACGGACCGCGCACCAGCTTGCGCTTGCGGTGACCATGGAGGCGACCCGGCGGATGGAGGGGGCGATCTTCCGCGGCCATTTCCGCAACGCCTGGATCGCCACCGTACCGGGCGATGGCGGCAGTGGCCTGCTCGCCTATGACGACGATCGCCGCATCGTCGGTGCCTGCCGCTCGGCGCGGGCGCTCTTGGGCCTCACGGACGGATTGATCGCATCCGGCATCGGCCTGTCGCGCTATGTCAAGTTCGACCATCACGCCGCGCGTGGCGCGGACGAGACCGTCGAGCTGCGCCGTGCCGATGGCCGCGTATTAGGGCGGGGACACGTCGCGCCGCCGCTGCGCACGAGATCTCCTGCGCCGCGTCGTGACGCGCCTATCGATCGCTACGACGCGATGCACCGGCTCGCCGGCCGCGACCCCGGCCTGATCAAGAGTGTCAGGCGGCTGCGGAGCATCGGCGATCACAATCTGCCGGTGCTGCTGCACGGCGAGACCGGCGTCGGCAAGGACGTGTTCGCGCGTGCGATTCACGCCGCCAGCAGCCGCGCCCGCAACAACTACGTCGCGCTGAACTGCGCGGCGATGCCGGAGAGCCTGATCGATGCCGAGCTGTTCGGCTACGAGGCGGGCGCCTTCACCGGCGCGCGGCGCGACGGCTCGAAGGGCCTGATCGTGCAGGCCGACGGCGGCACGCTGTTCCTCGACGAGATCGGCGACATGCCGATCGCGCTGCAGACGCGTCTCTTGCGCGTGCTGGAGAACCGCGAGGTCTGGCCGCTCGGTGCGCTGAAGCCCGTGCCCGTCGACATCCGCCTGATCAGCGCCACCCACCGCGATCTCGGCCGCATGGCCGAAGAGGGCGCTTTCCGTGCCGATCTCTATTTTCGTCTGCGCGGCATGGAGGTGCGATTGCCGGCTTTGCGCGAGCGCGCCGACCGCGACGACATCATTCGCCAGATTGCGCGCGAGGAGGCTCCGGACTGTCGCTTGTCTGACGATGCGTGGGTGTTGCTCTCGGCCTATCCCTATCCCGGCAACATGCGCCAACTCCGCCACGTGCTCAGGCTTGCGGGCTGCACCGCGGAGGATGGAATCATCACCGATGCCGATCTCGATCTGCCGCCGTTTGGCGGGCGGACGGCGGAATCGGATCTCGCGGCAGCCGAACGCGCGACGATCGTCGAGGCATTGCGCAAGCACGGCGGCCGCGTCACCGAGGCGGCGCGTGCCCTGAAGCTCAGCCGCGCCACGCTGTACCGGAAGATCAAGCTGCTGAAGATCGAGACGACGCAGTAGGCTCTCTTTCTTCGCCTCTCCCCGCGTGCGGGGAGAGGCCGACGCGCGCCGAGCGATGCGAAGCATCGTCCGAAGCGCGGCGGGTGAGGGGCACTGTCCACGAGTCCAATTGCTACCTTCTTCGCGGAGGCTCCCCCTCACCCCAACCCTCTCCCCGCAAGCGGGGCGAGGGAGCGCACCGCTGCCGCCGCCGCTCCCTTACGAAAAATCGCTCCAGCTCAGATGTCGCGAATCGCGATCGCCGACCGTCACGGTGCCGCGGATCTCGTGGGGCATGTGGAAACTGCTGCGCAGGTACACGAGCGGCGAAGCCCCGTCGGAATGCGACGCGCCGCGGACCTCGCCGACGAAGATCGAATGCGTCTTCGTCTCGAACTCCTGCGCCAGCACGCAGTCGAACGCGGCGACCGCATCCGTCAACACCGGCGCGCCGGTCGTGCCGCGCGTCCATTGGCCGAAAGCAAAACGGTCATCGCCGTTGACGCCTTTCTGGCCGCTGAAGGTCAGCGCCAGCGCCGCGTGGTCCTCGTGCAGGAAGTTGATCGCAAAAGCCCTTTCCTCGCGGATGCGCGCATGCGCGCTGGCGTTGCGGTTGACGCAGACGATCAGCGACGGCGGATTGTCCGACAGCGAACAGGCCGACGTGACTGTCAGTCCCGTGCGCTTGCCGTGTTCGGCGCCCACCGTGACCAGTGCGACCGCGCCGGCGCATTGGCGCATCGCCTGCTTGAAATCCTTCGCGTCCACGCTCACGCCAAAAATCTCCGAAATGAATGCGGGTGCGGCACGATCGCGCCGCACCCGCTGTCGGTCAAGCTGCCTTCTTCGCGGAGCCGAGATGCTTCAGGCGCGGCATCACCTCGTTCTTGAGCAGCGAGAGCGAGTGGTGCCAGGCTTCCGGCTTGTGCTTGTAGTCGAAGCCGAACACGCAGAGCACGCCGAAGCCGCCGACCTCGTCGTAAATCTTCTCGATCTTCTCGGCGACGGTGGCCGGCGAGCCGACGATCCAGTTCCGCTTGGCGCAATATTCGACGGTGACGTCGCTGTCGGGCACGTCGGGCGCGTGCTTCAGATAGTCCTTGAAGCCGAAATGGCCGAGCAGCGGCAGGAAGTACTCGCCCATCATCCGGCCCATCATGTCGCCGGTCGAGAGCTTCCATGCCTCCTCGTCGGTGTCGGCGACGAACACCTCGCGCACCAGGCGCCAATCGGCGCGGTTCGGCTTGCGCCCGGTCTTGGCGGCGCCGATCTCGACCGAGTCCCAATGGCTGCCGACATAGGCCGGGTTGAGGTTGAGGCTCATCGGGATGAAGCCGCGCTCGCCGGCAAGCTTCAGCGTGTCCGAGTTCTTCGACAGGCCGGCGACACCGATCGGCGGATGCGGTGTCTGCAACGGCTTGATGTGCGGCTTGAGGAAGTCGAACATCGTGTCCGGCTTGGAGACCGTCCAGAACTTGCCCTTGTAGGTCCAGGGCGCGGGATCGCTCCACATCTTCAGGATGATCTCGAGCGCCTCGCGGGTCATGTCGCGGTTCTGCCCGCTCATGCCGTCGACGTTGAACATCGCCCAGTCGCTCGGCAGGCCGGATGCGGCGACGCCGAAATTGAGCCGGCCTCCGGAGAGGTGGTCGAGCATGGCGACGCGGTTGGCGAGCTCGGCCGGGTGATGATAGGGCAGCAGGAACCCGCCCGGTCCAATGCGGATATTCTTGGTCTGCATCAGTGCCTGCGCGATCAGCAGGTCGGGGGTGGGATTGGGTTCCCAGGGCGCGGTGTGGTGCTCGCCGATCCAGGCTTCCTGATAGCCGAGCTCGTCGAGCCAGCGCAGGACCTGCAGGTCCCAGTCGTGTCCTTCCTTCAGGCCGCACTCCGGCGGATGCGAAGGCATCGTGAAATAGCCGATCTCCATGGGTTTCCTCATCTGATGTTGACGCGTCTTGTTGCGCGGTTCACGGACGTGAGCGGAGGCAATTCAGCAAGCGCTGTGCCAGCGCGGCGGGCGGCTCAGACCTGCGAGAAAGCGCTGGTTTGCGGCGGCAATTGCCGATATTCCGGGGCGGATTTGCAGGACGTCGTCTCATTGTCGCGAGACGGCGTCTTGCCGGTGAGACGAGGACAAGAGTCGAGATGACCGCACCCGCCTATGTCGCGGTGGACTGGGGCACCAGCAGCTTCCGGCTGTGGCTGGTCGATCGCGCCGGCCAGGTGTTGGCGACGCGACGCAGCGACGAGGGCATGCTGGCGGCGGCCAAAGTGGGTTTTGCCGGCGTGCTGCAGTCGCATCTGGCGGCCGTCGAGGCTCCCGCCCGGCTGCCGGTTCTCATCTGCGGCATGGCCGGTGCCAAGACCGGCTGGGTCGAGGCCGGCTATGTCGATACGCCGGCGCCGCTCGCTGCCGTCCTGAAGCAGGCCGCGCGCGTGGGGGGCGAGGCGCGCGACATCCGCATCCTGCCCGGCATCGCGCAGCGCGACGCCAGCGCACCTGACGTGATGCGTGGCGAGGAGACGCAATTGCTCGGCGCACTCGGCCTTGCGGCCGCAGGCGAGGCGCTGGTCTGCATGCCCGGCACACATTCGAAATGGGTGCGGGTGAAGGACGGCGCCGTCGCACATTTCTCGACCTTCATGACCGGCGAGCTGTTCAGCGTGGTCTCACGCGAGACGATTCTGTCGCTTGCGGTTGCCGGCGCCGACGATGCCGAGGATGTCGCGAGCTTCAAGGCGGCGGTGAAAGCCGCTTACGACGCGCCGGCCTTCGCGGCCAATCTCCTGTTCACCGCGCGGTCGCGGCAGCTGCTGTTCGGCGGCACGCCGGCCGCCGCGCGCGAAACGCTGTCGGGTACGTTGATCGGCGCCGAGCTGGCGGCAGGACTCTCCGGCGCGGTACCGAAGGCAGGCATTACGCTGATTGCCTCAGGGCGGCTCGCGGCGCTGTACCGGCACGCCTTCGATGCGTTGTCGATCGCCGTGCAGCCGATCGACGCCGATGAAGCCGTCCGCCGCGGCCTGTCGATGGCGGCGGCCGCGATCTGGACGAGATAGAAGGACACCGAAGATGAGCGTTCCCTTTCCGCCGATGAAGCGACCGTTGGTCGCGATCCTGCGCGGCGTCAAGCCCGAGGAGACCGAGGCTATCGTCGGCGTGCTGATCGAGGCCGGCATGACCGCGATCGAGATTCCCCTCAACTCGCCCGATCCGTTCCGCTCGATCGCGACCGCCGTGAAGCTGGCGCCATCAGGCGTGCTGATCGGCGCAGGCACCGTGCTGACCACCTCGGATGTCGATCGCCTCAATGACGTCGGCGGCAAGCTGATGGTCTCGCCGAATGTGGATACGCAGGTGCTCGCGCGTGCGCATCAATACGCCATGGTGACGTTGCCGGGCGTGTTCTCTCCGACCGAGGCGCTGCTCGCGGCGCGCTCCGGCGCCTCCGGCCTTAAGTTCTTTCCGGCCAGCGTGCTCGGCGCCTCCGGCATCGCCGCCATTCGCGCCGTGCTGCCATCAGGCGTGCTGATCGCCGCCGTCGGCGGCGTCTCCGACCAGAATTTCGCGGAGTACATCAAGGGCGGTGTGACTGCGTTCGGGCTCGGCTCCAGTCTCTATAAGCCCGGCATGTCGGCCGCCGACGTCGCGGCGCGCGCCAGGGTGACGATCGCGGCCTACGATCGGGCGATTGCGAAAGACTGAAGCAGCAATAAACAAGCCGTGATCTGGTCGCCGCCGCGCGTTATCCTATCGTGCATCACTCGCGGAATCAGGAGACCGACATGGCGATCAACAACGTGGCCGAACTGTTCGTGGCAACGCTCGAACAGGCCGGCGTCAAGCGCATCTATGGCATCGTCGGCGACAGTCTGAACGCGTTCACCGAGGCGCTGCGCCGCCGCGGCACCATCGAATGGATCCATGTCCGGCACGAAGAGGTCGCGGCGTTCGCCGCCGCCGGCGAAGCCGAGATGACCGGAAGCCTCGCGGTCTGCGCGGGCTCGTGCGGCCCCGGCAATCTGCATCTGATCAACGGCCTGTTCGACGCGCATCGCAGCCGCGTTCCGGTGCTGGCGATCGCGGCGCAGATCCCATCGGCCGAGATCGGCGGCGGCTACTTCCAGGAAACCCATCCGCAGAACCTGTTTCGCGAATGCAGCCATTATTGCGAGATGGTCTCGGACCAGAGCCAGCTGCCGTACGTTATTGAGAACGCAATCCGCGCGGCCGTGGGCTTGCGCGGTGTTGCGGTCATTGTCATGCCCGGCGATGTCGCCTTCCGCGACCCGCCGAAGCGTGCGCTGTCGACGGCGCGCGGGCTCGCGCTGGCGGCCCCGAAGGTCGTGCCCCAGGCCGATGAGCTGAAAGCACTGGCGGATCTCCTCAACGGCGCCGAGCGCATCACGCTGTTCTGCGGCCGCGGCTGCGCCGGCGCGCATGCGCCGCTGATGCAGCTCGCAGAAAGCCTGAAGAGCCCGATCGTCCATGCGCTCGGCGGCAAGGAGCATGTCGAGTACGACAACCCCTACGACGTCGGCATGACCGGCTTCATCGGCTTCTCCTCCGGCTACGCCGCCATGCACGCCTGCGACGCCCTCGTGATGCTCGGCACGGATTTTCCCTACAAGCAGTTCTTCCCGACCGACTGCCAGATCGCGCAGGTCGACATTCGCCCAGAAAATCTGGGGCGGCGCTGCAAGATCGATCTCGGCCTCGTCGGCGACGTCAAGCTCACCATCGAGGCGCTGCTGCCGCTGCTGAAGAGCAAGACGCAGCGCAAGCATCTCGACGACGCCATCACGCATTACAAGAAGGCACGCGAAGGCCTCGATTCGCTCGCCAAGGGTACGCCGGGATCAAAGCCGATCCATCCGCAATACCTCGCAAAAGTCATCAGCGACCACGCCTCCGACGATGCCGTGTTCACCGCCGATGTCGGCACGCCGACGGTGTGGGCGGCACGCTATCTCGACATGAACGGCCGGCGCCGGCTGATCGGCTCGTTCGTGCACGGCTCGATGGCCAACGCCATGCCGCAGGCGATCGGCGCGCAGGCCTCTCAACCCGGCCGTCAGGTGATCTCGCTGTCGGGCGACGGCGGCTTCACCATGCTGATGGGCGATCTGATCACGCTGACGCAGATGAAGCTGCCGGTGAAGGTCGTGGTCTTCAACAACGGCGTGCTCGGCTTCGTCGCGCTGGAGATGAAGGCCGCGGGCTTCGTCGACACCAATGTAGATCTGGAAAATCCCGACTTCGCCGCCATGGCGCGTGCGATGGGCATCTTCGCCAGGCGGGTCGAGGACCCCGGCGAGCTTCCGGGCGCCGTCAAGGAGATGCTGGCGCATAACGGACCGGCATTGCTCGACGTCGTCACCGCCAAGCAGGAGCTGTCGATGCCGCCGACCATCACGGCCGAGCAGGTCAAGGGCTTCAGCCTGTGGGTGCTGCGCGCGGTGATGAGCGGCCGCGGCGACGAGGTCATCGATCTCGCCAAGACCAATCTGCTATCGCGCTGAAGCGCACCGAATTTTGGTTGAATTCAGTGCAAGCCAAGAAGGCGGTTCACCTCTCCCGCTTGCGGGGGAGGTCGGCGCGAAGCGCCGGGTGGGGGTTCTCTCGACACGGGGAGTGTCTCGATCGTGGAGGCACCCCCGCCCCAGCCCTCCCCCGCAAGCGGGAGAGGGAGCGCACCAACATCGCGGGAGCAAGTGCGAGCTAACCCCGCTTCGCCGATGGCACCGTCAGCCGCTCGTGGCGGCGCTGGAAGCGTTGCCAGTGCAGCACGATGCCGATCAGCAGCGCCGGCACGAAACCGAGCGCGATCAGGAAATGCGGCAGCTGGGTCGGCGAGATGAACGCGATGGCGATGTCGGAGATCAGCCAGAGCGCTGCGAACATCACCGCAAAATCCAGTCGCGGGCAGCGGAGATAGTAGAACACGGCGGTGATGACGATGGCCGGCCCGATCGCGATGCCGATCATCACCGCCGTCAGCTCCTTCGGCGTCAGCGCATCGAGCACCATCGATGCCAGCAGCCAGAGCGCGGCGAACATGGCGATGATGTCGAGCGGATGCCGCAACCCAATACCTCTCGCAGAAAGCGCGCTATCGTTGTTGCCCGGTCCCCGGTCGTCAAGGGAAAATAGCCTATTCCTCGTCGTTTCCGGGCGTTGGCCGCAGCATGAAATGACCGAAGGCGGAGGCGATCGGCTTGTTCGCGTTGTCTTGCCAGGCCCGCGCCTCGAAGGCGACGATGCGCCGGCCCTGCTTCACGATCGAGACGTTGGCGAAGGTGTCGAGCGCGCGGCCGGAGCGGAGATAGTTGACGGTGAGGCCGATCGGCTTGGGCAGCGCGGCGATGCCGAGCTCGCGCCTCACGCCGAAAATCGCGGTGGTTTCGAGGAAGGCGCCGGTCATGCCGCCATGGATCGCGGGCAGGATCGGATTGCCGATGATCTGCGGCGAGAACGGCATCGTCAGCGTGCCGTCGTCGTTGACGCGAATGCCGAGGGCGCGCGCGAACGGGCTGCTCGCGAACGGGCCGTCCGGATCGTCCGGCGCCTCCAGCGTCGGAATGCTGCGCGCATCCATCCTGCGGTCGGCCAGCATGTTGGTGCGGTTGGCGCCGATCATGAAGCAGGCGGTTGCGGTGGCGACTGGATCGTCCTCGGACTCCTGATAGGCGGTGGAGCGCACGAAGGCGATCGAGCGGGTGGTGCGGTAGCAGACCGAATGCGCCTTGATGTCGAGACCGGGCGTGGCCGGCTTCTGGTAATCGATGCGCAGATCGAGGGTTGCGATCGCGCTCGTGCCGTCGAGCGCGAGTTGCACCGCCATGCCGCAGCTCTCGTCCAGCATCGCGGTGACGACGCCGCCATGCAGCACGCCGGTCTCGGTGTCGCCGACGAACACCGGACGGTAGGGCAGGCTGGACCAGGCCTCGGCCGGCGCGAAGCGGTCGAGCTGGAGCCCGCTGATATGGCCGTAATCGGAGCGGCGGCCCTTGATGGCTTCGGCAAGTTCCTCGAACGGGAGCGTGGCCGGAGAGTTCGACGTCGATGAGCTGGACATGCCAACGTTCTAGACCAGTGTCGGGCGTCGCGCAAAAGCCCGAACAGGCCTCGACACGGCGGGCCGAAGCAACGATGGTGGGCGCTTCGTCCGTCGACCAGCCCAAGGAGAGCCCATGGCCGATCCCGAAACGCCCGCCACCAGCCAGGGGCCAGTCACCATTTCGAGCTCCAGCGCCGAGCGGGCGCCGATCATCTATTTCGACGGCGCCTCCTGCTTCGGCCATCACAACGGCGCGATCCAGATCGAGCTCGCCGCGAACTTGCTGATGCCGGTCGGCGCCGCCGTCAGGGTCGATGTGGTCCAGACCGCACACTTACGTTGCAGCGTGGCCGCGGCGCTTGCCCTGCGCGAGGCGCTCGACAAGGCGCTGGCGATGTTCAGGCAGGGGCAGCAGCAGCCGACAGCGGAGGAAATTCCGATGGTGAAGAACTGAGGTGGGAGGCGCGATCGCTTCTCGATGCGATCGCGGTCTTTCAGCTCACATGCACCTTCGGCTTCTTGCCATCGTTCCACTTGCCGTCGAGCGCGCGCTCGATCTGGGCGGCGAGTTGCAGCAGGAGGCCGTCATTGGCCTGCTTGGCGATCGCCTGGATACCGAGCGGCAGGCCGTGATCCTGGCTCGCCATCGGCATCGAGATCGCGGGCATGCCGCAGAGGTTTGCGAGCGGGGTGAAGGCGAAGAAGCGCCAGAGATTGCCGAACCAGTCGAGCACATCAGGATTGTCGGAGATGGTGAGATATTCCCTGGTGCCGACCTTCGGCGTCGGCAGCGCGGTGATCGGCGTCAGGATCACGTCCCACTGCTCGAAGAACGCGCCGAAACCGCGCGAGGTCGTGTTGAACACGCCCTGCATCTTCGCCCGCTCGGCGAAGCTGGTGTTGCGGCCGGCTTCCCAGATCCGGATGTTCATGGGCTCGATCAGATCTTCCGGCGGCTTGTCCAACCCACGTGCGGCGAGCATGTTGGAGATCACCACCGCGAAGTTCGAAACGTAGCACATCGTCTGCGCCTCGAACGCGGCGCGGAAGTCGAGCTCTGGCAGAGCGTAGTCGACGTGATGGCCGAGACCTTCGAGGAAGCGGCCGGTCTTCTCCAGCTCGGCGGCGATCTCCGGCGTCGCGGTGTAGTCGCCCCAGGTATGCGACAGCGCGATGCGCAACTTCGACGGATCGCGCTTGATCATCTCCGAATAGGGCTGCGCCGTGGTCCAGAACGGCATGAATTCGCCGGGCGCAGGTCCGCGGGCGTGGTCGACGAAGGCGGCGGTGTCGCGCACGCTGCGCGACTGGCAGCCCTGGATCGAGACGAGGCCGGTGAGATCGGACATGTGCGGGGCGAGCGAGAACACGCCGCGCGACACTTTCAAGCCGATATTGCCGTTGACCCCGGCGGGAATGCGGATCGAGCCGCCGCCGTCGGTCGCATGCGCGATCGGCACCACGCCGGCCGCGACCATCGCGGCACTGCCTGCCGACGAGCCGCAGGTGGTGTAGTCGGTATTCCAGGGATTGCGCGTGACGTACACGGCGGGATTGTCGGCCGAAGAGCACACGCCGAATTCCGGCGTCGTTGTGCGGCCGATCAAATTGAGGCCGGCCTGGCGGAATTTACCGGTCAGGAACGTGTCGGCCGCAGCGCGATTGCCGCGCATCAGCAGCGAGCCCATCTCCTGCAGCCGGCCCTTCATGGTCGGCCCGAGGTCCTTCATCAGGAAGGGCAGGCCGGCGAACGCGCCGCCGAGATTGGCGCCGTCCTTGGCCGGATCGGCGATCACGTCCTCGAACAGCTCGACCACGCCCGACAGCGCCGGATTGACCTTGGCCACGCCTGCGGCCGCCTGGCGCGCCAATTCCTTCGCCGTCAGCTCACCCTTGCGGACGCGCGCCGCCAGCCCAACGCCATCGTGCTGCGCCCATTCGTTCCAGCTCATCGGCAAAGTCATGAAGTCATAATCCCTTGAGGTGCGGCATCACCTTTTTCGCAAGGGCCCGCGTGAATCAACTGAGCCGGCGCGAGGGGCAGGGTTGCGCCGGGCGGAGAGGTCTCTGCGTCAGTAAGCCAGTCGGGCGACCACCGCAACCGGCCCACCGCCAGCCGGACCCTGATGCTCGGCGCCGCCGGAAACATAAATCGCGCCGGTGCCGGCAAGGCCCGCGATCAGGCCGCCGACCGCAGCGCGGGCATGGCGTGTCGAACTGATGTCGGTATCTTCCAGCATGGTGTGGCGGAAGCCGCGCACGCTGCCATCAGGCGACGCCTCGGCCTTGGCGAAGATGTTGACGAGCTCGCGGCCCGGCTGCGGATCTGCACCGAGCCCGACGCTCCTCAATGCCGCCATCACCGCCGCGGCGTCGATCGCATCGCCCATCACAGCATGCCCGATCTCGAATTCGCTCGCCGAAGATGCCGAATTGCCGAGCACGATGACGACGTTGTGCATCAGTTCGATCCCGGACGAGGTCGAGGCGACCTTCGAGAACAGATCATAGCGGCGCAGTACGTCGTCGTCGCCGATGTCGGAGGCGATTTCGCCGAGCGCGACCGCAACCCCGAGCGCGGAAGCACCCCGCGAATAGGCCATCGAGCTGTACGCACTTGTCGTTGCGGTCTTGTTGCCGCGCGCGTTTGCCGCCGCGACGCGGTCGCTGGTGAGCAGCGGGCACTTGATCTGCACGAAATGGACGTCGGCCGGTTCGGAAATGCCGGCATCCGCCATCGCGGCCTTCACGGCTTTCGCCGTCTCGGCGATCTGTGCCGAGCGGCCGAGCTCTTCGGGCAGGAAGTCGCGGGTGTGGGCCATGCCGATGCTCAGGCGCTTGCCGGACAGACCCGCTGCTGGCCGATCGATCTCTTGCCGCGTGAACACGGTGATATGCGGGCTGAGCACCCCCTCGGTGCCGCCCGACATCACGAAGGCGATGCGCTGCTCGACCTCGTGCGCGGAAAGGCCGAGCCGCGGCGACAGCGCCGTGCACAGCGCGGCCACCGCATATTCCCGGGTAAAGTCGTTGACGCCGCCATTGCCCTCGGTCTTGCCGAGGATCGCCAGGATCGATGCCGCGTCGATCGCGCCTGAAACGATCATGGCCATGAGGCCGGAAACGTCGCCGGGGCCCCTGGTGGCGATCTTGAAGACGCCGACCGATGTGGCTGGCATGACTGGTCCTCGGAGTGTGGTGGTCCGGCCGGAGCAAACAGGCGTGGAACGGAGGCGTCTGTCAAGTGCAACAGTATGGCGCGCATCCCGGCTTATGAACAGGCAAAGCTCGAGCGAAACACGCCGCGAGGATGCGAAGGCGTGTCTGAGATTCAAGGTGCGAACCGAAAGAGCGGCGCCATTGCCTCATGCTCAGTCATTGCGAGCGCCGCGAAGCAATCCAGAGTCTTTCCGCAGAGGGATTCTGGATTGCTTCGCGGCGCTCGCAATGACGAGGGGGAGAGTGCGCGCGACCCACTCCGCTCTCGCGCCCCGGACGCAGCGCAGCGTCTCCCCGGCGATGCGAAGCATCGTCCGGTGCGACGGTGCGCTGCAGAGCCGGGGCCCATCTCGCCGAGTGCACCCGTGTCGCTTCCTGGCTCCCGGCTCTGCGCCGCAACGCAAGAGCGTTGCAGCGCGTCCGGACACGAACACAATGACCGACGCAGCGGCAAATTCACGATTATGGCGAGATCGCATCGATTCGACAAAAATTCCTCTGTCGACGGTTACGCGCCGCACCTTGATGAATCAACCTTGGTTGGTCCATAAGCGGCGTCCCGCAGCCGGTGGTTCGCCGCCGCCTTGCGTGCTTGGAATAGAGGGATTCTCGCGTGGCAAATATCAACCAGAAAATTGCGCAGGAGCTTGGGGTCCGGGCGGAGCAGGTCGAGGCGACGGTGACGCTGCTCGACGGTGGCGCCACGGTTCCCTTCATCGCGCGCTACCGCAAGGAAGCGACCGGTGCGCTCGACGACGCGCAATTGCGCACCCTGGAGGAGCGCCTGGGTTACCTGCGCGAGCTGGAAGACCGCCGCAAGGCCATCCTCGAATCGGTCCGCGAGCAGGGCAAGCTCGATGCCGCGCTGGAGGCCGCCATCCTCGCCGCCGACAGCAAGGCGCGTCTGGAAGACATCTATCTGCCGTTCAAGCCGAAGCGCCGCACCAAGGCCGAGATCGCCAAGGAAGCCGGCCTCGAGCCGCTCGCCAATCAGCTCATGGCGGAGCCCGGCAACGATCCGAAAGTCGTAGCCGAAACCTTCGTCAATGCCGAGAAGGGCGTCGCGGATGCCGCCGCCGCACTCGATGGCGCCCGTGCTATCCTGGTCGAGCGCTTCGACGAGGACGCCGACCTGATCGGTGCGTTGCGCGAAGATGTCTGGACCAATGCGCGCATGGCCTCCAAGGTGCGCGACGGCAAGAAGACCGACGGCGAGAAGTTCGCCGACTATTTCGAATTCTCTGAGCCGCTGACCAAGCTGCCCTCGCACCGCATCCTCGCGATGTTCCGCGGCGAGAAGGAAGAGATCCTCGATCTGCAGATTCAGGCCGAAGAGCCGCCGCCGCCGGGCGTGCCTGGAGTCTACGAGCTGAAGATCATGAAGCGGTTTGGCATCGCCGACCTCAAGCGCCCCGGCGACCGCTGGCTGATCGACACCGTGCGCTGGGCCTGGCGCACCAAGATTCAGGTGCACCTCAACATCGATCTTCGCATGCGGCTGTGGAACGCGGCCGAGACCGAGGCGGTGCGCGTGTTCGCGTCGAATTTGCGCGACCTGCTGCTGGCCGCGCCGGCCGGCACCCGCGTCACCATGGGGCTCGATCCCGGCTTCCGCACCGGCGTCAAGGTCGCCGTCACCGACGCGACCGGCAAGGTGGTCGATACCGCCGTGATCTATCCGCACGAGCCACAGCGGCAGTGGAACGAGGCGCTCGCGATCCTCGGCAAGCTGGCGCTGAAGCATCGCGTCGAGCTGATCGCGATCGGCAACGGCACCGCCTCGCGCGAAACCGACAAGCTCGCGGGCGATCTCGTCAAGGGCCTCGCCGAGCTGAAGATGACCAAGATCGTGGTGTCGGAAGCCGGTGCGTCGGTGTATTCGGCCTCGGCTTTCGCCTCGGAGGAACTGCCCGGTCTCGACGTCACCCTGCGCGGCGCGGTCTCGATCGCGCGCCGCCTGCAGGATCCGCTCGCCGAGCTCGTCAAGATCGAGCCCAAGGCGATCGGCGTCGGCCAGTATCAGCACGACCTCGGCCAGGCCAAGCTTGCAAAATCGCTCGATGCGGTGGTGGAAGACTGCGTGAACGCGGTCGGCGTCAACGTCAACACCGCGTCCGCGCCGCTGCTGGCGCGCGTGTCGGGCGTCGGCTCGGGTCTCGCACAGAGCATCGTGGCGCATCGTGACGCCAACGGCCCGTTCAAGTCGCGCAAGGCGCTGAAGGAGGTGCCGCGGCTCGGGCCGAAGGCGTTCGAGCAGTGCGCCGGCTTCCTGCGCATCCTCGGCGGCGAAGACCCGCTCGACGCCTCCGGCGTGCATCCGGAAGCCTATCCGGTGGTGCGCCGGATTCTCGCCGCGACCAAGAGCGACATCAAGGCGCTGATCGGCTCTAGCGAGATCGTGCGCACGCTGAAGCCGAAGGATTTCGTCGACGAGACTTTTGGTTTGCCGACCGTCACCGACATCCTGCGCGAGCTGGAAAAGCCCGGCCGCGACCCGCGTCCGGCGTTCAAGGCCGCGGTGTTCAAGGAAGGCGTCGAGGAGATCAAGCATCTCCAGAAGGGCATGATCCTCGAGGGTACCGTGACCAACGTCGCCGCCTTCGGCGCCTTCGTCGACATCGGCGTGCACCAGGACGGCCTCGTGCACATCTCGGCGATGTCGAAGACCTACATCAAGGACCCGCGCGAGGTGGTGAAGCCCGGTGACATCGTCAAGGTCAAGGTGCTGGATTTCGAGGTCGCCCGCAAGCGTATCTCATTGACGCTGCGGCTCGACGACGAGGTCGGCGCCAAGAAGGACGCGCCCGGCATGCAGCGCGACAACAGCACGCGCAATCCCGCCCGCATGACGTCGTCGGCGCCGCGCAAACAGGAGTCCTCCGGCGGCGGCGGCGCCCTCGCCGAAGCGATGCGGCGCGCGGCCGAGAAGAACGGCGGCAAGCGCGCGTGAGGCGCGCTGCCTAGAGCTCGATCACGCCGCGGCGCGCCGCATGCGCCACCGCGTCGGTGCGGCCGGTGGCGTCGAGCTTGTCGAGCAGCGAGCCGACGTGGAATTTCACCGTGTGCACGGAGATGCCGAGCCGGCGTGCGATCATCTTGTTGGAGGCGCCCTCGGCCATCAATGCGAGCACGTCGAGTTCGCGCTGGGTCAGTGTGATGTCATCGGGCATGCTGCGCGGATCGCGGGCAACGATCGTCGCCGCGGCGGTCTCGCCGGGCGCGGCAAGGCGAAGTCCCGCGACACTGCCGAGCAGAGCCGCGAGGCGATCGGAGAGGGCCGGGTCGTCGATCTCCAGCGACAGCACGATCTCCGGCGTGGTGTCGCCGCTCACGCCTCCGGCCTCTCGCCGACCGTGACCTTGAAGCTGACCGGCTCGCCGCCGCGGCGTGCAGAGACATCGACCACGGCGCCGACGCTTGCCGGGCCGAGCGTGCGTGACAGCGCGCGCACGCCGGATAACTTCTGATCGTTGACCGCGATGATCACGTCACCCTGGCGAATGCCGGCGGTGGCGGACGGCCCGGCCTGGTCGACATTCATCACCATCGCGCCCATGCCGTCGTCGAGCCGCACCGGCTGCAGCCCGAGGCCGAGATAGCCGCGCGCGATACGGCCGCGCGTCTCGAGCTGCGCCGCAACGCGCGCGATCGTCGCCGTGGGAATGACGAGCACCCGCCGCGGTCCGAGCACCGCCATGCCGTAGGCCTCGCCCGCTGCATCGAGTGCAAGCCCGCCTTGCTGGCCGAAGCGCAGGCGCGCGTCGAGTTCGATCCGGGCATCGATGTCGCCGCCACGCAAGGAGCGCCAGCCCTTGCCGGATGCCGACACCATGCCGAGCGCCGCGCTCGGCGCGTCGCGATCGGTAGCGACCACGACCGACAGCGTACCGAGGGGCGGGACCGTGGCGGCGAGCTTGACCGGGGCCAGATCGGTGTCGGCGCGCAACAGCGCGATGTCGGTGGTGTGGTCGCGGCCGGCGATCGTCGCGGCGACCGTGCTGCCGTCGGGGAGGCCGATCTGTACCTCGCCCTCGTCGGCCAGCGCTTCGTCGGCGGTGACGATCAGGCCGGGCTTCCAGACGAAGCCGGTGGCGCGGGAGCGATGCGAGTGCACGGAGACGACGGACGGCGCGGTGCGCGCCACGACATCCGCGAGCGCGGACGACAATGAAGACAGAGGCGTGGAATCGGCCATGGGATGCTCCTTTAAGCTGCCTCCAATCTGGGATGCCGCGAAGGATTGCGAAACTGCCCTTGTGGCCAGTGCCCCGCAGGGCTACGGCCGACGAACATGTGATTGGGAGGCGCTCACGGGAACGTGTAGCAATGCCGATACTGCAGCAAATGGCCTCAAGCGAGCCCTGACTGATGACCATCGACCTCACCCGCCGCACCCTGCTTCAATTGACCGGCGCGACATCGCTCGCAATGGCGGCCGCGGCCGCGGCGCGTGCCGAGGGGATGCCGCAGGGCGGCGGACCGACCTATGCCAGCCGGACGCCGATGCGGGTCGGCATGGTGACGCTGCGGGTGAAGAACCTCGACAAGGTCGCCGACTACTATCGCGACGTGATCGGGCTCACCGTGATGGAGCGCTCCGCCGGCGTGGCCAGGCTCGGCGCAGGTGGTGTTGCGCTGCTGGTTCTGGAAGCCCGCCCCGATGCAGTGATCGAGCCGCGCAACGCCGCCGGCCTCTACCACACCGCCTTCCTGATGCCGACGCGAAAGGACCTCGCGCGCTGGCTGGTCGCAGCCGCCTCGCATCGCGTGCCGCTGTCGGGCTTTGCCGATCACCTCGTCAGCGAGTCCGTCTATCTCGACGATCCCGAAGGTAACGGCATCGAGGTCTATGCCGACCGCGATCCCTCGCAATGGCAGTGGAGCGAGGGCAGCGTGAAGATGGCGACCGACGAGCTCAATATCCCCGACCTGCTGTCGCTGACCAACACGCGCGTCGCCGACTTTGCCAGGGCGCCGGAGGGCTTGCGCGTCGGCCACATGCATCTGCGCGTCGGCGATCTCGCGCAGGCCGAGAGCTTCTATCACGGCACGATCGGCCTCGATCCAACCCGCAAGCGCAACGGCGCCGCGTTCCTGTCGTCGGGCCGCTATCATCATCACCTCGGCATGAATGTCTGGCAGAGCCAGGGCGCCGGCCAGCGCGACGATGCCACCACCGGCCTTGCCTGGTTCTCGCTGGTGACGGCGAAGCAGGACATCCTCGCCGCGCAGGAGGAACGCCTGCGCAAGGGCGGTGCACAGCTCACCACGCTTGCGAACGGCGTGGAGGCCGTCGATCCCTGGGGCACGCGGGTGCGGCTGCTCAAGGCGTGATCGAACGCGGCAGCTTCAGCCTGCTGCGCGTTCGAGGCTCAAATCCTCATCCGCCCATGCGAAGCGGCTGCCTCCGGCGCGTTTCGCCGCGTAGAGGGCGCGGTCGACCTGCTCGAGAAGCTGCGCGGTCGCACCGGCGGTCGCAGCGCCGGCGCTGACGAGAATTCCTGCGCTCGCGCCAATGCGGACCGGGATGTCGGTCAGCAGGAACGGGATCGAGAGATCGAGAATGGCCCGGCGCGCCAGGGCGAGTGCTTCCTCGCGGCCGTCTTTGCCAGCGGCAACCGGCTTGAGCATCATGAACTCGTCGCCGCCGAAGCGCGCGGCAAGTCCGGTACCGCCGATGCAGAACGACAGCCGCTCCGCTACCTGGCGCAGCAGATCGTCGCCGGCGTGATGGCCGTGACGGTCGTTGACCGGCTTGAAGCCGTCGAGATCGATGGCGATGATGGCGAAGTCGCCGCGCGTGTCCGCCAGCGCCTGGAGAAACGCGGCCCGGTTCGGCAATCCCGTGAGGAAATCGTGGGTGGCCTGCCGCGCCAGCCGATACTTGGCTTCGAGGCGTTCGACGAAGGCGGCGCTGAGGTGCTTGGAGGCTTCGCGCAGGGTCAGCCAGAAGAACACCAGCATCACCGCGCCGAGCTTGTAGGCGAGCTCGGGCCGCAGCAGGCCAGCCGCAATGGTTGGTGCGAGCAGGATTGCGGCAGTCGTCAGGATAATCCAGGGACGGATTGCCGCGCGTGAGACCATACCTACGCAGAACGACATCGAAAGCCCGAATGCTATCCACGCTCCCGGGTCGTCGTCGATCTGGAGCGCCCGATACGACAGGATGCCGAGGGCAAGGCCGAACGCTGAAGCGCCGGCGCCGTAGAGCCGCTCCCAGCGGATCACGTCGGCATCGGAGAACTGCGCGGCGCGGGACTTGTAGCGGAACAGGGAAAAGATCCGGGCCGCGGCCGTGATGAAGATGAAGGCCGCGATGACGGCGTAGCCGGTATCGGCGCTCATGATGGCAAGCGCCACGGCCCCCGTCACCGACGTGATGCCGATGGCGGACACTTGCGGCAGGGACGTGTACAGGAGATCGACGAGCTCGCGCCGGATGCGCGGATCGGGATGCAAATGCCTGGACAACATTGTAATGGGCATGGCCGGCACCATCACCATCACTCCCTAACAAGGTGTGGGGGAAGGGCGCGACATGATGGCTGGCGCGCAACGTCGTTAAGGAGTGGTCAATGCGCGAGCTTGCTGGCAATTTTGTTGCGTGTTAGCAGCAGACAGGGCGCACGACGCCTGTTTGCCGATATGCTCCAGCCTTCTGCATCGGACCCGCCATGACCGAATTTCACGGGGTGTTTCCCTATCTGGTCTCGCCCGTCGATGCGGACGGCGCTGTCCGCACGAAGGTGCTGGCAAAACTCTGCGACGATCTGATCGGCGCCGGCGTGCACGGGCTGACGCCGCTGGGCTCGACCGGCGAGTTCGCCTATCTCAACGCCGCGCAGCGCACGGCGGTCGTGCAGACCACCATCGAGGCCGCGAAGGGCCGCGTGCCCGTGGTGGCCGGCGTCGCTTCCACGTCGACGGCTGATGCGGTGGCGCAGGCGAAGGCGTATCAGAAGCTCGGGGCCGACGGCATTCTGGCGATCCTGGAGGCGTATTTTCCGCTCGCGGACGCGCAGGTGGAATCCTATTTCCGCAGCATCGCCGACGCAGTGGATATTCCCGTCGTCATCTACACCAATCCGCAATTCCAGCGTTCCGACCTGACTCTCGACGTCATCGCGCGCCTCGCCGCGCATCCGCGCATCGGCTACATCAAGGACGCCTCGACCAATACCGGCCGGCTGCTCTCGATCATGAACCGTTGCGGCGATGCCTTGCGCGTGTTCTCGGCCTCCGCCCATATTCCGGCCGCGGTGATGTTGATCGGCGGGCTCGGCTGGATGGCGGGCCCGGCCTGCATCATCCCGCGCCAGAGCGTCGCGCTCTACGAGCTCTGCAAGGCCGGCCGCTGGGACGAGGCCATGGCTCTGCAGCGCAGGCTGTGGCGGATCAACGAGGCCTTCGCGCGCTTCAATCTCGCCGCCTGCATCAAGGCCGGGCTCGCGAGCCAGGGCTACGAGGTCGGCGACCCCGTCCCGCCGCAGGCCCCTCTGACGGACGACGCGCGCAAGGTCGTGGAGGCGGCGCTCAGGGAGCTAGTTTAGACCCCCGGGCATGACGAATCCACGGTCCCGCCGCCCAAAACCGCGGCTGGTCTCGCCTGCCCCGATCCGCTAAAAGGCTGCCGCATTTCAAGAGACTCTGAGGACCCAGCGGAATGAACATTCTTCCCGGCAATTTGCGTTTCGGAGCGGGCCAGCCCGTCAAGCGTTTGGAAGACCAGCGGCTGCTCACCGGGAAGGGGCAGTTCATCGACGACAAGCCGGAGGAGGGCGCGCTGTGGTTGCATGTGCTGCGCTCGCCACACGCCCACGCGAAGCTTGTCTCGATCGACACCAGCGCCGCGGCCGAGATGCCCGGCGTTGCCGCGATCTACACCGGCGCCGACCTCGTCAAGGACGACATCGGCACCATCCCGACGCTGAGCATCTTCAAGCGTCCCGACGGCAAGCCGATGACGGTGCCGCCGCGCCGCCTGCTCGCCCATGAAATCGTGCGCTATGCCGGCGAAGCCGTGGCCGCCGTGGTCGCATCCTCGCGCAGCGAGGCGCAGAGCGCGGCTGAAGCCATCGTGGTCGAATATGACGTTCAGCCTGCGGTGGTCGATCCCGTCGAGGCCGTCAAGCCGGGCGCGCCCGTGGTTTGGCCGGAGGCGCCCGACAACATCGTCGGCGCGATGAGCTATGGCGATGCCGCCAAGGCGGATGAAGCCTTCGCCAAGGCCGCGCATACCGTCGAGCTGGATATCGTCAGCCAGCGTCTCGTGCCCTCCGCGATGGAGCCGCGCTCGACCATTGCCGAGATCGACAAGAAGACCGGCCGTCTCCTGCTGCATGTGCAGTCGCAGACCCCGGCCTCGACCCACGACGTGCTGGCGGAAGCCGTGCTGAAGCGACCCAAGGACAGCGTCCGCGTGCTGGTCGGCGATATCGGCGGCGGGTTCGGCCAGAAGACCAATCTCTATCCGGAAGACGGCATCGTCGCCTACGCCGCGACCAAGCTTAGCAGGAAGATCCGCTGGCGCGGCGACCGCACCGACGAATTCGTCGGCGGCACCCACGGCCGCGATCTGACCTCGACCGCGTCCTTCGCGCTCGACGAGAAGGGCAAGGTGCTGGCCTATCGCGTCAAGTCGATCGGCTGCACCGGCGCGTACTCTTCGGGTGCGGCGAACATCATTCCGCTGGTGCTCGGCCCGTTCGTGCAGACCGGCGTCTACGATCTACCGCTGGTGCATTTCGAAGTGAAGTCGGTGATGACCCACACCGCGCCGGTCGGTGCCTATCGCGGCGCGGGCCGCCCCGAGGCGGTCTTCATCGTCGAGCGCCTGTTCGACGCAGCCGCGCGCAAGATCGGCATGGATCCGCGTGCGATCCGCAAGGCCAACTACATCAAGCCGGCGCAGCTGCCCTACACCAATGCCGCCGGACAGGTCTACGACTCCGGCGCGTTCGCGCACATGCTCGATCGTGCCGTAAAGCTCGCCGACTGGGACGGCTTTGCCGCGCGCAAGAAGGCCGCGAAGAAGAAGGGCCTGCTCTACGGCCGCGGCCTCACCTCCTACATCGAATGGACCGGTGGCCGGGCCCACACCGAGAAGGTCAGCCTGCACGCGACTTCGCAGGGCCGCGTCATCCTGCATTCCGGCACTATGGCAATGGGGCAGGGGCTGCAGACCACCTACACCCAGATGATCTCCGATACGCTCGGCATCCCCATGGACAAGATCGACGTCGTGCAGGGCGACACCGATCTCGCGCAGGGGTTTGGCAGCGTCGGCTCGCGCTCGCTGTTCGTCGGGGGTACGGCTGTTGCGGTCTCCTCCAATGATCTGATCCAGAAGGCGCGCGAGAAGGCGGCGAACGTGCTGGAAACCTCGGTCGAGGACATCGAGTACCAGGGCGGCATGCTGACCGTGGTCGGTACCGACCGCCGCATCAGCCTGTTCGATTTGGCCGAGAAGGAAGGCGGCGCCAAGCTCAGCGTCGATTCCGAAGGTGAGGTCGACGGTCCGAGCTGGCCGAACGGCACCCATATCTGCGAGGTCGAGATCGATCCGGAGACCGGCGTCTCCAAGGTGGTGCGCTACACCACCGTCGACGACGTCGGCGTGGCCGTGAACCCGATGCTTGTTACCGGCCAGATCCATGGCGGCGTCGCGCAGGGCATCGGCCAGGCGCTGTACGAAGGCGTGTCCTACGATGCGGACGGCCAGCTCCTGACCGCGAGCTACCAGGACTATTGCATCCCGCGCGCCGACGACGTGCCGCCCATCGTGGTGACGCTGGATGATTCCGCCCCCTGCCGCACCAACCCGCTCGGCGCCAAGGGCTGCGGCGAATCCGGCGCCATCGGCGGCCCGCCCTGCGTCACCAACGGCGTGATGGACGCGCTCGCCGAGCTCGGCATCACCCAGCTCAACACGCCCCTGACGCCGCAGAAGATCTGGAAGGCGATCCGGGACGCGAAGGCGGCGGGCTGAACGCAGCCGTTGCGACACATTCAACTGTCGTCCCGGGGCGCGCGACTTGTCCGCCGAAGCTCGAAGAGCGAAGGCGGAAGCGCGAACCCGGGATCCATAACCACAGGGAGTGGTTGTGGCGGAAGCTGACAACTCCGAGTCCCCGTAACCACGTCCGCCTGTGGTTATGGGTCCCCGCCTTCGCGGGGACGACAGCGGAGAATGTCGCTCCATCCGGGCTACAGCCCTCAAATCCCCAGCATCATCTTCGCGATGATGTCGCGCTGGATCTCCGAGGTGCCGCCGAAGATCGTATAGGCCCGGCCGTTGAGATATTCCGGCAAGACTGTCAGCATGTCCTCGGGTGTCGGCGGCTCGTGGTTGAGCCTGTAGAGCGGGCGCATCGGCTCGACGGCGAGCGCGTCGTGGCCGATCACGTCGACCCCGAGCCGCGTCACGGCTTGGCGGATCTCGCTGTTGCGCAGCTTCAGGATCGACGACACCGCGCCGGGATTTTGGCCAGTCTGGAGCGCCGAGAGCACCCGCAGCTCGGTCATCTCCAGCGCGTCGATGTCGACCTCGACCTCCGAGATGCGCGTCGCGATGTCGGGGCTGTCGATCGCGCGTCCCGTCAGGTCCGACTCGGCAAGATCCGCAATCGCCTTCAGCCCCTCGCGCAGCTTTGCCGAGGCGATCCCCGAGCCGCGCTCGAACTCGAGCAGATATTTGCCGTAGGTCCAGCCCTTGCCTTCATCGCCGACGCGGTTGGCGACGGGCACGCGCACGTCGTCGAAGAACACCTGGTTGACCTCGTGGTCGCCGCCGATGGTCAGGATCGGCCGCGTGGTGATGCCTGGCGTCTTCATGTCGATCAGGATGAAGCTGATGCCGTCCTGCTGTCGCGGCCCGTCGCTGGTGCGCACCAGCGCGAACATGCGGTTGGCATGATGGGCATGGGTGGTCCAGATCTTGGTGCCGTTGATGATGTAGTCGTCGCCGTCGCGCACGGCGCGCGTCTTCAACGAGGACAGATCGGAGCCCGAGCCTGGCTCGGAATAGCCCTGGCACCAATAGTCTTCGCCGGAGAGAATCCGCGGCAGGTAGAAATTCTTCTGCTCGGGCGAACCGAAGCCGATGATGACGGGCCCGACCATCTTCACGCCCATCACGTTGACATTCGGCGCGCCGGCCCGCGCGCTTTCCGTCTCGAAAATCCAGCGCTGCGCCGGCGTCCAGTCCGGGCCGCCGTATTCGACCGGCCAGCCCGGCGCGCCCCAGCCGCGGCTGTGCAGTACGCGCTGCCAGGCCATGCCGATGTCGGGGTCGGAGAACACCGAGGGCGTCAGCGCGGTGGCGCGCTTCATCTCCTCGGTGAGATTTTTGGCAATGAAACCGCGCACCTCGTCCTGGAAGGCGCGCTCCTCGGCATTGAACGACAGGTCCATGATGCGCTCCTGGTGTCAGGCGGGGACGATGGTGCGGCCAAGCCGGGCGTGGCGGCCATAATGATGCGCGCTGCCGCCGAACAGGGTGTCGAAGGCGACCAGCCGCTTGAAATAGGCGCCGACCTCGAGCTCCTCGGTGACGCCCATGCCGCCGTGGAGCTGGATCGACTGCTCGCCGACGAAGCGCGCGCATTTGCCGATCTTCGCCTTCGCGCCCGACGCCGCCCGTGCGCGCTCGACCGGCGGACTGTCAACCTTCAGCGCGGCGCGCAACGCCATCGAGCGTGACTCGTCGACCTGCATCGCCATATCGGCGAGCCGGTGACGGATCACCTGGTTGGCGGAGAGCGGCCGGCCGAACTGCTTGCGGATCTTGGTGTACTCCAGCGTGGTGTCGAGCAGCACCTGCATGATGCCGACGGCCTCTGCGCCGAGCGCGGCCATGGCGCGATCGACGGCCCATTCGATCGCCGGTAGTGCGTCGTGCCCATCGCCGAGCAGCGCATCCTCCGGCAGATGCACGTCGGACAGTTCGATGTTGCAGGCGCGCCCGCCGCCGAGGCGCTCATAGTCGCTGACGGCTACACCCGGCGCCGTTGCCGTCACCAGGAACAGTCCGATCCGTCCCGATGGCCCCTTGTGATCGTGAATATGCGCGGAGACGATGATCTCGTCGGCGGCGTGGCCGTCGAGCACGGCGATCTTGCTGCCGGAAAGACGCCAGCCTTGCGCCGTCTTGCTGGCAGCGGTCGCGACCTTGGCGAGGTCGAACCGCGCCGCGCGCTCGGAATGGGCGAAGGCAAGCTTCAATGATCCGCCCGAGATCTCAGGCAGGATTGCCTGCTTCTGAGTTGGGCTGCCGCATCGGTCGATCAGTCCGGCTCCGAGCACCACCGTCGCGACATAAGGCTCGGACACCAGCCCGCGGCCGAAGGCTTCCATCAGAATACCGATCTCGACCGCGCCGCCGCCGAGTCCGCCAAACTCCTCAGGGATCGGCAGCGCCAGCCAGCCGAGTTCGGCGAACTGCTTCCACACCGCAGGGCTGAAGCCGAGCGGATCGTTCGCCGTCTTGCGACGGTGATCGGCATCGTAGCTTTCGGCAACGAAGCGCTCCGCGCTCTCGCGCAACAGGCGTTGCTCGTCACTGAGATTGAGGTCCATGGCTCTACTCCGCGGCCGCCGGCGGCTTGCGCACGGAGGGATGCAGTCCGGATGGATCGACCACCATGCCGAACTCCTGAAGATTGTGAGCGTGACAGAGCTGATGCAGCGCAAAGGCCTGGTCGATCGCGGCCGGCTGGCCCATCACATCGACCGAGCGGTTGACGGCTTCCTTGGTCAGCTTCAGTGCAAACGACGGCTTCGATGCGATCCGGCGCGCCAGATCCAGCACGCGCGCCGACAACTCCGCGCGCGGCACGACCTGGTTCACCATACCGAGCTGATGCGCCTCCTCGGCGCTCCAGCTGTCGGCGGTGAACAGGAATTCCTTGGCTTTGCGCGGCCCGAGCTCCCAGGGATGCACGAACCATTCGACGCCGCAGACGCCCATGGTGACCACGGGGTCGCAGAACTGCGCATCGTCGCTGGCGACGATGAGGTCGCAGGCCCATGCCAGCATCAGGCCGCCGGCGATGCACTTGCCGTGCACCTCGGCAATGGTCGGCTTGGCGAGGTTGCGCCAGCGGCGCGTGATCTGGAGATAGATTTCCTGCTCACGTGCGAAGCGGCCGTGCGCGTTGGGTTCGGCAAAGCCGCCCCAATTTCCCACCGGCGGAAAATCGACGCCTGCGGCATTCTTGCCACCGGGGCGGAGGTCGTGGCCGGAGGAGAAGTGCGGCCCGTTGCCGGCGAGGATGATGACCTTGACCGCGTCGTCCTGCACCGCGTCGTCAAAGGCGGCATTGAGGTCGTAGGTCATTTGCAGGTTCTGCGCGTTGCGCGCATCGGGCCGGTTCATCACGATCCGGGCGATCGCCGGCTCCGGCCGTTCCACGAGGATGGTATCGAACGAGGACATCGCGTTCCCCCTCAGCGTTTCCAGTCTGTCTTATTGTTCCGTCAAGTTGACTATGTCGGCCAGAGATAGGCAAGGGGATAGGCAGGAGGCTTGCGTAAATCGGCTGCTTTTCGTGCGCAATCTGCTAGGTTGCCCCCGATTCCACCGGGAGAAATTTGATGCGCAAGATCCTCACCATGCTGGCGGCGCTCGCCTCGCTCAGCTTGACCAATTGCGGCTACAACGCGATCCAGAGCGAGGACGAGCAGATCAAGGCCAACTGGTCCGAGGTCGTGAACCAGTATCAGCGCCGCGCCGATCTCGTGCCCAATCTCGTCAACTCGGTGAAGGGCTTTGCCCAGCAGGAGAAGGACGTGCTGCTCGGCGTCACCAATGCGCGCGCCAAGGTCGGCAGCATCCAGGCGACGCCGGAGGTGCTGAACGACCCCGCAGCCTTCCAGAAATTCCAGGCCGCCCAGGGCGAACTCTCCAGCGCGCTCTCGCGCCTGCTCGTCGTCACCGAGAATTACCCGCAGCTCAAATCGGACGCGCTGTTCAAGGACCTGATGTCGCAGCTCGAAGGTACCGAGAACCGCATCACGGTGGCGCGCAACCGCTACATCAAGGCGGTGCAGGAGTATAACGTCACTATCCGCTCCTTCCCGAGCAACCTTACCGCGATGGTGTTCGGCTACAAGGAGAAGCCGAATTTCTCGGTCGAGAACGAGAAGGAAATCTCGACCGCGCCGAAGGTTGATTTCAACCCGGCCCCCGCGCCGTCCAAGTAGCGCGCCGTTTTGCGGATGCGCCTCGCCCCACCCACCACTGTCATTCCCCGCGAAGGCGGGGAATCCAGTACGCCGCGGCTTCTCCGCATCCCGCCGGCGTCCCTGGAATACTGGATCGCCCGGCCAAGCCGGACGATGACAGCGAGGTTGTGGCGGGCGATAGCCGTCGTCACACTCCTCCTCACCTTCGCCTTCGTCCTCCCCGCCGCGGCCGACGTCGCCGTCCCCGAGCTCACTGGCCGCGTCGTCGATCAGACCGGCACGCTCTCCAGCGGCGACATCGCCGCGCTCGCGCAGAAGCTGCGTGACTTCGAGACCCGCAAGGGCAGCCAGATCGCCGTCCTGATCGTGCCGACGACGCAGCCGGAGACGATCGAGCAATTTTCGATCCGCGTTGCCGAGGCATGGAAGATCGGCCGCAAGAAGGTCGACGACGGCGCGATCCTCGTTGTTGCCAAGAACGACCGGCATTTGCGCATCGAGGTCGGCTACGGCCTCGAAGGCGTGCTCACCGACGTGACCTCGCGGCGCATCATCGACGAGATCATCACGCCCAAATTCAGGACTGGCGATTTCGCCGGCGGCATCTCCGATGGCGTCGATCGGATGATCCGCGTGATCGACGGCGAGCCGTTGCCGGTTCCCTCGCCGACCGTGAATTTCGGCAATCTGGACGATCTCGCACCGCTCTTCATCGTGACGCTGTTCGCCTCTCTGGGCGTGGGCGGGTTCTTCCGTGCCATGCTGGGGCGGTTGCTCGGATCGTTGGCGACCGGCGGCGTCATCGCCGTGCTGAGCTGGTTCATTCTCGGTTCCTTCTCGATTGCCCTTGCTCTCGGCGCGCTCGGTTTCGTCATCGGGTTCATTGCCGATCTGTTTGCAGCGATCGGCCCAAGCTCGGGATCCTCGCGCCGCGGCTCGTGGTCGAGCGGTTCTTCGGGAGGCGGCTGGAGCAGCGGCTCGTCGAGCAGCGGCGGCTTCAGCGGCGGCGGGGGCAGTTTTGGCGGCGGCGGCGCCTCGGGGAGCTGGTAGCGGTCATGAGCATCAAGCGTATTGCCAGACATCTGGTGCAGCATCATTGGCGAGCGAAGCAGATCTTTCCGCCCGCCGTGCTCGCCCGCATCGAGCAGGCGATCAGGCAGGGCGAGGCCACCCATTCCGGCCAGGTCCGCTTCGTCGTCGAAGGCGCGCTCGATGGCGCGCCGCTGTTCCGCAACCAGCCGGCCCGCGCGCGTGCGCTCGACGTGTTCTCGCATCTGCGCATCTGGGACACCGCGCACAACAACGGTGTCCTCATCTATCTCCTGCTCGCCGATCGCGACGTCGAGATCGTGGCCGACCGCGGCATTCACGCAAAGGTCGGCGGCGAGGGTTGGGAGAGCATCTGCCGCGCCATGGAAGCCGAGTTCGCCTCCGGCCAGTTCGAGCGCGGCGTGATCGGTGGCATCGCAGCTGTATCGCGCGAGCTGTCGCGGCATTTCCCGCCGCAGGGGCCGCATGTGAACGAACTGCCGGATGCGCCGCTGGTCATGTGAGCGCGGGCCGGTCATCCAAGCCGTCAATGACGATGTGGAGGCAGCTATTCCGCGGCCGTTCATCTTGCCCCGGTTACAAACTGTTTCACGCCCGCCACACCGGTTCCACTTTCCCGGCCTAATTCGGCCCCGGAAGACTTCCTAAAATTTCGGTAAGCGGGTCCTAAGGTAAGGATTTCGCAAGCAATGAAAGTTACCAAAAGGTCAATCCAGTGTGGAGTATTTGAGCCGTGAGCGAACCAATGGCTGAGCAGGCTGCCCAACAGACCGGTGAGCAGACCAGCGTCGACGAAGCTGCGAGCGCGCCGCAGGCTTTCGAAGCTGCCGGGATCGAGGCTCCCTCGATCGCCCCTGACCACGAGGCGCCGCCCAAGCCGGATCCCGTCAAGGTCGAGCCGCCCAAGCTCGAGGCCAAGGTGGAAGCGAAGGCCGAGACCAAGCCCGAACCGAAGCTCGGCAAGCTCATCGTCATGGCGCCGTCCGAGCGTTCCTGGGATCGCGAGGAGTTTGCCCCGCATGTGAAGGCGGATGCGCCGCGCGAGACTGGCGACAAGCGCCGCCTGTCGGCGATGGCTGCGGTGGTGGCGATTGCCGCCAGTGTCGGCGCGATCAGCGGCGCGCTTGCGACCGCCGGCATGATGCATTTCGCAGCCCCTGCGCCGGCGCAGGTGGCCGACACCAGCGCGCTGGAATCCTCCGTTGCCCGGATTGACGCCGATCTCGTGGCGCTGAAGGCGAATGTCGAGCACACCTCCAAGACCGGCCTTGGTCAGTTCAACCGGACCAACGACCGACTCGACAAGCTCGAGAAGGCGCAGGCCGAGCCGATGGCCAAGATCGCAAAGCTGTCAGAGACCGTGGACAAGCTCCGTGCGACGCCGCCCGCCGCCGCTTCGCAGGCCGCAGCGGCTCCCGCCAGGGAGACCACCGGCTCGATCGCGCCGACCCAGGTTGCGACCGCTGGCGCTGCATCGGCCCCGGCGCCCGCCGCGCCCAGGACCGAGGTCGGCCGTCTGCCGACGGTCGAAGGCTGGGTGCTGCGCAACGTCGCCAACGGTGGCGCGCTGATCGAAGGCCGCGGCGGCCTCTACGAGGTCTATGCCGGCGACCCCATTCCTGGCGTCGGCCGTGTCGATGCGATCCGCCGTCAGGACGGCCGCTGGGTGGTGGTCACCAGCAAGGGCCTGATCGTCGCGCGCTGAGCGTTCGATATCTGATTTCCAGAGGGGCGCTTCACCACCATGTGAAGCGCCTTTTTGCTTGAATAGGCCGGCACGCGCGGTGTTACTGGAAGCATGAGCCGCGCGTTGCGAATTCTCGTTGCCGTCGTCGCCGTGTTGGGCGGCGCTATTTCGCTTTCGGCCGCGGAGAACGCATCGTACACGCGCGGCACGGTGATCACCGATCCCGATTTCCTCCGCAAGCTCGATCAGGGCGACACACTCACGATCTCGCGGCTGCTGTGGCCGGAGCGGAACGCAAATTCTCCGCTCGCGACCGACTTGCTGTTCGCGTCGCTGCCACAGCTGAAGGACATTCCCCCAGCGATCGATGCTGAGTTCGAGCGCTATATCACCCGGCAGACAGCGGCCTATCCGACCGAGACCATCGGCGTCGGCGAAGGCTTCGACGTCCAGCTGTTCGACCGCGCCAACCTGACATCCGCCAACACGCGTTTCGTGCTCGCCGGTATCGTCAATCGCATGGACCGCGCTTACGTGTCGGAAGAGTCCTGCGGCGAGATCCGGCTGATCTACCGTCTGGCACGTTTCGACGCCGGGCCGGATGGGATCACGACGGCAACGCGCCTGCCGATGACGTTCAATCTGGTGCTGAAGGCGCGCGATCCCCGCCAGGTCGCTTCGAACGGCAAGCCCGTGAGTTGCACCGAGGTCGCGCGGCGCTGGCTCGACAATGGCGACTGGCAAGGGCTGATCGGCAGCAGCTCGCATCCCGACGATGCCATGCTCGACCGCATCGAGACCAACATCCAGATCTCGATCGCGCCGAAATCGGCGCTGCACGATTTTCGTTCGGACTATCTGCTGAAGGTCTTCAAGTACAATGCCGCCACGAAGACATTCGAGGAATCGACGCTGGAGAACCAGATCGACCGTAACAGGATTTTGGTCGACAATGACCTCCGGCGCGATTTTAGGGATTGGCTGCTTGCGCCGGAAAATCTTCGCGCATTCGATCGCGGCACGGTGCTGATCCCCGAAAAGTTTCTGGCCAGGGCCGCGGTCGTGCCGACGCCCGCCGGCCTCGATGCTTCCGCGATGCAGCCGGAGTTCGGCATGATGCAGGGGGAAGGCAAAGGCGAGCCCGTCTTTACCGACAGCGACGTGGTCAACGCGCTGAAGCAGGCTGCAGCGCGCGGGGACATGCAGAACGTCCGCTCGGTCGCGGGCTTCCAGCGTCGTCTCAACGACGTCACCTGTGCCGGCTGCCATCAGACCCGCGGCATCGGCGGCTTCCATTTTCCGGGCGTCGACTGGCTGGCGGACAAACCGTCCAATTCCACCATCGTGCCGGCCTCGCCGCATTTTGTCGGCGACCAGCTCCGTCGCCGCGACATCCTGACCGCGTTCGCCGCGGGCAAACGCCCTGATTTCTCACGCGGATTTGCGAGCCGGCCGCAAACGCGCGGCAGCCGGGAGCTCGCCGGCACCGAATATCAGGACGGCTGGGGCGCGCATTGTTCTTTGCCAGACGCGGGATCGGAAACGGGCGACAGGAGTTTCATGTCATGGAGCTGTGCTAAAGGTCTCGCCTGTCAGGCTGCCGCGGCCTCGCGCCGCATCGGCATGTGCTTCATCAAGACGCGTTAGCAAGAAAACCGATTTGGATGACCCATGACGGATACCAGCGGCGCCAACAAGGAGCGTAATCTCGAGATTGCGCGCAATGAGGAAGCCAAGCAGGTCGCTGGCAGCGCTCGCGTCAGCATCTCGGCCATCGTGGCGGTCGTGATCGTCGGCGGGATCCTGTTCACGCTCGGCTGGCTGGCGTTGAGGTAGCGACGCTTTCTCGTCGTCATGCCCGGGCTTGTCCCGGGCATCCACGTTCTCGTATCCGCGCTCAAGATCGTGGATGGCCGGGACAAGCCCGGCCATGACGTTTCTGAGCGTCCAACGCGAGCCCCTTTCACTTCGCGTATTTCGTCATCCGCCGGCCCGGCAGCAGCTCATAGGCCGGTTTCCAGCCGGGAAGTGCGGCCATGCGGCCGAGCCAGGCATGAATGGCGGGATGGCTCTGCGCGAAATCGTAGCCGTGCTCGTCACTCGGATAATGCAGATAGGCCATCATGGAAAAGTCGGCGACCGTCGGGTTTCCGCCGATCGCAAAAGCGTTGCGGGCAAGGTGCTGCTCGAGGATGCCGATGAAATCGTCGAGCCTGCGCCGGAAATACTTCAGCACCTGCGGATCGCCATCGGGTATGAACGTGCGCATGTAACGGTAGGCCGCCATGTAGCCCGTGAGCTTGTGGTTGTCCCAGAACAGCCAGCGCATCAGCTCGAATTTCTCCTCCGGCGTCTCGCCGCCGAAACGGCCGTATTGGTCGGCGAGCTTGAGCAGGAGCGGCGCGGTCTGCGTCATCTTCAGATTGTCGATCTCGAGCACCGGGATTTCACCCATCTCGTTCACGGTCCTGCGCCAGTCCGCCGTGCGGGTGATGCCGCCGGCAAAATCGGTCCAGACCGGCTCGAACCGCTTACCGCACATCGTCAGCATCAGCGCGAGCTTGTAGCTGTTGCCTGACTCGGGGAAATAGTGAAGGCGGTAGCTGGGCATTTGTACGCTCCTTGCCGACGAAGCCTGGATAACGGTATTACATACGATCCGTATAACAGAACATTTGTTCTGTAATCGGTCAAGAGCGGGGCTGGATGAGCAGAAACCCAAAATCAGAGTCGGGCCAGCGGCTCCTGATGGGGGCAACTTTACGCATCATCGGGCGACATGGGCTCGACGGCGTGACCCACCGGGCGGTCGCGGCCGAGGCAGGGGTTTCGCTCGGTGCGGTCACGCATCATTTCGGAACCCGAGATGCGCTGGTCGAGGCGGCGCTGCAGTTCGCCCTGGCGCGCGAGGTGGGCCGGCTGCGTGCGTTGGCCCTCAGCCTTCAGGACAAGGCATTCGAGGTCGAGGCCTGGATCGATGCCCTGGTTGACTTCTACGTCCGCGAGCTCAGCACCGAAGCCGAGACGCATATCGCATGCTATGAGGCCTTCCTGGCCGCGGCGAGGCAACAGCGCTATCGGCCGGTCGTTGCCGAGTGGTTTGACACGTGGCGGCAGAGTGCCGAGCTTGCGTTGAAGGCGGCGAAGTCACCAAACCCACGCCGCCACGCCGAGTTGTTCGTCTCGGCGTTGATCGGCTTGCTGTTTCGTCAACTCGCCACGCCCAAAGCCGGCTTTCGCCGTGAGGCGAAGGCGGAGCTGTTGGAGTTGGTGGGCGGCTTGATCGCGCTGAAGTAATGCGGCTTATCCCACGGCGCCCGACGACTTCAGCTGCTTGATCGCGGCCTCGTCGTATCCCGCCCCGCGCAAAATCTCGTCACTGTGCTCGCCGACGCCGGGCGGCTTGCGCGGCTGGACTTTCTTGGCGCCGTCGATCCAGATCGGACTGGAGATAGTGAGCATGGTGTCGTTCTCGAACGGCACCAGCACCTCGTTGTCGAGCATCTGCTTGTCGTTCGGGATGTCGTCCAAAATGCCGACGATGCCGAACACGAGGCCGTTGCCGTCGAGGATCTTGCGCCATTCGGCGAGATCCCTGGTCGCAAAGGTCTCGTCGAAGATCTTGATCAGCTCGACCGAGCGGGCGTGACGATCGGCCTTGGTGGCGAAGCGCGGATCGGTGATGAGGTCCTCGCGGCCAAGGCACCTGGCCAACGTGGGAAACTGTTTCTCCTCGCTCAGCAGCGACAGGATCAGCCAGCGGCCGTCCTTGCACTGATAGTGGTTGGCGACCGCATTGAGCGCACGTTCGCGAGGCCGCCGCTCGGCGAACTTGGCGCCGCACAGCTTTGCCTGCGCCAGCACGCTCGCGGCCCACACCCCGTTCGCCATCAAATTGGAGGCAACATGCGAGCCCTTGCCCGTCTTCTCGCGCTGATAGAGCGCGGTGACGATGGCGCCGTAGAACGCCATGGCGCAGGGATGATCACCCATGCCGGCCACCGAGCGGGCCGGCGTGGTGTGGGTGTCGGCGCGGACGAGGTCCATCAGGCCGGAGCGCGCCCAATAGGCGTTGCTGTCGAAGCCGGGCTTGTTGGCCTCCTCGCCCTTTTCGCCGTAGCCGGTAAAGGAGGCGTAGATCAGCCGGTCGTTGAGATGGGCGAGGTGGTCATAGGTGATGCCGAGCTTGGCGCGCACCGGCGGCGGCATGTTGGTGATGAAGACGTCGGCCTCCTCCACCAGCTTGTAGAGCACGGCCTGCGCCTCGGGCTTCGCGAGGTCGAGCGCGATGCTCTTCTTGTTGCGGGCCTCCAGCAGCCAGGCGAAATTGTGCTCGCTGCTTGGATAGCCTGGAATGTTGGGCAGATTGCGGTAGGGATCGCCGGCGCCGGGCGGCTCGATCTTGACGACGTCGGCGCCGAAATCCGACAGCACGGTCGCGGCCGCGGGCGCTGCGATGAAGCTCGCGCAGTCCAGAACCTTCAGGCCTGCAAAAATGCCCTTTTCCATCGCGGCGTAGCTCCCTCGCTCTTGTTGTTTCCCGCGCGCTGGAATTGGCGCGGGCCAGATCATGGCAGCATTAGACCGATGTTTTGCCGGGATGCAACGGCGTCAGGCGCAGGGCTTCACTCACCCCCCGCAAGCAGGGCGGCGTTGCCGCCGGCGGCTGCGGTGTTGATCGTCACGGTCTGTTCCGTGGCGAAGCGCGACAGATAGTGCGGTCCGCCGGCCTTGGGGCCGGTTCCCGACAGGCCGTTGCCGCCGAATGGCTGCACGCCGACCACGGCGCCGATCATGTTGCGGTTGACATAGATGTTGCCGACCTGGACCCGGTCGATGATCGCCTCGACCGTGTCGTCGATGCGGGAGTGGATGCCGAGCGTGAGCCCGTAGCCGGTGCGCTCGATCGCGGTCAGGACGCGCTCGAGGTTTTCGGCGCGGTAGCGCACGACATGCAGGATCGGACCAAAGACCTCCTCGGTCAGCTGGCCGGCGTCCTTGAGTTCGAAGATGTGCGGCGCGACGAAGCAGCCTTCCGGCGCGGTGCCGGCAAAGTGCAGCTTCGCCTCGGCCGTCATTCGCGCGATATGCGCATCAAGCCGCTGCTTGGCTTCCATGTCGATCACCGGGCCGACATGGGTTGCGACGTCGGAGGGATCACCGATCTTCAATTCGCGCGCAGCGCCGGCGATCATCTCGATCATGCGGTCGGCGACATCTTCCTGCACGAACAGCAGCCGCAGCGCCGAGCAGCGCTGGCCGGCCGAGCGGAACGCAGATGTGACGACGTCGTCGGCGACCTGCTCTGGCAGCGCGGTCGCATCCGCGATCATGGCGTTGATGCCGCCGGTTTCCGCGATCAGCGGCACGATCGGCCCGTCCTTGGCGGCGAGCGACCGGTTGATGGCGCGCGCCACCTCGGTCGAGCCGGTGAAGACGACACCGGCGATATTCCGGTGTGCGGTCAGCACCGCGCCGATGCTTCCGTCGCCGGTGACGAGGTGCAGCGCGCTCGCGGGGATGCCGGCCTCGTGCAGCAGGGCGACGGCCTCGCGCGCGATGCGCGGGGTCTGCTCGGCAGGTTTTGTCACGACGCTGTTGCCGGCCATCAGAGCCGCCGTGACCTGCCCGAGGAAGATCGCCAGCGGGAAATTCCACGGCGAGATCGCCACGAAGACGCCGCGGCCGCGCAAGGCGAGCGCATTGCTTTCGCCGGTCGGGCCCGGCATCGCCGTCTCGCTGCCGAACAGCTTGCGGCCTTGCGCGGCATAATAGCGGCAGAAATCGACGGCCTCGCGCAGCTCCGAGAGCGCGTCGTCGAGCGTCTTGCCGCCTTCGGCTTGCAGCAGCGCGATGAAATGCGCGCCGCGGCTCTCCAGCAAATGCGCAGCCTGCTCCAGCGCGGCCGCGCGCGTGCCCGCTGGCGTCCGGCTCCAGGCGGCAAAGCCCGCGCGCGCAGCAGTCACAGCTGCGTTGGCCTGATCCGGCGTTGCATCGGCGATCGGCTTGAGGTCGGCCGTCTCCGCCTTGACGTCCGTCAGCAACTGGTGGAGCGCGGCGCGCGCGCCGAACTCGACGCCGCGCGAATTGCGCCGCTCTGGCGCGAACAGGTCGGCCGGCAATGGAATCTTCGGATGCGTTGCCGCTTGCGGCCGGACGATGGCATCCGCGGGACGCTGCAACAGCGCCGTTACAGGCACGCGTTCATCGGCGGCCTGCGCCACGAAGGAGGAGTTGGCGCCGTTTTCCAGGAGCCGCCGCACCAGATAAGCGAGCAGGTCCCGATGGCTGCCGACCGGCGCATAAGTGCGGTAGGCAATATCGGGGTGATCCTTGGCAAGCTGCTCGTAGAGCGCTTCGCCCATGCCGTGCAGGCGCTGGAATTCGAAGCCGCCAAAGTCCCCGGCGAGTTCCAGCACGGTCGCGACCGTCAGCGCGTTGTGGGTGGCGAATTGCGGGAAGATGCGCGGCCGCAGGGCGAGCAGCTTTGCAGCGCAGGCGACGTAGTTCAGATCTGTCATCGCCTTGCGCGTGAACACGGGATAGCCGTCGAGCCCGCGCTCCTGCGCGCGCTTGATCTCGGTGTCCCAATAGGCGCCCTTGACCAGCCGCACCATGAGCTTTCGATCGTGGGCGCGGGCGAGCGCATCGACATGGTCGATCACGGCGCTGGCGCGCTTCTGATAGGCCTGGATGGCCAGGCCAAATCCGTCCCAGCCGCTGAGCGAGGGATCGGCGAGCGTTGCCGCGATCACGTCGAGCGACAGCTCCAGCCGGTCGGCTTCCTCGGCATCGACGGTGAAATTCAGGTCATGCGCCTTGGCGCGCTGCGCGAGGTCCAGCAGTTGCGGCACCAGCTCGCGCATCACGCGGGCGTGGCTGATCGCCTCGAAGCGCGGATGCAGCGCCGAGAGCTTGACGGAGATGCCGGGCCGGTCGGGCAGGGGATAGCTGCCCGCGGCCTTGCCGATGGTCTGAATCGCGCTGGCATAGGCTTCGAAATAGCGCGTGGCGTCGGCCGCCGTGCGCGCGCCTTCGCCGAGCATGTCGAAGGAGTAGCGCGACTGGCCGGAGCACGGCCGGCCCCGCTCCAGCGCCTGCGCGATGGTCTCGCCCAGCACGAAATGATTGCCCATCAGCCGCATTGCCTGGCGCGTCGCGGTGCGCACGGCCGGCGCGCCGAGCCGCTTCACCAGCCGGCCGATGGTGCCGTCGGGCGTCTCGCCGGGCTGGATCACCCGCGCCGACAGGCCGAGCGCCCAGGCCGAAGCGTTGACCAGGAAAGCCGTGGACCTGGTCTCGTGGTGGATGAAATCGCCCTCGCCGAGCTTGTCCTCGATGAACCGGTCGGCGGTGCGCGCGTCGGGCACGCGCAGCAGCGCCTCCGCCAGCACCATCAGGGCGAGGCCCTCCTTGGTCGAGAGCGCGAACTCCCGCAGCATGTCCTCGACCCCTCCAAGCCGGTCGTCGCGCTTGCGGATCGCCTCGATCAGCCGCGTCGCGGTGCGGTTGATCCGCGCCTCCTGCGGCGGGCTGAGATGCGACGCCGGCAACAGGCGCGCGGCGATCTCGGCGTCATCGGATGCGTAGGGGGCGGTGAAGGGGGGCGGGATGTTCGGCATGGCGTGTCCTGTGACCTGAATTCAGGATAAAGCCGGTGCGACCGTAGTTCGATAGACAAGTTAGCCATATTGCCTTAGGAAATTAACACCATTGGATATTTAGCCGTATAAAATATGGAACTTGATCGAACCGACCGGAAGATCCTCGCGATTCTGCAGCAAGACGGACGAATCGCCAATGTCGAGCTCGCCGAGCGCATCGGGCTGTCGCCGACGTCGATCGGCGAGCGGCTGAAGCGCCTGCAGCGTGAGGGCTTCGTCGAGGGGTATGGGGCACGGCTCAATCCGCACCGCCTTGGCCTCGGCTTGCTGGTGTTCGTCGAGGTGCTGCTCGACAAGACCACGCCCGACAATTTCGAGCGGTTCGCCCGCGCGGTGAAACTCGCGCCCGAGGTGCTGGAGTGTCACATGGTTGCAGGCGGCTTCGACTATCTTGTGAAGGCGCGGCTTGCGGACATGACCGCCTATCGACGCTTTCTCGGCGAGACCCTGCTGTCGATGCCGGGGGTGCGCGAGACGCGGACCTATGCAGTGATGGAAGAGATCAAGCGCGACGCACCGTTGCCGGTGGAGTAACGAAATGCTGTCGCGATTGTCATTGCTGCGGCGTCGAACAAGCGGTCTTCAAAGGCAAAATAGCTATCCTCGTGCAGTCGCAACGCCCGTCGTCGAATGCACTGGCCGTCTTCTGAAATCTTCTTGGCCCGCTCCCGGTTCAATCCGGGAGGCAGCATAGGCTGCCGGGCTTATACTTTGAGGTTTTCTGCGGAGGTCTTGCCCCGGTTTGCGATCTCTTCGTATTCCACCGTCTGTCCTTCGTTGAGCGAGGACAGGCCGGCTTTCTGCACTGCCGAGATATGCACGAACACATCCTTGCCGCCCGACGCAGGCTGGATAAATCCATAACCCTTCGTCGGGTTGAACCACTTGACCGTACCTTTAGCCATCACGACTTCTCCGCGGGTCTTCCTCCGAGATCTCGAACCGCCAGTCCCCGCCAACCGGCCGGTTCGGTCCTAATAAGATACGCGGAATGTTGCGGCCTTCATAGATCAAACCACATTGGCCTTTCGCCGAATTCCGCTCAACTTCGCGGCGTTTTTGCCTATTTTGCCCGTTTCGCGGTCAATCGGCCCGCGCGCCGCAAGCCAGCCATCAATACGTCGCGGCGAGATAATCGACGATCTTGCCGACATCGGCATCGTCGATCGGCGCGCCATAGACCTTGATCATCTTGGTCACCTCGGCTTGCCAGAAGCCCTTCCTGTCTTTCATCGGCGGCTGTGTCGCGATGTAGTCGGCCGAGTGGCACGCCGTGCAATTGCCCTGCACGACGTCGAGGTTGGGGCCGGGCTTGAAGGCGGCGACCTCGTCGGGTGTCTTGTAATTGACCGGTGCGGCAAGTGCCGAACCCACGACGGCGGCGAAGGCGAGTGAGATCGCGAGGAGAACGGTGCGCTGCATGATCATTCTCCTTCAGGCCACGCTGACGCGGACGGTTTCGACGACGTTGCGCAAATAGCCTGCGGGATTCCAGCGCGGCGTATCCGGCTGCGTCTCACCGCCATTGCCGGTGGCGCGGACCTTGAGCTCGTAGCTACCTGCCGCGAGCTTCACCGGCAGCTTCCATTCGCGGAACGAGTATTTGCCGAGGTCCTTGCCGAGCCTGGCGCTGGTCCAGGTCTTGCCGCCGTCGGTGGAGACCGCGACGTCCTTGATGCCCTTGCCGCCGTCGAAGGCGATGCCGCGTAGCGTCGTGCGTCCCGCCTTCAGCCTGGTGCCGTCACTGAGGTTGGTGATGAAGGAGCGGATGGTGAAGCGATTGATCGGGATGGTCGCCTTCGGCGCCGTGCCGGGCTCGATCGCATTGTTCGGCGTATCCGGAATGCGATAGGCCGACTTCATCCAGAAGCCGTCGAAGACGTTGTCGACGACGGTGATCTCGTTGAGGTGCTTGACCCAATAGGTGCCGTAATAGCCCGGCACGATCAGGCGCAGCGGGAAGCCATTGAGGAACGGCAAATCCTCGCCGTTCATGCCATAGGCCAGCATCACCTCGCCGTCGGTGGCGTGATCGAGATCGAGCGCCTTGACGAAATCAGGCGTCTTGTCGCTGACCGGGCCGTCCATGCCGTTGAAGGTGACCTGCTTGGCGCCGCTCTGCACGCCCGCCATCTCCAGCACCGCCTTGAGCGGCACGCCGCGCCAGCGCGCATTGCCCATAGCGCCGTTGGCGAGCTGACCGCCGGCGACGCGCGGCTCGACGAAGCCGCGGCTGTTGCCGGAGCACTGGTTGACGGCGACGATCTCCGTCGCCTTCATC
This sequence comes from Bradyrhizobium cosmicum, assembly GCF_007290395.2. Lineage (NCBI taxonomy): Bacteria > Pseudomonadati > Pseudomonadota > Alphaproteobacteria > Hyphomicrobiales > Nitrobacteraceae > Bradyrhizobium > Bradyrhizobium cosmicum. Next base: position 6,134,209 of record NZ_CP041656.2, on the reverse strand, counting down.
TTCCGGATGTCCTTCAGCGACAGCTTCAGCGGCCTGTCGACCTTGCCCTTGACTTGAAGCGTGAACGTGTCGGGGTCGAGATTGTAGGGCAGATCGGAGAGGTGATAGCGCACGAAGAACGCATTGTTCGGCGTGATCGGGCCGTCGTTGAACACCGCGAACGGCGTCTCGAGCTGCGGCGGCCGGCTGGTCAGGCCGATCATCGGCCGTTTCTGCGGATATTTCACCAGCGGCCGCTCGCCATTGGCGAACGGGAGCGTGACGGTGTCGAGTGCTAGCGCTTTGGTGGAATTCAGTGTGGCCGCAAGCGCGGCAAGCCCCGCTCCTTTGAGCAGGTCGCGTCGATCGAACATTCTGGTCTCCTCCCGGAGCTTTTCGTTGAGTCGCGGTCATCACCGCGATCCCGTGTCCATCTGTCGCAACGAGCGGGATGAAGTCAATTCGTGCTTTCGCAGCAGCCCCATGCCGTTGCGGCGCAACAAGCCGGTGTTACGGTTGGAATGCAATGGGGCCGAGTCCTAGCCCCGCGGGCGGTGCGCTCCCTCGCCCCGCCTGCGGGGAGAGGGCTGGGGTGAGGGGGAGTCTCCGCAAGGGAGGTGAGAGCTAGACTCGCGGAGAGTCCCCCTCACCCGGATTGCATCTACGATGCAATCCGACCTCTCCCCGCAAGCGGGGCGAGGTGAAGAAGAATCACGCCGCCACGCGCGCGCTGCCATCGACGAGTCCCGACAGCATCCTCGCATCCGCAACCACCCGCACGGCCATCGGCTCGTCGCGGCCGCGGATCGCGACGTCCTGCTGCGGCAGCGAATCGTCCGCAAGGCCGGCGGTGCGGCGGACCTCGTCCGAGACGATCGCCTCGCAAGCCAGCATCTTGGTCATGTCCTGGAGGCGGGCGGCGACGTTGACGGCATCGCCGAGTGCGGTGAAGACGATGTGATCGCGATAGCCGATGTCGCCGATGATGACCTCGCCGCAGTGAACGCCGATGCCGAAGCGGATCGGCTGGCGCAGATCATGACTCAGGAGCTGGTTCAACTCGTCGATGTTCGCGGCGATGCCGCTGGCTGCCTTCAGCGCCTGCCGGCAGGCTTCTTGCGGATCGGCCGACAGGCCGAACAGCGCCAGCATGCCGTCGCCGACGAATTGGTTGGGCTGGCCGCCGTTCTCGATCACGGCCTGCGACACCGCGCCGAGGAAGCGGTTGACGATGAAGACGGTGTCGAACGGCAGCCGTTTCTCGGCAAGCTGCGTCGAGCCGCGCATATCCACGAACAGGCTGACCAGATAGCGCTCCTGGCCGATTCTGGTGGGCGCCGAAGCATGCGCGTTGGCCGACAATGTGTGCGGCATGAAGAGCTGGAAGAAGGAGAGGTCGGTCTCCGGCCGCAGCTGGCAGGCGAGCCGGATCGAGGGATCGGCGGTGCCGACCCGCGCGAGCACGAAAGCTTCGCGCTGCGACGGCTCGGGCAGGGAGGCATGATCGCCGATGATGCGGATACGGCAGGTCGAGCAGCGGGCGCGGCCGCCGCAGACGCTGGCATGCGGCAGATTATGGCGCAGGCTTGCTTCCAGCACGGAGAGGCCCTTGGGCACGCGCACCGTCTTGCCGTTGCCGTAGGACAGCGCGATCATGCCGCCGCGGCGTTCGCGCAAGGCGCGTACGCCGCGCGCCGCGAGCGCCAGGGCGAGCAGGCCGAGATAGCCGATGGTGAGGCCGCCGGAGATGCGGTCGAGCGTGTCGGCCTCGGCGACCGTTCCAACCTGGCGCCGCGTCAGATTGTGCGTGCGCCACTCCCCATCGTCGGCTTCGATCGCGACGCTGCGGCCGCCCTGGTAGATGCCGAGCAACGCCAGCGTCGGGATCAGCACGGCGGCCGCCAGCAGGTAGGGCGCAGCGCGGGCGAACAACGGTTTCAGGCGGAGCCAGAAATAGATGCCAATGCAGCCATGGATCCAGGCGATGACGAGCAGGATCGTCATCAGCCAGAGCCGGCCGGGCGCCGCGACGAAGAAGAGGTAAAGCTCCTGCGGATAGAGCTTCTCGTGTCCGTACAGCGTCTGACCCAGCCGCACCCCGATCACATGCGCCATGACGAGCGCTGGGATGCTCAGCCCCAGCACGAGCTGGAGCGGCTCGATCGTCCGCCAGCGGAACTGTCGGCGCTGATACAGCGCGTAGATGCCCAGACCCATATGGGTGAGCGCGGCGGTGTAGAACACGAGCGCTACGGGGAGGAACTGCCAGAACAGGGTATGGTAGATGACCCCGACCTCCATGGCATCGACCGAGATATTGCCGAGCGCATGGTTGAGGAAATGGCTGACCACGTAAGCGAACAGGATGATCCCGCAGACCAGCCGCACCTGGCGCGCGCTGGTCGCACGGAGGAGTTCGGACAATCGTGAAGCGGCGGTGGCGGCCATGATTCGGTTGTATCAGTTCATCAAGGAGAACAGCCAGCCCGGCGTTTCATTCCCGGGGGTGACCGCGGGCCCGATCACATGCGCGACAAGCCCCGCATTGACTCCCCCTCCCAGGTTGGCGAAAAGCGCGGCCGTGACGACAGCTTCCGACATCACCACGCCCACCCGCGGCGCCGCGCGCCGTGTCCTCGTCATGGCCGTGCTCGTGATCGCGGCGATGACCGTGCTCCGCATCGTCTACGCCTCCGCGATCGAGCTGCGCACCGACGAGGCCTATTACTGGACCTGGTCGAAAGAGACCGCGCTCGGCTTCCTCGACCATCCCCCCATGATCGCCTGGTTCATCCGCGTGGGCACCGCGATCTTCGGCGACACCACGCTCGGTGTGCGCTTTGGAGGCATCGTCGCGATGCTGGTGACGCAGCTGTTGCTCGCCGACATCGTCCGCCGCCTCACCCATGATGCACGCGCGATCATGTTCGCGGTGCTGATGCCGGAGGCCGCGCTTTATTACGGCCTGCTGATGGCCAAGGTCGCGCCCGACGTCGCCATGATCCCGTTTGCGATGGCGATGATGTGGTCGCTGGTGCGGCTGGCGCAGAGTGGCGACGGCCGCTGGTGGCTGGCGGCCGGATTGTTCGCGGGCCTGTCGATGCTGTCGAAATTCACCGCGATCATGTTCGCGCCGGCGGTCGCCGCCTTCCTGCTGGTGCCGGATTGGCGCTGGCGCTGGTTGCGCAGCCCCTATCCTTACCTCGCGGTGCTGGTCGCCATCGCGGTGTTCTCGCCGGTGCTGATCTGGAACGCGCAGCACGACTGGGCCTCGTTCCGTTTCCAGGGCGTGCGCGCCACCGCCAATTACGGCATCTCGCTGCGGACGATCGGCGATTACATCGGCCTGCAATTCGGCCTGGTCGGCTTCGTGATGCTGCCGGTGGTGTTGACCGGGCTGGTGACGACGGCATGGCGCGGCTATCGCACGCGCGAGCCGGTCGCGATCCTGCTGTCGACTGCGGTGCTGGTGCCGTTCCTCTATTTCCTTGCCAAATCGACGACGCTGAGGGTCGGCGACACCTGGCCGATGTTCATGTGGCCGGTCGGTTTCGCCGCGGCCGCGGTGAACCTTGTGATGCTGTCGCGTGAGAATCGATCGGCGCGTTTGATCCGGTCGAGCCTGTTCTGGCTCAACACGGCGGTCGTCTCGGGCATCGCCTTCGTCGTGATCGTGTTCCTCTATTACGTCGCCGCGCCCTGGAATTTCCTCGGCAAGATCGATCCGATCGGCGCCGAGGCCGGCTACGAGCAGGTCGCGGCGCGCGCGCAGGCCGCACTCGACGAGACCGGCGCGACCTGGATCGCCACCACGGACTACCGCACCTTTGCGATGATGCGCTGGCTGTTCCGCGGCCGCGTTCCCGTGATCGAGATCAACGAGCGCGGCCGTTTCCAGGATTTTGGCGATCCCGGCATGGACAGGATCAGGGGCCACGCCGGCATCTATGTCGGCCGCGAGCCTGACGATCGCGCCCCGGTGTGGGACGCGATCCCTGCCAGGCGCGAGCAGCTTGGCCAGGTCGAGCGCCGCTGGCGCGGCCTCGTGATCGACACGTATGCGATCGAAAAACTGAGCGGCTGGACCCCGGAGCTGTCACCGCCGAAGGATTCGCCGCTATTCCAGTGGAAGGTGCTGGCGGGGGCTTACCCTCCCCTGGAGGGGGAGGGTCGATCGCGCGAAGCGCGAGCGGGGTGGGGTGATCTTTCCACGCGGGCAGTGTTGGAGGTGGAGAGACCGTCACCCCACCCCGCTACGCATTGCGCTTCGCTCCATGCGCAGCGACCCTCCCCCTCCAGGGGAGGGTAAGCGCGAGCCGCTTACGCCTCGTCGTCTTTCTTCCGCAACAGATCTGTCGCCAGATCCGACAGCTTCGGCGGCGGCAGCGCCGCGAACGGCAACGGCCTTGTGACGTCGATCGCGGCCAGGCCCAGCCGCGCCGTCAGCAGTCCGTTGAGGATCCCTTCTCCCAGCCGCTGCGACAGCTTCGCCGCGATACCGTGGCCGAGCATCTGCTGCACCAGGCTGTCGCTCGCGGCCATGCCGCCGGTGATGGCGAGATGGGCGATGACATGGCGGAGCAGGCGGATCATGCCGAGCGCGCCGGGCCGGCCGCCATAGAGATAGGCGAGCTGGCGGATCAGCCGCAGCGCGGCGACGAACACGAACATCACGTCGATCGCCGCGCGCGGGCTCACCGCCGTGACGATCGAGACTTTCTGCGCGGCTGACGACACCAGCCGACGCGCCTCCGCATCCAGCGGCGACATCAATTCGCGTTCGGCGAGCCGGATCATGTCGGCGCCGTCGATGATTTCGCCGGTATGGCTCTCCAGCGCGGCGCGGGCGCGCGCGAGCTGCGGGTTCTGGTGCGCGAGCTTTAGCAGGTCCTGCACGATGGCGCGGCTCTCCTTGCGGTCGTCGCTGGCAAGCACCGCAGCCGCGCGCGCATGCAGCTTCTCGATGGTCGCGAGGCGCGCGAGCCCGAACGCCTCGCGCCCGATCACGACCGCAAGTGCCAGCGCGGTGACGAAGGCAAAGGCAACGCCGACGAAGCCGAGCGTTTCGCTGCGTGCGAACAGATCCTCGATCAGATGGACCACGCCGAGCCCGGTGCCGAGCAGCGTCAGCCCGGCGAGCCCGGACCAGAACAGTGCGCCCCAGGGGAAGCCGCGCCGCGCCGGCAGCGTGGCTTCGATCGGCACCGGCAGCGCCTGAGGATCGTGCTCCGGCGTGATCTGGATCGTGGTGCGGCCAAGTCGCGCCGCTTCGTCGGCCTCGGTGACGACGACGCCGGGATCGTCGAGCCGGAACGTCGCCGGCCGCCGTGGCGTGGATCGCTCGTTCATGACAGCTTGTCTCCGATCAGGAACTGCAACGCCCGGTCGAGGCGGATGTGAGGCAGTGTCGGTTCGTCCGCGCCCACGCGTTCGAGCTTGGGCGGACGGAAGCGCAGGAAGCGGAAGTCGCTTGTCCCGGCGGTTTCCGTCGACAGACCGCGGAACGCATCCGTGCCGTTGAAGAGCGCCTCGGGATCCAGAGGCAGGTCACCCGGAAAGGTCGCGACCTCCGTGGTGCCGTCGAAAAACTCGCCGCCGGCGCTTTCGCCCGCGGCCGGCGTTCCCAGGATCGACGGCAATTTGTCGCGGCCATGCGCGACCTGCGCTTCGCGCGTGGCGCGTACGGCCGCCAGCGCGACGACGTCGATCGCCGCGCCAGTATCTTCCGCGCGCGCCACGGCGCGGCCGACCGCACGCCGCAGCACGGCCTCTAGCCGGTCGTGGCTGGAATGATGCAGATGATCCGCTTTGGTTGCCGCGAACAGGATGCGGTCGATGCGCGGGCGGAACAGGCTGGAGAGGATCGTGCTGCGGCCGATGTTGAAGCAGTCGAGAATGCCGGCAAGCGCGGCTTCGAGATCGTGCAGCGCCTCGGGGCCCGCGTTGAACGCGGCGAGCGCGTCGGCCAGCACGATCTGGCGATCCAGCCGGGCGAAGTGATCACGAAAGAACGGCCGCACCACCACGTCCTTGTAAGCCTCGTAGCGGCGCACCATCATCGCCCACAGCGAGCCCTCCGGCGCCTGCCCGTCGATGGGCACGTCGAGCGGCGCAAAGGTCAGCGCCGGCGAGCCTGCGAGATTGCCGGGCATCAGGAAGCGGCCAGGCGGCAGCAGGCTCATCGCGAACCGCTCGTCGCGGCAGGCGCGCAGATAATCGGTGAACAGCTTTGCCGCTGTGAGCGTGGCCTGCTCGTCCTCGCGTGCCTCGGGCTTGAGCGTTGCAAGGTGTGCGTGCCATTCGGCGGCGACGTGCGCGCGCGGCGCCTCGCGCGACAGCGCCAGGCTCTCGATGGACCATTGCTCGAAGCTCTTCTGGAGCAGCGGCAGGTCGAGCAGCCATTCGCCGGGATAGTCGACGATGTCGAGCGTCAGGGTGCGGTCGGCGCCGTTCGGGCGCTGGTAGTCGATCACGAGGCGCAACTCGCTGATATCGACGGTCGAGCTCGGCCAGTGCCGATCCTCGATCAGTGCGTGCAGATGGCTTTCATAGGCAAAGCGCGGCACGGCATCGTCAGGCTGTGGCGCCAGATTGGTCCGCGCGATCCGGCCCGAAGCATAGGCCTCGAATACCGGAAACCGGCCACCGCGGGTCAGACCGTGGATCAGCGCGGTGATGAACACGGTTTTACCGGCCCGCGACAGGCCGGTGACTCCGAGCCGCACCGTGGGATTGAAGAAATGCTCGCCATAGTCGATCAGCGCCCGGGCCGACAGGCGCGCCTCTTCGACCATATCCTGAAAGGTGAATGCCATATGAACGCTGGAAATCCCAGGCGGGGAACTGTGAGACTGTTCACAAAAGTGGCAATTGCATCAGGAAAATCAAGCTTCATACTTCCACCGCCATTGTCTGCAATCAACCGATTGAACGACGCGCGGGTGCCGAAAGACCCATAGAAGAGGGCATTGTCTTAGCCTTTACGGATTGTCATGACCGTCTTCCAACTGAAGCAGCTTGCCTCTAACTCCGTCCATGCCGCGGCCGACGCGATCGGCTGGCACTACGACCGCGCCGAACTGATCGCCGACGGCATCATCCACGCCATCGGTGTACTGTCGGGGATCATCGCCGCGACGGTCCTGGTGGTGCTTGCGGTGGTCTATGCCGACGCCACCGACATCGTCGGCGTCTCGATCTATGTCGCCGGCCTGCTCTCGATGCTGGTGCTGTCGGCGACCTATAATCTCTGGCCGGTCTCGCCTGTCAAATGGCTGCTGCGCCGGTTCGATCATTCCGCGATCTATCTTCTGATCGCTTCCACCTACACGCCGTTCATCCTGGAGTTGAAGGACAGCGTGTTTGCGCTGGTGCTGCTGGTCTGCGTCTGGTGTGTCGCGATATCAGGCATCGTGTTGAAGCTTCGCTTTCCCGGCCGGTTCGACCGCGTTGCGGTCGGCATCTATCTTGCGATGGGATGGAGCGGCATCATGCTGTACGACGCTGTGGTCAAGGCGCTGCCCGCGCTGGTGCTGGGCTTCATCCTTGCGGGCGGGCTGCTCTACAGCTTTGGCGTGATTTTCCACGCCTGGCGGCGGCTGCGCTTCCAGAATGCGATCTGGCACGGCTTTGTCTTGGCCGGCGCGGCATGCCATTATACCGCGGTGCTCGACCTCGTGTTGAGCTGAGGAATTCCGCGAAGCGGTACAAGGCAAGATAAGACAAGAGGAGACGTCGCATGCAGGTGACCGACAAGGTCGTGGTCGTCACGGGCGGCGCTAATGGCATCGGCAAGGCGATGTGCGAGGCCTTCCACGCCGCCGGTGCGGCCAAGGTCGTGGTCGCCGATATGGACGCCGACAACGCAAGGGCGGTCGCCGCCACGGTGGATGGTGCCGCCTTCAAATGCGACGTCGCGCAGGAAAGGGATATTTCCCACGTCATCGAGGAGACCGAGAAGCAGTTCGGGCCCATTGCCCTGTTCTGCTCCAACGCCGGCATCGGCGGCGGCTTCGATCCGATGTCGCAAAATGCCGGCGGCGCTTCGGACGAGCCGTGGCAACGGAGCTGGGCGATCCACGTCATGGCCCACGTCTATGCCGCGCGGCATCTCATCCCCCGCATGAAGACGCGCGGCGGCGGCTATTTCCTCAACACCATCTCCGCCGCGGGCCTGCTCTCGCAGGTCGGCAGCCCGGCCTATTCCACCACCAAGCACGCCGCAGTCGGCTTTGCCGAAAACCTCGCGATCTCGCACAGGGCTGACAACATCAAGGTCTCGATCCTCTGCCCGCAGGGCGTCGACACCAACATGCTGCGCTCGATCCCCAAGGGCCCGCAATCCGGCGATGGCGATCTGACGCCCGAGCAGGTCGCAAAGGACGTGCTCGCCGGCCTCGATCAGGAGACGTTCCTGATCCTGCCGCACCCCCAGGTGCTCGGCTACATGCGCAAGAAGACCGAGAATTACGACCGCTGGATCGGTGGCATGGCCAAGATCCAGGCCAGGATGCGGGAAGAGTTCGGGAACTAGATAAGACAGGCGCCAAAAACTCGGTGTCGTCCCCGCGAACGCGGGGACCCATAACCACAGGGAGAAGTTTGGCGAAGACGGGTGGTTGTTCCTTCCCGCGGTACTGGCACTTCCGCTTTACTTATAAATCACGCGGTATGGGTCCCCGCGTTCGCGGGGACGACAGCCGTGGGCTACGCCACCGACTCCACCCCTTCATCCACCCGGCTCTCCCGCAACGCCCGCGCATAGAGCATCATCCCCTCGCGCACCTTGCGCTGTTCGGCCTCCGTGAGCACCGCCAGAGCGCCACTCACCTGCTGCCGGCCGAATGCATGCAGCGCCGCCATGGTGCGCTGGCCTTTCGCCGTCAGCGACAGCCTCTTGCTGCGTGCATCATCCGCGTCCGGCGTCTCGCTGAGCTCGCCGCAATCGATCAGCTTGCGCACCAGGCGGCTGACGCTGGATTTTTCCAGCCGCAGGAAATCGCCGAGCTCGCCTGAATTCATCGGCCCGCGGATTCCAATCTCCAGAATGGTGTGCACGGCCGAGGGCGGATAGTCCGACGCCGCCACCGTCGCATCCATGAAACCGAGCTCGCGCACCATCAGGCGCGAGGCGGCGCGGATGTCGTCGATCAGCGAAAGCCCGGCCATATTGACTTCCTGAGTATAGTTGTATCATACAACTATATGCGCGCAGCGGCGCGCGCAAGCGTTTTGGAGTGAGCCATGAGCGAAACCTTGCCGGCCGGAATGCGGATGAGAGGCAAGGTCTGCCTCGTCACGGGCGGCGGCAGCGGCATCGGCCGCGCCACGGCCCTGCAGATGGCGGCCGAAGGCGCGGAGGCGATCTTCGTTGCGGGCCGGCGTGAGGCCGAGATCGAGGCCACCGCCGCGGCATGCCGCGAACTCGGTGCGAACGCGATCGCGATCCAGACCGACATCACGCGGGAGGACGACGTTGTGCGCCTCGTCCGTACCGCGGTCGAGCGTTGCGGCCGGCTGGATGTCGTCTTCAATAATGCCGGTTTCCAGGAACGCCGCGCGCCGCTGGAAGAGCAGGGCATGGAGATCTACGACAGCGTGTTCGACACCAATGTCCGCGCGCTGTTCCTGTGCCTGCGCCACCAGCTGCCGGCGATGCTCGCGCAAGGCCGTGGCAGCATCGTCGTCAACGCCTCCGTCAGCGGCGTGCGCAATCCCAATCCCGGCTTTTCGCTCTATTCGGCCTCGAAGGCCGCCGCGATCTCGCTGACCCGCTCTGCGGCGATGGAGAACGCCCCGCGCGGCGTCCGCATCAACGCCATCGCGCCGGGCCGCGTCGTCACCGACATGATGCTGCGCGCCGGCGTCGGCGACATCGCAACCGTCAGTGCGGGCCTGCCGCTGCGGCGGATGGGAACGCCGGAGGAAGTTGCGGAGGCCGTGGTGTGGCTGTCGTCCGACGCATCGTCATACGTCGTCGGGCATGTGTTGGCGGCGGATGGAGGATTCCTGGCGTCTTAGTTGGCGGCGCGCGCAACAAACTCAGTGTCGTCCCCGCGAACGCGGGGACCCATAACCACAGGGAGTTATTGTGGCGCGAAGCTGCCCACTACGAGTCTTCGCCAAATGTCTTCCTGTGGGTATGGGTCCCTGCGTCCGTGCGCAATTGCGCACCCGGCAGGGACGACATCTTCAATGCTTCTGCCCGTAAAGCACCGGCACCGCCGAGTCCACGACAACTTCCACCAGGCTGGTGCCCTCATGCGCCATCCCGCCCTTGAGCGCCTCACCCAGCTCGTCCGCCTTGCTCACCCGTACCGCGTGGCAACCCATGCCTTCGGCCAGCCGCACGAAATCGATCCCCGGCAACTCCAGCCCGGGCACGTTCCTCACCTGCATCACCTGGCTGAACGAGCGCATCGCGCCGTAGCCGGAATTGTTGATGACGACGATGGTGAGCGGCAGCTTGCGTTGTGCGGCCGTCCATAGCGCCTGGATCGAATACATCGCCGAGCCGTCGCCGATCAGGCAGACGGTGCGGCTGTTCGGCTTGCCGAGCGCCATGCCGACGGCGGCGGGGAGCGAATAGCCGAGGCCGCCGCTCGCCATGGTGTAGAAACTGTCCTGGCCGCGCATCGGCATGAACTTCTGCATCGCCGGCCGGTGCGAGGGCACTTCCTCGACCAGTGAGCTACCTTCCGGCATCGCCTGCGATAGCGAGTGGAGCAAAAACTCCACCGGCAGCGGATCGGCCGCTTGCGGCGCCGGCGGCAGCGTGCGCCCTTTCGGCGTCGCGCGCTTGCTCTCCGGCAGCAAGTCGAGCAGCAGGCTCAGCGCGGGCTTCATCGTCGCGATGATGCTGGTGCCGACCGGTGTCACCGCCGCCGCATCCGGATCGTCCGTGATCTGAAAGATGGTCGCGCCGCCGTCGAAGATCGCGGCATGGCCCTCGACATGGAAGGTGAACACCGGTGCGCCGACCACGACGACGAGGTCGTGCTCGCGCAGCGCATCGGAGAGTTGCGCGGGCGAGGCGTGCAGGAAGCCCGCGAACTGCGGATGCCGTTCGGGAAACGAGCACCGCGCCGAGAACGGGCTGACCCAGACGCTGGCCTTGGCCTTCTCGGCCACGCGCACCATCAGATCGACAGCGCCGGCGCGATCGACGCCGGGGCCGACGACGAGGGCAGGGTTCTTTGCTGAGCCGAGCGCCGCAACCAGCGCCTTCATCGCGTCAGGCTCGGGTCCGATCTCGCGGCTGACCTTGCGCGCCTCGATCGGCGCTGCGGCATGCGCCCAGTCGTCGACCGGGATCGACACGAAGGTCGGCCCGCACGGCGGCTGCATCGCGGTGTAATAGGCGCGTGCGATCGCGGCCGGCACGTCCTCGGGCCGCGCCGGCTCGACGCTGTACTTGACGTAAGGTCGGGGAAACTCGGAGGCGCGCTCGGCATAGAGAAACGCCTGCAAGGGGAGGATCGAGCGCGCCTGCTGGCCGGCGGTGATCACGAGCGGCGTCTGGTTGCGATGCGCGGTGTAGATGTTGCCAAGCGCGTTGCCGACGCCGGCCGCCGAATGCAGATTGACGAAGCCCGCATTGCGCGTCGCCTGCGCATAGCCATCGGCCATGCCGACCGCGGAAGCCTCCTGCAGCGCCAGCACATAGTCGATGTCGTCGGGCCAGTCGCTCAGGAACGGCAGCTCGGTCGAGCCGGGATTGCCGAACACCCTGTCGATGCCGAAGGAGCGCAGCAGGTCGAGGGTTGCCTGCTTGACGGTGACGGATTTGGTGCCGCTCTTGCCGTTCTTGGCCATGGTCTCCGTCCCCTGATGCCTATTGTTTGGTTCGTCATTCCGGCGCGCGAAGCGAACCCGGAATCTCGAGATTCCGGGTTCGATGCTTCGCATCGCCCCGGAATGACGAACCTACCACACCGCCGTCCCCTTCATCGTCGGCTGCCCTTCGGCGTTCGCGGTCCACAGCTCCATGCCCGCCTCGGTCTCGTTGGCGTTGATGGAGAACTCCGTGCCCTCGAACAGCGGCTGCAAGCCGCGATAGGTGAACTTCCTGGGTGCCTTGCCGCCGCGCAGCTTCGCCGCCAGCTCGACGATGAACGCCGCCTGCAGCGGGCCGTGGAAGATCAGGCCCGGATAACCCTCGACCTTGGTGACGTAGTCGCGGTCGTAATGGATGCGGTGGCCGTTGAAGGTCAGCGCGGAATAGCGGAACAGCAACACCGGATCGGAGACATGGGTCTCGCGATGCTGCGCCTTCGGCGGCGGAGGCGGCGCCTTCGCACTTGCGGGCGCGCTGCTCGTCATCTCGCGATAGACGATGTCCTGCCGCTCGCGGATGGCGACACCGCGCGGCGAGGAAATGCTGTGCTCGACCGACACGAAGCACAGCGTGCCGGTCGATCCTGTCTTCACCTGCACGTCGGCAATGCGCGAGGTTCGCGTCGATTCATCGCCAACCTGCAGCGGCTGCAGGAATTCGATCTCGCCGCCGGCCCACATCCGGCGCGGCAGCGGCACCGGCGGCAGGAAACCGCCGCGGGTCGGGTGGCCGTCGGGCCCGAGCATCGCCATCGGAAACACCGGCTGCGCCAGGCACCAATGCACCGTGAACGGTGCGGCGTCGCCCCTTTTGGGCTCGCCAACCTCCTGGAACAGCGTCGCGCGCAAACCCATGACGAGCTGCGCGGTGACGATGTCGGTGGCCTCGGTGCTGCGGCCGATCCATTGCCGCAAATGGTCGATGTCGAGCTTCTCGCTCATGACGCCTCGCTCTTGTTATGACTTCTTGGCTGGTTTCTCGCCGATCGCGGGCACAGCGCCGTAAGCCCGCGTCTCGCCGACGATGATCGGCGCCGGCGCAGGATAGCTGACACGGCCGTTCGGCGTGTCGACCTCGATGCGGCGCAGATGCGGATGGTTGGTGAGGTCGGCCATGGTGTTGACCTCGGCAAAGGCGATGTCGGCCGCGGAGAGCCGCTTCAGCAGCTCGTCGCGGGTCAGGCTGCCGAAGGCATCGCCCACCGTCTTGTCGGTGAAGTCGCGGTTGCGCACGCGCTCGACGCCATTGGCGACGCGCGGATCGTTCGGCAGGTCGGGGTTATCCAGCACCTTCGCGCACAGCGTCTTCCACTCGCGCTCGCTCTGGATCGAGATCAGGATGTCCTTGCCGTCCTTCGAGGTGAACACGCCATAGGGCGCGATCGAGGGATGGCGCAGCCCCATGCGCTTGGGCGGATTGCCGGCCTCGGAGTTGAGCAGCGGCACGGTGCACCAGTCCGCCATCACGTCGAACATGGAGATGCGGATGTCGGCGCCCTTGCCGGTGCGCGCGCGCCCGATCAGCGCCTCCAAAATCGCGGCATGCGCGGTCGCGCCGGTCGCGACGTCGACGATCGACATGCCGACGCGCGAAGCGCCATCGGGATTGCCGGTGATCGAGGCAAGTCCGCTCTCGGCCTGGATCAAGAGGTCATAGGCCTTGCGCTGCGCGTAGGGGCCTTCGTCGCCATAGCCGGTGATCGTGCAGGAGATCAGCCTGGGATAGTCCTTCAAGAGCCGCTCGCGCGAAAAGCCGAGCTTGTCCATCGAGCCCGGTTTGAGGTTCTGCAGCAGCACGTCGGCGCTCGCGATCAGCTTCTCGAGCTCGGCGCAGCCCTCTTTGGTGGCGAGATCGACCACCGCCGATTGCTTGCCGCGGTTGAGCCAGACGAAATAGCTGCTCTGGCCCTTGGCGGCCGCGTCATAGCCGCGGGCGAAATCGCCTTCAGGCCGCTCGATCTTGATCACCTCCGCGCCGGCATCCGCGAGGCGCGACGAGCAGAACGGCGCCGCCACCGCCTGCTCGACCGCGATCACCCTGATCCCGTCCAATGCTCCCATGGCGAGACCTCAGTACGAGCGGGGCATGCCGAGCACGTGCTCGGCGATGAAGGACAGCACGAGGTTGGTCGAGATCGGCGCGACCTGATAGAGCCGCGTCTCGCGGAATTTGCGCTCGACGTCGTATTCCTCGGCGAAGCCGAAGCCGCCATGGGTCTGGACGCAGGCGTTCGCCGCTTCCCACGATGCATCGGCCGCCAGCATCTTGGCCATGTTGGCTTCCGCGCCGCAATCGAGTCCGGCCTCGTATTTGCGCGTGGCCTCCTTCACCATCAGCTCGGCCGCGCGCATCGCGGCGTAGGCCTTGGCGATCGGGAACTGGATGCCCTGATTCTGGCCGATCGGCCGGCCGAACACGGCGCGCTCCTTGGCGTAGTTCGTCGCCTTGGCGATGAACCACTTTGCGTCGCCGACGCATTCAGCCGCGATCAGGATGCGCTCGGCATTCATGCCGGAGAGGATGTAGCGAAAGCCCTTGCCTTCCTCGCCGATCAGATTCTCCGCCGGCACCTTCATGTCGGTGAAGAACACTTCGGTGGTGGCGTGGTTCATCATGGTGCGGATCGGGCGGATCTCCAGGCCCTTGTTCTTGGCCTCGCGCATGTCGACGATGAACACGGAGAGACCGTCGGTGCGCTTCTTGACCTCGTCCTTCGGCGTGGTCCGCGCCAGCAGCAGCATCAGGTCGGAATGCTCGGCGCGGCTGGTCCAGATCTTCTGGCCGTTGACAATGTAGCCGGCATTGCCGTCCTTGCGCGCGAAGGTCTTCAGCGAGGTCGTGTCGGTGCCGCTGGTCGGCTCGGTGACGCCGAACGCCTGCAGCCGCAATTCGCCGCTCGCGACCTTCGGCAGATATTTCGCCTTCTGCTCGTCGCTGCCGTGCCGCAGCACCGTGCCCATCGTGTACATCTGGGCATGGCAGCCGCCGCCGTTGCAGCCGGCGCGCTGGATCTCCTCGAGGATTGCCGCGGCTGCCGAAAGTTTCAGCCCCGCGCCGCCATATTCCTCGGGGATCAGCACCGAGAGATAGCCGGCCTCCGTCAGCGCGTCGACGAAGGCCTTCGGATAGGCCATCTCGCGATCGAGCTTGCGCCAGTATTCGCCGGGAAACTGCGCGCACAGCTTTGCGACGGCCTCGCGGATGTCGGCGTGATCTTCAGTGTGGTGGTCTTCACTCATGGCGTTTCCTAATGGGTGCGGCAGTCAAGATAACGCCGGCCGATCCCCTGGCGTTGTGAAAACAATGCCAGCCCCCTATGCTCATTTGCTATAGCGTATGGAGTAGCCTTCCAGGATTGGCAAGCATGGATTTCCGTCAGCTCAGGACCTTCAGTTGCGTAGCGGAGCTCGGCAGCCTCTCCAAGGCCTCCGACACGCTGCGCGTGGCGCAGCCCGCGCTGAGCCGGCAGATCAAGCTGCTGGAGCATGAGCTGCGTGTCGAGCTGTTCACGCGCAACGGCCGCGGCATGGTGCTGACCGAGGCCGGCCGCCTGCTGCTGGCGCGCACCTCCGGCATCGTGCGCCAGATCGACCAGATCCGCGACGACATCCAGTCGGCCAAGGGGCCGCCGTCCGGCCAGGTCGTGCTGGGCCTCGTCCCGACCGTGAGCTGTGTGCTGTCGGCGCGCTTTGCGCGGCGCTGCGTCGAAAAATTTCCCGGCATTTCGCTGCGCATCGTCGAGAGCTACAGCGGCCATCTGGTCGAATGGCTGCATCGCGGCGAGATGGACCTCGCCATCCTCTACGGCCGCTCCGCCGATCTGCATCTCAACGTCGAGAGCCTTGGCCGCGACAACATCGTCGCGGTCGGCCCGCGTGGCTGCGGCCTCGCGCGCAAGAAGAGCGTCGAGATCGGCTGGCTGCTGCGGCAGCGGCTGGTGCTGCCCAGTCATTCCCATGGCCTCCGCGCGCTGATCGAGCACGCAGCCGCCCAGCGCAAGATCAAGCTCAACGTCCAGCTGGAAGCGGATTCTTTTCGCGTGCTGACCAGCCTGGTCGAGGAGGGCCTTGGCTTTGCGCTGCTGCCGCCGTCGTCGGTGCACGGCGAGGTCGCCGACGGGCGGCTGGAAACCGCTGTCGTCTCCAGGCCGATGACGCGCGAGCTCATTTTCGCCTCTCCGATCGACCGCCCGGCCTCGACGGCGTCGCTCGCCATCACTGCCCTCCTGCGCGACGAGGTCGCCGCCTGCCGCAAGGAAGGCCTGTGGGACATCAAGCTGAGCTAGATGCTTGCAGTGTCGTAGAACAGCCGCGCGCCATCGTGCCTTCGCATCTGGCGCGACCTGTCATGCCGGAATTTTATAGCTGGGCCGGCACCGCGTTCACCGCTGCGGCCGTGACGCGCATGTGCGGCCAAAACCTCGTCATTGCGAGCGCAGCGAAGCAATCCAGACTGTCTCCGCGGTGGGATTCTGGATTGCTTCGCTGCGCTGGCAATGACGGTGGATAGAGCCTATCCCGGTATCCGCACCGGCAGCGACTCATATCCCTTGATGAAGCTGGAATAGATCCGCTTCGGCTCGCCGACCACCTCGATGCGGTCGAACCGCTTCAGCATCTCCTCCCAGACGATTCTGAGCTGCAGCTCGGCAAGGCGCATGCCGACGCAGCGGTGGATGCCGAAGCCGAAGGAGAGATGGGTGCGCGGCCGCGGGCGGTCGATGATGAACTCGTTCGGCTTGTCGAACATCTCCTCGTCGCGGTTGCCGGAGACGTACCACATCACGACGCGGTCGCCCTTCTTGATGTGCTTGCCGCCGATTTCAGTGTCCTGCAATGCGGTGCGGCGCATATGCGCCAGCGGCGTCTGCCAGCGGATCACCTCCGGCACCATGGAATCGATCAGCTCCGGATTGGCGCGGAGCTTGTCGTACTGCTCGGGATTCTCGTTCAGCGCCAGCACCGAGCCCGTCATGGTGTTGCGCGTGGTGTCGTTGCCGCCGACGATGAGCAGGATGATGTTGCCCATGAGGTTGTCGGGGTCCATGAAACGCGTGGCGTCGTTGTGCGCCATCAGCGACAACAGGTCGTTGCGCGGCGCGGAGTTGACGCGCTCGTTCCAGAGCTTCGACATGTAGGCGTAGCACTCGTCCATCTCGCGGCGGCGCTCTTCGGCGGAGGCGACGATGCCGCTCTTGGGCAGCGCGGTCGCGACATCAGACCAGCGCGTCAGCTTGCGCCGCTCGTCCCAGGGGAAGTCGAACAGGGTCGCCAACATCTGCGTCGTCAGCTCGATCGAGACCCGCTCGACGAAGTTGAAGGTCTCGTTGCGCGGCAAATTGTCGAGCACGGTCTGCGAGCGCTGGCGGATCAGTTTTGCCAGCTCGTCCAGATGCGCCGGCGTGAACATCGGCGACACCGTCTTGCGCTGCGACGAATGACGCGGCTGGTCCATCGCGATGAAGCTCGGCCAGTCATAGCCCTGCGGCACGTCGCGGATCCCGATGCCGCCGAGCGTCGAGTCGGATGAGAAGATGCCGTGATTGGTGTCGACATGCATGATGTCGTCGTACTTCACCACCGACCAGTACGGTTCGATCGGCGCGTTGGTGCAGTGATGCACCGGCTCTTCCTCGCGCAGCCGTTCGAACCACGGCCACAGCGTGTCGTCCTGGAACAGCCTGGGCGCGCCGGGGTGAAACTGCGCCAGCGGCGTCGCATAGGCCTCCTCGCGGGCCCTGCGCATGCGTTCGGCCTTGTCGGTCTTGACCGGAGTCTGGATGTTCATTGGTGGTAGCTCCAGTGTTGGTTTCTAACCTCTCCCGCTTGCGGGAGAGGCAGCGGCCGCCACCGGCGGCCGACCTCTTAAGAAACGCCGAGGCAAAGCCTCGGCTATGGCGCAGCGCCGGGTGAGGGTTTTCTCCTCTTGGGGGCTCTCGATTGAGGAGACACCCTCTCCCCAACCCTCCCCCGCAAGCGGGGGAGGGGGCGCAGCTTCCCCGTGGATTTCATTCGGGCTCATCGTTCCTCACGCCGCAATCTTCACCGGCAGAGCTTCAAAACCCTTTACGAAACTCGAATAGACCCGCTTGGGTTCACCGACCACGTCGATATGGTCGAAACGCTTCAGGATCTCTTCCCAGATAATCTTGAGCTGGAGTTCGGCAAGCCGCAAGCCGACGCAGCGGTGGATGCCGAAGCCGAAGGACAGATGCGTGCGCGGGCGGGCGCGATCGATGATGAAGTCGTAGGGCTTCTCGATCGCCTCCTCGTCGCGGTTGCCCGAGACGTACCACATCACGACCTTGTCACCTTTCCTGATCTGCTTGCCGCGGAACTCGAAATCGGCGAGCGCGGTGCGGCGCATATGCGCCAGCGGCGTCTGCCAGCGGATCACCTCCGGCACGAAACTGTCGAGCAGCGCCGGATTGTCGCGCAGCTTGCGATACTGCTCCGGATGCCGGCTCAGTGCGTGGAGCGAGCCTGACATGGTATTGCGGGTGGTGTCATTGCCGCCGACGATCAAAAGAATGAGATTGCCGAGGAAGTTCTTGGCATCCATGTCGCGCGTCGCGGCGCCATGCGCCATCATCGAGAGCAGGTCGCTTTTCGGCGGCTGCGCGATGCGCTCCTTCCACAGCCGGGCGAAATAGCCGGCGCATTCCGCAAGCTCGGCCTGCCGCTCGTCTTCGGTGGCGACGAGGCCGTCGGGCCCGGGAATGGTGGTGGCGATATCGGACCAGCGCGTCAGCTTGCGGCGGTCCTCCCAGGGAAAGTCGAACAGCACCGCGAGCATCTGAGTGGTGAGCTCGATCGAGACGCGATCGACCCAGTCGAACACTTCACCGCGCGGCAGATTGTCGAGGCACTCCGCCGAGCGCTTGCGGATGTTGAGGGCGAGATTGTCCAGATGCGTCGGCGTGAACATCGGCGCCACGGTCTTGCGCTGGGCGGCATGGCGCGGCGGGTCCATCGAGATAAAACTCTCGCGGCGCAAATCCGGGTCGATGTCGCGGATGGTGATGCCGCCAAGCGAAGAGGCCGAGGAGAACACGGAATGGTTGGTCTCGATCTCCATGATGTCGTTGTAGCGCGTCACCGACCAGTACGGCCCGAACATCGAGTCCTTGCAATAGTGCACGGGATCTTCCCGGCGCAGGCGGTCGAAATAGGGCCAGAACGTATCGGTCCTGAACAATTCGGGATCGCCCGGATCGAACTGCTCCAGCGGCAGTGATGACGCACGCTCGCGCAATGCGTCGAGCTTGGCCGCGCTCTCGATGGTCCCATGCATGACCGTTCTCCCTGACATTTCCCCGCGCGCCTTTTTATGAATTCTGCGCTGCGGTATTTGATTTGCAATTACAGCCCGTTGTCGGCGCCGGAGCAAGGGTGAGTTTCGCCACATCCAACCTTTGCGAGAGGGTTGGATGGCCGTCACGTCGGTCTGTCAACGTGATCTCCCGCACGCCGTTGCCCGTGGAATCATGCAAGAAGCGGACGGAAATCGAGCCAAATCGAACCCGCCCGTCTTGGGGCTCGACTAATCTTTGATCTATAGTTTGAACGCAACAGATCCGCATCCCGAGGTTGCCGCCGTGAACGACATGCAATGGGCCCCGATCGGCTCCGAACCGCTCCCGCCGCCGCTGCCGCCCACGCGGGTCGACTTCACCGGCAACCGCTCCGAATTCCGCAAATTGGTCACCAAGGGTGCCTTGCTGGAGCTCGTCACCTTCGGCTTCTACCGGTTCTGGCTCGTCACCGACATTCGTCGTCATCTGTGGTCGCACACCGCGATCGACGGTGACGCCGCCGAATATACCGGCCGGGCCAAGGAGCTTTTGATCGGCTTCCTGTTCGCGCTCGCGATCCTGGTGCCGATTTACCTCGCTTATTTTCTGGTCGGTATCGAGTTCGAGCGCTGGCAGGGCTTTGCCTCGACGCCGCTGTTCATCAGCTTCTACGCCTTCGGCCAGTTCGCGATCTTTCGCGCGCGGCGCTATCGGCTGACGCGCACGGTCTGGCGCGGCGTCCGGTTCTGGATGGACGGCTCGGGCTGGGCCTATTCGTTCCGCGCCATGGCGTGGGGCTTGCTGGTGTTCCTCACCCTCGGCCTGGCGCTGCCCTGGCGCGAGGCCTCGCTCGAACGCTACAAGATGCGGCACACCCATTACGGCGATCTCTCCGGCGATTTCGAGGGCGACGGCTGGACCTTCTTCAAGCGTGCGTGGTGGCTGTGGCTGCTGAGCCCGATCGCGCTCCTCATCTTCCCGCTCGCGCCGTTCGTCTATGCCGAGTTCAAGGCGCGCGAATGGCGCTGGTGGCTCGACGGTATCCGCATCGGCGAGGTCAGCCTGTCCTCGCAATTGCCGCATGACGCGTTCTATGGCCTGTACTGGAAAGTGATCGGCTGGTGGATGCTGCTCACGACCGTGTTCGCCGCCTATATGGGCGGCGCCGCGTTGCTCGTCGTCCAGCTGAGCGGCGTTCCGGCCGATCAAATGTTCGAAGCCGGCAATACTGCCAGGAGCATCCCGATGGTCGTGATGATGGTCATCGGCTATTTTGCCCTCGCGCTCGCGATCAACATCGTCATGCGGGTCTATCTGCAGCGTGATATCTGGGCCAAGGTGCTGGAGACCGTCGAGGTGCACAACATCGGAGCCGCGGCGGACGTGCGTGGCAGCGGCGAGCTTGCCAGCGCGCTCGGCGAGGGTTTTGCCGACGGGCTCGATGTCGCGGGATTTTGATCTGTGAGTGAGTTGTCACCTGAGTCCCCCAGGCAGTCCGCCAGGCCGACGATCTTCTTCGATGGCGTGTCGAGCCGCAGGCGGCAGGTGACGCTGGCGCTCGGCGACGCGCTCGAGATTGCCGAGGAGGGCGTCGCGCCCGTTCGCTGGGCCTATGCCGACATCCGCCGCGCCGACAGCCCGGCCGGAGTGTTGCGTCTTGCCTGCACCTCCGCGCCGTCCCTGGCGCGGCTCGAAATCCGCGACGCCGCGCTGGCCGCCGACGTCACCGCCCGCTGCCTACGTCTCGACGAGCACCAGACCTCGCGTCGCGGCATCGCAAAAATCGTCGGCTGGTCGGTGGCGGCCGCCGTCTCCATCGTCTGTGTCGTGCTGTTCGGCGTGCCGCTCGCCGCGGACCGTCTCGCGCCGCTGGTGCCGAAACCGATCGAGCGGCGCATCGGCGATGCGTCGGAGGTCCAGGTCAAGACCGTCTTCGGCGGCAAGGCATGCGAGGATCCGGCCGGGAAAGCCGCCTTCGTGAAGCTTGTCAACCGCCTGCGTGATGCCGCCGGTCTCGACGACGATGCCATGACGGCGGGCGTGCTGCCGACTTCGGTGCCAAACGCGTTCGCGCTGCCCGGCGGCAAGGTCTACGTGCTGAAGGGCCTGCTCGACAAGGCGGAGAACCCGGACGAGATCGCCGGCATCCTTGCCCATGAGCTCGGCCATCTCAAGCATTACGACAACATGCGCGGGCTGATCTACAACGGCGGCACCTCGTTCCTGATCGGCCTGCTGTTCGGCGACGTCACCGGTTCCTCCGCCGTGATCTTCGCCTCGCGCAGCGTGGTCGAGGCCTCCTATTCGCGCGAGGCCGAGACCGCTGCCGACACGTTCTCGATCGAGATCATGCACAAGCTCGGCCGCTCGCCGAAGCCCGCGGCCGAGCTGATGTACCGCATCACCGGCAAGGAAGGCGGCGGCCTCACGTCGATCCTGGCGAGCCATCCGCTCACCGAGGACCGGCTCGCCCGCATGACGAAAGAGGACCGCCCCGCCAGCGGCCCGCCGCTGCTGACGGACAAGGAGTGGCAGGCGCTGAAAGGAATTTGCGGCAGCGGGAAGATCTGAAAGTTATCGCGTCCCGTAAGCGCGGTCGCCGGCGTCGCCGAGGCCCGGCAAAATAAAACCGTTCTCGTCGAGGCCTTCGTCAACCGCCGCCGTCCAGATCGGTACGTCCGGATGCAAGCCGCGCAGCCGCTCGAGCCCTTCGGGCGCGGCGATCAAACAGGCGAGGCGGATGTCTTTCGCACCGCGCTCCTTCAGCCGGTCGATTGCGGCCACGGCCGTGTTGGCGGTGGCAACCACCGGCGTCACCACGATCGCCAGGCGCTCGCTGAGATCGGATGGCGATTTGAAGAAATACTCGACCGCCGCAAAGCTGTGCGGCTCGCGGTAGAGCCCGATATGCGCGACCCGCGCGGTCGGCACCAGATCCATCATGCCGTCGACGAAGGTCGTGCCGGCACGCAGCATCGGCACGAACACCAGCTTCTTGCCGGCGATCTTGGCCGAGTGCATCGTCGCCAGCGGCGTCTCGATCACGGTGTCGGCGAGCGGCAGGTCGCGCGTGACCTCGTAGCACAAGAGCATGCCGATCTCCTTGATCAGCTCGCGGAATGATTTGGTCGAGATGGACTTGTCCCGCACCAGCGTCAGCTTGTGCTGCACCAGCGGATGATCGACGATCGTGACGCCTTCCATGATCGGATGCTCCTGAAATTCATCGAGTCGTCATTGCGAGCGCAGCGAAGCAATCCAGAGTCCCACCGCGGAAAGATTCTGGATTGCTTCGCTGCGCTCGCAATGACGTGCGTGGTCGCAAATCTCTGTTCATGATCTAAAACACCGTGCCGTCGCTGATCACCTTGAGCGGCGGCGAACCATCGGGGCGGCGCGCAAAGGCAATGGCGCGGCCTGCGGCCCAGGTGCCGCCTTCCAGGATGCTGGCGAGCGGCAACGAGGCCGGCGTGCGGTCGAGTTTTGCGCGAACGATTTCAGCCAGCCGGTCGAGCAGCGCCACAGTCAGTGCGCGCCACTCGACGACGAGCAGCGAGTCCACCGCATGCGCGCGCCCGGCGTCGGCGGGATCGCGCAGGCGCAGCACCGCATGATCGACGAACAGGCCGCCGTTGCGATATTCGGCAAGCCCAGTCAGGCCGTCGATATCGGTGACGTCGAAGCCGGCACGCTGGAGCGGCTCGATCAGCGAATAGCTCAGCCATTGCGACAGCTTGTGCAGCGGCACCAGGCCGGTGGTCGCATCATCCGTCTGAAGCGCGGGATGGCGCCAGCAATCGCCGAGCGGAATCCCGGCGAGTTCGAGTCGCGACGGCCAGATCGGCCCAAGCTGGTTCAATACCGCGGAGAGGATTGCGGGCGCGGCGATGGCGCCGTCCTTGGCTTGCGCTGCGATGTAGTCGAACAGGCCGCCCGGCCGTGGGCTGTCGTGCAGGCCGAAAACATCCGCGCGCTCCGCGACGAGCCGGCCGAGACGCTGCAGGAGATCCGTACGGCCTTCGAGGCCGAGCAGGGGATTGGCGTCCGTCACCTGAAACGCGGATGTCAGTGCGGCGAGCGGCAGCGTTGCGAGCACATCCGCATCGACCCTGAAGGGGGCGCGCGGATCGCCGGAAAACAGGCCGCTTGCGAACATATCGAGGCTCGCGATCGCGAGCCCCTCGGACCGGCCGATGCCTTCTCCCGTCACCGCGTCGCGGTAGCGCCACACAGCACCCGCGCCGGCATCGAGCAGAACGCTGACGATGGCGAGGTCGAATTCCGCGCGCGCACGTGTGGCGCGGTCAGGCCACGATGCGGCATCCGCCAGCCGCGCCCAGCGGTCGATGCCGCCGAGCACGAAATGCCGCCACCGCGCATGGAAGGGAATCTCCAGCGTCGGATAGGCCTTTCGCGTCACCGCGAGCACGGCTTCCGCGACGGCGTCCATGTGATCGAGATCGACGGTGAAATGCGTGAGACCGCCGTTCAGGCCGATCTCGAGCATGTCGCCGGCCCGCGCGCGAACCGCTTCTGCACTGAGCAGCGAGCGGGCCTGCAGTTCCAGAGCGTCGGTCATCGCTTGATCAATATTTTTCCAGCGATCGCCCGACCACGCCGTTGACGTCCGTCTCGGGCGCGATGTCGGTCGAGTAGTAGCCGGCAGCCTTCTTCGCGGCGATCTCGACATGGGCGTCGGCCGGAATGAGCTCGAGCGGGATCGGCACGCGCTCGACGATATCGATGCCCTGCGATGTCAACGCGTCGTGCTTCATGTCGCTCATCGAGAGGAACCGGTCGATGCGCTTCAGGCCGAGCCAGTGGATCGTATCCGGCATCAATTGCTGGAAGCGCGCATCCTGGACGCCGGCGACGCATTCGGTGCGTTCGAAATAGGCGGCGGCCGCATCGCCGTCCTCCTGCCGCTTGCGCGCATTGTAGACCAGGAATTTGGTGACCTCGCCGAGCGCGCGGCCTTCCTTGCGGTTGTAGATGACGAGCCCGAGCCCGCCCTCCTGCGCGCCGCGCGCGGATTCCTCGATGCCGTGGATCAGGTAGGGCCGGCAGGTGCAGATGTCGGAGCCGAACACGTCGGAGCCATTGCACTCGTCATGCACGCGGCAGGTGATCTTGGTGCGATGATCGGGCAGCTTGGTCACGTCGCCGAACATGTAGACCGTGGTGCCGCCGATCGGCGGCAGGAACACCTTCATGTCCGGCCGGGTCACGAGCTCGGGGAACATGCCGGCGGTCTGCTCGAACAGCGTGCGGCGCAGCTCGGTCTCGCCGATGCCGAAGCGCTCGGCAAGGCCGGGCAGATACCAGACCGGATCGATCGCGATCTTCACCACGGAGACGCTGCCATTGGCATGCACGACCTCACCGTCGGCGCGCAGCCGCTTTGCCGCCAGCGCCTCGCGGATCTCCGGCAGGTCCAGCCGCGCGCGGGTCACCGCGATGCTCGGACGGATATCGATTCCCTCGGCGATGTCCTTGCCGAAATTCTCCGCGACCAGATGCCCCCAGGGATCGAGCGCGACGATCTTTGCGGGATCGCGCCATTGCTCGAATGGCCCGATGGTCGCTGCCGGAAACGTGTTGGTGAGGTCAGGGCGCCGGATCGGATCGAGCGCGCCGGCGGAAACGGCGAGCGCGCGGTACATCGCATAGGAGCCGCCATGGCTGCCGATCACGTTGCGATCCCCGGCGCGCGACACCGTGCCGATGATTGGCCCGCGGGCACGCGCATCTGCGGCACCCCAATGGATCGGGAAGGCGGCCTTCCGGCCCGGCTCTGGATGGGAGGTCAGGCGGATGTGGTCGGTACGGTTCGCGCGGCTCATGACCAAACTCCCAAAAAGCCAACGGCCCGCCGCTCGGACGGGCCTGGCTCGGTCGCGCCGCTACCGGCGGCGCAAGATCAATCCAACATATTGTAGCGGCGAGCCGCGACAGACAAGTTAATGGTGTCGCATGACAGCGCCGTCTCATGGCCGATGCCGTTCATGTGAGCATCGCCATGCCGACCCCGAATGGCGCGCCGGCACCGGCCGTGGCCCCCAGGAATGGCTCACTACATATATGAATTTGTTTGTGTTTTTTAAGGGGGCGGCCTGTGGCTAAACCAACTCCCGCTCACCCCAGGGCGTCCGGATCACCGCGTGAAACGATGGTTTCGGGTCGGGGCGGAAGCGGATGCGGGGGTCGTCCAGAACGCCCGAAAGCGCCGTCCGGATCGTGTCCGCGGCGGGGTGCCGGATCTCGAACGCCACCAGCGCGCAGCCGAGGTCAGGCATGCGCGAAGCTGGATGCGGGCCTTCCGGCCATTCGATCAGGGTTGGAAACGCGCCACCGAACGGCATCGAGCCGTCGGGCGGAACGGAGATCAGCCATTCGAGGTTGCCGCGCGTCACCGTGATCGCCGGCCGGGCGGCCTGCGGGATTTTTACAAGTGCCGATGTGATGTCGGACGTGCTCACGACCCAGGTCATCAGCTTCGGCGAGGATGCGAGCGCCGCGTGCGTCTGCGGATCGTCCAATGCGAACCAGCGTGGCCGAGTCGGCGCGGAGGCCTGTGGGTCCGGCGCGATGACTTCGAGGAAGCTCGTCTCGCTCAGCCGCAGCAGATGATTGTGCGTCCCCATCAGCGGATGCGCACCGCCGGCCGGCGGCGCAATGCCGAGCGCTTTCTCGACATAGGCAACGCCCTCGGCAAGGTCGTTCGCGGCGACGGTGATGTGGTCGAGATGAAGCACGGCCGCCATCTTACACAAATTGCCCGCGTCCACACCCTCCAAACAGGTGACTGGATAAAACGTGCATATTCGGACATATCGACGGGATCGGCTCTGCCCCGGAGACCCCCATGCCCGCCGCCAGCTACATCGATCCCCGCAACGGACAGCTCTATCCGCTCGACCAGCCGCGCTGGTGCTCGGACCAGCGCACGCCGCTGCTGGTGATGCCGGGAACAGGCATTTCGCGCGAGGACATCGAGCCCCGCTCGCGCTCGCTCTGGCGCTACCGCGCAGCGCTGCCGGTCGAGATCGCAAAGCCGATCACGCTCGGCGAAGGCTGCACGCCGCTGGTCCAGCAGGACTGGGGCGACCTGCGTCCGTTCTTCAAGCTCGAATGGTTCAACCCGACCGGCTCCTTCAAGGATCGCGGCTCGGCGGTGATGCTGTCCTTCCTGCGCCAGATCGGCGTCGACGCCATTCTGGAGGACTCCTCCGGCAACGGCGGCTCGTCGATGGCCGGGTTAGGCGCCGCCGGCGGCCTCCGCGTGAAGATCCTGGCGCCGGCCTCGACGTCGCCGGCCAAGATCGCGCAGGTGCGCGCTTACGGCGCCGAGGTGCAGCTCGTCGAAGGCCCGCGCGAGGAGTCGGAAGCCGAGGCGATCCGCCAGTCGAGCCAGACCTTCTATGCCAGCCACAACTGGCAGCCTCTTTTTCTCGAAGGCACCAAGTCGCTCGCCTATGAAATCTGGGAAGACCTCGGTTTTCACGCGCCCGACAATGTCATCGTGCCCGTCGGCGCCGGCAGCAGCCTTTTAGGGTGCGCCTTCGGCTTCCGCGAGTTGTTGAAATCAGGCCAGATCGCAAAGCTGCCGCGCCTGTTCGCGGCGCAGCCGCTGAACTGCTCGCCGATCGATGCGAGCTTCAAGGCCGGCGTCGACACGCCTGTCGTGCGCGAGGTGAACAAGACCATCGCCGAAGGCACCGCCATCAAGGCTCCGCTGCGCCTGCGCGAGATCATCGCCGCTCTGCGCGAGAGCGGCGGCGGTACCGTTGCGCTCACCGAGGACGAGATCGTCGCCGCCTTGCGTCGTCTTGCGCGCCAGGGCCTGTTCGCCGAGCCGACCAGCGCCAGCGCGGCGGCCGCGCTGGAAAAGCTCTCCGCCATCGGCGCCATCAAGGCGAGCGAGACCACGGTCGCGGTCCTCACCGGCACCGGCCTGAAGGCTGCGACCACCGTGGCCGATCTCGTGCAGTAAGAGACGATCCTGGAGGCAGTTGGCGCTCAGGCGTTGGTTGGCTGAAACAGCGCTTTGTCGCCGAACATCTTGCGCGCTCTTGCGACGAGCGCGGCGTGCCAGGGCAGAGGGACGACCTCGATCGTGCGGATGTGCATGCCGAGCACTCGCTCGTCGTTGCCGATGCCGTTCTCGCTGGGGCAGAAGGCGGCCGGACACGACATCTCCAGCTCCACGAAATCGTCGTGGGCGCGATCCTTGAGGTCGAGATTGAATGTCATCGCGCCGGGCGACCTTACCCTTCCCTTAAGAGAGACGCCGCGATGTCTGAGCGTGATCTTCGTGCATTGGAACGACTCCATGAACGTGATCTTGAGCCGGCAGGCCTGCGTCATCCAGGCGCCTGGAAGCCTGACGGTCGCCGACGATCCGTCGCTCCATCGCCCCCCCGGTTCGTCGTTGAGCCAGTTGAGGCCGAGAAAAGGGCGGTCGTTGCCGCCGGCGCCGAAGCGAATGCGCCTCTCATTCAGGTCGATTGGAGGAGGGGGCGATTCCTGTCCGAGCGAGGCCAGGAAGTCCGCGCGACGTCGCGACGTGTCGGGTCCGGCTTCCATCGCCATGCTCAGTGCCCGCCCGTGACCCGTCGCAGGCCAGAGCAGACCGGCCGCGACGGCAACGGCGTTGCTTCGCTGTTCCAGCAGGCTCTCGTCGCTCAACAGCGTCCGAATCTGATCCTGCATTCGGGCAGCGCCAATCGCTGGCGGAATCAGCTCGAGAATTTCGTCGGGCAACCCGCGCAGCGCGGTGGGCGTGGCGACGATGGGGTGGCCGGCCGCCATCGCCGTCAGCGTCTTGATCGCGATGCCCGTGCCGTGCTCGTCGGGGCACACCGAGATGCGGGATGAATCGCGCAAGGAATCGATGTCCGGGACAAAGCCGAACCATCGCGTCGCGGGCAGCCTGTTCTTCCAATGCGCTTCGAGGACCTCGTTGACGCGGCCCACGATGGCGATCCTGAGTTTTGCCAGTTGGGGATCGCATGCGATGACGTCGTTGAGGAAGCGATCGAGCGCCGGGACGTTGAAATGGTGAGGGTTCATCACGATCAGGATGTCCCAGGGGGCATCGGGTCCGGCCTTGAGGGCCGGGCGCGCGTACGGTCTCGGCAGAACGAAGACGAATCGGGACGCGTGCCGCCGGATTTTCCTGAGGTCCGAGAGCGACAGCGCGATGCAGACGTCGACGGTGTGCCAGGCGAGCCGCTCCAGCCTGAGATGCCTCTTCAAGGTTCCGGGGGCGGAGAATGCGGGCGCTTCGGGCAGCACGCGCCACTGTGTCAACCGCATGCAGGTGATGTCGTCGTGGGTTTCCAGGACATATTTCGCGGCGGGACACGCCGTGAGTGCGAAGCCCATGTGATAGACATAGTTGATGACGGCAATGTCGGCGCGCGCGACGAGATCCGACATCAGATCGTCGGGAATAACGAGATTGATCCGGCCACGGATCGCATGGCGTAAATATTCGTCCGCCTCGCGATCGTCGACGATTGCGGGCAAGCCGGTGGCGCATGCC
Organism: Bradyrhizobium cosmicum; assembly: GCF_007290395.2. Lineage (NCBI taxonomy): Bacteria > Pseudomonadati > Pseudomonadota > Alphaproteobacteria > Hyphomicrobiales > Nitrobacteraceae > Bradyrhizobium > Bradyrhizobium cosmicum. The sequence goes on along the minus strand of NZ_CP041656.2, from coordinate 6,105,553 downwards.
AGCGTGTCGATGTGCGTTGTCGCATCCACGTTTGTCTCCGCGACGAACTTCGCAATGCGCCGCCGCATCGTCGGGCCGGGGCAGCCTTCCGGTTCGACGATGACGCGCAGGACGAACCATCCGCGGTCGAGCATCGCCTCGACCTGGTTGGAGAAAACCGTATGGCTGCCCCCATAGAACCAGGCCGGCTGGAACTGAACAGCGAGCACTTGATCCGCCAGCATGCTCTCGAATGCACCATCCCCACGTTCGAGCAGCGCAGCAAGGCCGTACCGGTTCGCTTCCGCGCGCTCGAGGGCGACCAGGCCCTCGTTGCGCAGTCGTTCGACACAGTCTGGATCTCCGACGAAGAGCGCCGACCGGAACGGCCAGCCGCTGCGCATTCGGTCACCGAGGCGGTGAAAGAACGCCGGTGACGATCCCTGTTCGAGGATGATGATCGAGGGCACGTCATACCGCGCCTGGCGACCGAGCAGCTGCAGCGCGCGGAGATTGAAGAGGGATTCGACTTCCGTGAGCGATAGTCCCGACACGACGAAGCCGTCATGCGACGACGCGACGGCGTCGATGGCCTGAAGCGCCTCGCGATCATTCCCGAATGCAAAGCGGGACGGCGTCCAAGGAAATATTCGCCGCTGGCCCTCCGTCAGCCCCGATGAGAGAGCAAGCTCATCGGCCTCGGTGCTGGGGGATATCCACCCGACTCGGACGGAATCGTCGTGCATGCGTAAATTGCCTGATCATTCTGGAAATGTCGTGTCGTGGCGGCATCGATCCTTGGCGATGCCTTAAATCGTCGTTCTGCAACGGTTCGCGGCCGGGACTAAAAACCAGGTAGCCCGCCGAACAAAGTCATGTCTGCTGGTCTCTCGCAACAGTCGCATTCTTCTGCCGCGACGTCCTGCGTCGGTCACGACGCAAGCCTTTGCGGAGGATACACACTCCCGGCAGATGGGCAACCGGCGGGCGAGAGGCCGCTCACTCTCTCAAATCATTCACCCGCTTCACCCAGCTGCGCACATCGGTGAGCACCTGGGGCAGCACCGCCTTGACCTCGGCGACCGTCATGCCGGGCTTGATGCGGGGGTCGTAGAGCAGGTTGAGGATGTACTGGTCGTAGACGTCGAAATAGCCCATCGAGACGTTGTCGTTGAACATCGTCCACGGCACGCTCGCGGTGTCGTTGATGGGTCCGAGCGATTGCAGCAGCTCCTCATAGGCGCAGTCGAGGAAGGTGAAGTCGCCGTTGTCGACGGTGAGGATGACGTCGGAATGCTCGATCTCGAAATTGTCGTTCTTGCGGAAGCCGGACAGGCATTGCGGATCGAGCGAGGTGCGGATCTCGCGCGCCTTCTCGGCGCCGTAGAAGCTCGAGATGGTGCGGAACAGGTCGCGGTCGCGCACCAGCTTTACCCGCACGTTCGCGGCCTCGTTGGTCTCGATCATGGCAATGTCGAGATGCTGCACGCGCTTGCCGATGTCGGCTACGACCTTGGCCAGCTGCGCCTTGCGGTCGGCGCGGTCGCTCTCGGCGAACACGCGCACCGGCGCGTCGAATTTGCGGATGCGGTCGACGCGGCCGGCGAGGTGGTATTCGGCGCCGAACGCGGTCTTCAGGAAGCCTTCGACGATCTCGCCGTCGGTGAAGTTCTTCTTCTCGGACCGCTGGCGCGCGGCGATCGCGGGCACTTCCCCCGCGACAGCCATGGATACGGTGTCAGGCACAGATGCGAACGTTGCGAGCGCCAGCAGGGCGGTGCGCAGGGAAGTCGAGGGCGAGTTCAATGCGCTCATCGTGTTGCGACGCTGCCGCATTCGCGCCCTGCGCACAAGTCCGCAAATCCACGCCCCACGGGTTCCTAACCTCTCCCACAAGCGGGAGAGGGAGTACAGCGCCTGCGTGGCTCTAGTTGTTCAGCACGACCACGGTGGTGCCGACCCCGACGCGGCCGTAGAGGTCGCTGACGTCGTCATTGGTCATGCGGAAGCAGCCCGAGGAGACTGCCTGGCCGATCGTCTCCGGCTCGTTGGAGCCGTGGATGCGGTAGAGCGTCGATCCCAGATACATGGCGCGCGCGCCGAGCGGGTTATCGACGCCGCCCTTCATGTGGCGCGGCAGGTCCGGCCGGCGGGCCAGCATCTGCGATGGCGGCGTCCAGTCCGGCCACTCCTTCTTGGCGGTGATCTTGTGCACCCCGCCCCAGCGGAAGCCGTCGCGGCCGACGCCGATGCCGTAGCGCAGCGCCTGGCCGTTCTGCAGCACCAGATAGAGGCGGCGCTCGCTGGTGTTCACCACGATCGTTCCGGGCGCATAGGCGCCGTTGTAGTTGACGGTGGTGCGGGGGACCGGGTTTGCGCCGGAGCGGAAGAAGTTCGGGCCGCCGCCCATGATGTCGCGCGAGTCGAACTCTTCGGCGCGCGCGCCGCCCGTAATGGCCGACAGCAATGCGATGGCGGCAATCGGCGCGGCAAAGAACCGGATCATTGTTTCCCCCAGCAAAAAATCGATTCAACGACAGCCAGAGGCCATATTCGCCGGCTTTTCGCAAGCCACGGCCGCGTGAGGCAGGCCCGTTCCGAATGGGCCATCGTTAATGAATGCCGTTCCCGGATCGGCAACCGCGCCAATTTGCCAGAAAGAATTAGCCAAAACGGCGCATCGCCGCGCGGGGCAGGGCGGCGATGCCTCCTATTGCTTTGACGGCACGAGCGAACAATGATTGATCGGACGGATCATTGGAAATTGCCGGTTGCAGGAGCTTTGGGATGAACGGTGCGGAAAGCCTGGTGCGGACGATGGTCAAGGGTGGGGTGGACATCTGCTTCTCCAACCCCGGCACCTCGGAGATGCATTTTGTCGCAGCGCTCGACCGGGTGCCGGGCATGCGCTGCGTGCTCGGCCTGTTCGAAGGCGTGGTGACGGGAGCAGCCGACGGCTATTACCGCATGAAGGGCACGCCGGCCTCGACCCTGTTGCATCTCGGCCCCGGCCTCGCCAATGGCCTCGCCAATCTGCACAACGCCAAGAAGGCGAATTCCGGCATCGTCAACATCGTCGGCCAGCATGCCGTCTACCACATCGGCTACAACGCCCCGCTCACCTCCGACATCGAGGGCCTTGCCCGGCCGATGTCGTCCTGGGTCCGTACCTCGCCGGATTCGAAATCGGTCGCCGCTGACGGGGCCGCGGCGATTGCCGCCGCCAAGAGTGCGCCGGGGCAGATCGCGACCCTGATCCTGCCCGCCGACACCGCCTGGAACGAGGCCGACGGCATCGCCGAGGTGCCCGACGAGCAGCAGCGCGCGAGCTATTCGCCGCAGGCGGTCGAGCAGGCCGCAAAGATCCTCCACGGCGACGGCGAGGGCACGCTGCTGCTGATGACCGGCAGCGCGCTCTCCGAGCAGGGCCTGGCGCTGGCCGAGCGCATCGCGGCCAAGACCGGCTGCACGGTGATGGGCCCGACCTTCCGCCCGAGGATGGCGCGCGGCCGTGGTCGTTACGCGATCGACCGCATCCACTATGTCATCGATCAGGCGCTGCCGATGCTGGCGAAGTTCCGCCATATCGTGCTGGTCGAGTCCGACGATCCCGTGGCGTTCTTCGCCTATCCGAACAAGCCGAGCGTGCTGCGGCCCGAAGGCTGCGACGTGCATCGCATGACGTCGTGGGGCGAGAATTCAGTCGCGGCGCTCGAAGCGCTCGCCGGCGCCGTCAAGGCCAGCGCCAAGGACGTCAAGCCGCAGGCTTTGCAGGAACTGGTCAAGCCGACCGGCGCGCTGACCCATGCCTCGATCGCGCAGGCGATTGCCTACGCGATCCCCGAGAACGCGATCATGGTGGACGAGTCGCTGACCACCGGCCGCGCCTTCTTCCCGCCGACGGCGGCGGCCGCGCCACACGATTGGCTGCAGAACATGGGCGGCTCGATCGGCTTCTCGACGCCGCTGTCGATCGGCGCCGCGATCGCCTGTCCGGATCGCAAGGTGATCTGCATGGTCGGCGACGGCAGCGCGATGTACACGATTCAGTCGCTGTGGACGCAGGCCCGCGAAAACCTCAACATCGTCACCATCGTGTTCGCCAACCGCATCTACCAGATCCTGCGCGGCGAGTTCGACAATGTCGGCGCCGGCGAACCCGGCCAGCGCGCCAATGACATGCTGAAGCTCGACCGGCCGACGCTGGATTTCGTCGCGCTGGCCAAGGGCATGGGCGTGCCCGGTCGCGCCGTCACCAATGCGGACGAGTTCAACAAGGCGCTGGCCGAAGCCGTCGCCGAGCCGGGTCCGCGGCTGATCGAAGTCGTGATGTAGGGCGCTCTTTCGAGGCGGAGCGCCAAAGGCCCGGAGGCGACATGCAGACCGAGCTGAACAAGGTGATCGCGGCGCTCCGGGAGTTCTACGCCCACGAAGGATTTTTGTTCGAGAAGGACATCGGCGAGCGGGCGATCACGCATCGTTTCGCCGTCCATCTCGAGCGGCAGTTTTCGGGCTGGGCGGTCGATTGCAACTACGACCGGCTGGGCGAGCGCACGCTGCATCTGCCGCACGGCACCATCATCTCGACCGACGATCATCTCGGCAAGTCGATCTACCCCGATGTCGTCGTGCATCAGCGCGAGATCCCGAACAATCTGCTCAGCGTCGAGATCCGCAAGGCGAGCAATCACACGTCGCTCGAGCACGACCAGCACAAGCTGAGTGCGCTGACCGATCCGGATGTCTGGTTCGCCTATTGGATCGGCGTGCTGCTGGTGCTGGACAGGCAGCATGTCACGATGTCGGAAGTCTATGTCAGCGGCAGCCTCGATCAGCCGCTGTCGCTCTGGTTCGCGGCGCGGCTTGAAGAGAGCGGTCTGGCGGCGACGCGTTAGGGCCAAGCGGACGTCGCCGCCTCTCGCCAACGGGAATCCGCGTTAACCATCGCCAACGGTTCCAGTCCGGACCCAATCGCTTCGAAGTTTCTTAAATGTTGCTGGTTACCTCTTGAGGCATGGTGACCTGGGACAAGATATGAAGAAGCGGACCAAGCGCGGAAAGGCAAAGCCAGAGACGCTCGCGCTCCCGATGGCCGCGCGAGTTGCAGTTGGCGCCGTCGCCATCGCCGCATTGGGCTACGGTTTGCTGTCCGGACCGATGAGCGTGCAAACGACACGAAAGCCGTCCGCGCGCGAAGCCCAGGCGTCGTCAACCCCGGTGTACGTGGCACCGCCTGTTCGTGTCGCAGCGCCGGTTCCGGCTCCAGCCCCGGCTCCGGTTCCGGCCCCCGCGCCTCTGGTCGAACCGCCCAAAGCCGCCGATGGTCCCGGAGCATTGGTTCGGCAGGTGGTCGACTACGCCAGCCGCCAGACGCCGGGCACCGTGATCATCGATACCAAGAACACGTTCCTCTATTTCGTTCTGAACGACACGCAGGCCCTGCGCTACGGCATCGGAGTCGGCCGCGAAGGTTTCACATGGTCCGGCGAGCAGACCGTGGCCCGCAAGGCGGAATGGCCGGATTGGCATCCGCCCGTGGAGATGATTGGGCGTCAGCCTTATCTGCCGCGCTTCATGGCAGGCGGTCCCGGCAATCCGCTCGGCGCCCGGGCGATGTATCTCGGCGAGACCGAATATCGCATTCACGGCACCAACAACCCCGATACGATCGGGAAGAAAGTGTCGTCCGGCTGCATCCGGCTGACCAATGACGACGTCACCGACCTCTATGAGCGGGTGAAGGTCGGAGCCAAAGTGATCGTGCTTCCGGCAACCGCTGCCCGCCGGCCATTCCAGCCAGCGCCGGCCGACGCCGCTCTGCGATTGCCGGACCCCGCATCGCTGCCGAAACGGCTCTCTTCAGCCAACGCGCAGATGCCGTCATCCGGACCGAAGCTCGCCGAGGCGTCGATGCCGAACAGGTGAGGCCTCGCGCCTAGCCCTTCGCGGCGGGTGCGGGCGGCACCGGCAGAATGATTTCGGAAGCCACCTTCCAGTCGTTCCCGACGCGAAGCCAGTTGATGATCATGAGAAACGGCCTCGCTGTTCCATCCTGCCCCGCATAAGAGACCGTGATGTTCATCGGCACGTAGGACTCGGCGACGTCGCGCGTCAGGCCGACAACCTTCAGCTTCGAATAATCCGGCTCGAGCACGACCGGACCGGAGCTGCCGATATCATGCAGCTTCTGATCGATCGCTTCGTTGCCCCAAAAGCCGGCCCAGTTTCCCTCGGACGGGATCGCGCTCTTGGCTACCAGCAGGGCCGAGGGCGATTGCCAGAACATCTCATGCAGAGCCTTGAAATCGTGCTTGTTGGCCAATTCCATCAGCCTGCCGAACTTCGATTTGATCGCGCCGAGGGTCGCAGCATCCAACGGCTCTTGGCCGGCGGCGGGAGCAGACGCCACAGACCCGGTGGAAAGAGCCGCAGCAGTCAGAGTGACAAGAAGTGTCTTGTACATGCAGGAATGTCCCTTCCGATGTCGAGCTCGCGTCATGGCAACGCTCTTAGCTTGCACATTCGCTTAGCAAGGTCGTGATTTTCGTATCGAGATTGCGGGCGACGGCAAGCGCTTCCGGGCTGCCATAAGGCAGCAGATAGCTCTCCATTTTGTCGTAGGAGACGTGCACGCCATCGGGACGCTCATCAATGAGCACCGTGACTGGAGCATAGGACCCGGCATCCGGCACGTGCTTGACCATCTCTTTCATGATGAGTGGATTGCCGACCACAAGCCGTATGATCCTGGGTGTTCTGGATCCAGTTTCGCGACGCAGAATGTCGCCCAAGTCGAATTCCGCGAAGAGCATGAGGTCCGTCCGACCGAGGCCGCGTCGTACGACGCGCTCCAGATCCGCGAAGGAATTCGTCGCCCGCGTCTCCTTGAAAAATTCGACCATGTTGGGTTGCCCGACCGCCGACTTCAACGCGGCGACCACGGCGTCGAATGGTTTCGAGCTCGTGAGGCTGAAACGCTCGACTTCGACTTTCGCGATTGTCATTTGTCCTCCGTTACAGCCACCGGCTGTGCATCCAGGAAGGTCCGGACGTGGCTGACGAATGTCTCGTGGTATTGAAACAGGGCGCCGTGCCCTGAATCGGGATAGAGGATCAGCTGAGCGTTGCCGAGTTCCCTGGACATGGCATAGGCGTTGTTCGCGGGCAGCATGGTGTCGTGACTGCCGCTGACCACAAGAGCGGGTTGGCGGATGGCGCGCAGAGTGGCGTGCCCGGGGTCGGGTGTGGCGCACCAGGTGATCAGCGCCTTGGCCTGCGGATCGGTGACCGCGCTGCCGTTATCAGTGTCCCGATCGTCCTTGCGCAGCTTGGTCCGCTTCAGGAACGCCAGGCCGGACGATCGGCTGGCGGACGAATTCGTGAAGAACAGCGGCAGGCGTGGGTCCGGCACATCGGTCTGGGAGAACGCTTGCTGCAGAACCGCCAGCAGGTGTTCTTCCCCGCCTTTCGGCGCGGTGCCGACGAGGATGAGCTTCCGAACCAGCCCTTGGTGCTCGGCGGCGATCTGTTGGGCGACGCAGCCGCCGAGGGAAAAGCCCAGCAGGTCGACCTCGGAAAGGCCAAGCAGATTGATGAAGGCAACTGCATCTCTCGCCATCTCCGCGATGTTGTCGGGCGTTTGGCCCGTCGAGCGACCGACCCCGGCGTTGTCGAAGGCGATGACAGGGCGATCGGTGGCGAGAGCGTTGACGACGGCGGGATCCCACGCGTCGATGTTGCCCGAGAAGTGCTGCAGGAGAACCAGCGGCGTTCCGGTCGCGGGGCCGAGGCGACGATAGGCGAAGCGGATTCCGTGGCCTTCGATGTAACGGGTCGGCGCCGTTTCGAGCGTGGCGGCGTCCTGGCTCGCGATGTCGAGTTGAGTCACGTCATCTCCGGATGCTTGGCTTGAAATAATCGAGTGGTGCGTGCGCGCTCCCGGCGCGAAGGCGCCGGGAGCCGTGCCGTCACTTCGCGAGCGCGGCCTTCTCGATGACCTCGGCGACCTGCTTGGCATGGACGACGAGCGAGGCATGGCTGCCGGCGACTTCCGTCGTCTGAGCCTTGATCCTGGCTGCGAACGACTTCTGGGCCTCGGGCGCGAGGACCTTGTCCTTCGTGCTGATCACGTAGAACGTCGGCTTGTCGTGCCAGGCCGCAACATCGACCGGGGCTTCGAACGCAACATGGTTCAGAGGAAGCTGCGAGTTGGCGAGGTGCGTGGCGATCTCCGGAGGAAGGTCAGCCGCGACGGCCGACGGAAATACCTTGGGGTCGATGTACAGATTGCCCTTCGCGTCGGGATGGATCGCGCTGCCGCCTTCGGTCGGCGGGCCGGCCTTGGCCAGCGACGCCAGGGATTCTCCGACCTCCGGCGCGAAGGCGGAGACATAGACCAGCGCCGAAACCTTGGGATCGTTGCCGGCTTGCGTGATCACCACGCCGCCCCATGAATGGCCGACCAGCACCGTTTTGCCATCCTGCTTCGCGAGCGCCTGCTTGGTGGCATCGACGTCGGCGGCGAGCGAGGTGAGCGGATTTTCCACCAGCGTGACGCGGTAGCCTTTCTTGGTGAGAATATCGGCAACCGGCTGCCAACTCGTCTGGTCCACGAAGGCACCGTGCACGAGCACGATGTTGTGGGCTGCTCCCTTGGGCGGTTCGGCGGAATGAGCGGAGCCGACCAATGTCGTTCCGGCCAGGAGCACGCTGGCGGCTGAGAATAGGAGATTTCGCATTGATTGTTCCTGTGGCAGTCGGACGAAATAAGGTCCGGGGGAATGGACAGGCGTTTCCGGTCAGGTCGCGGTTTTTCCATCCGCCGTTGGCGAAATGGTTGCCGCACTGACGTCGGCCCGCCGCGACATCACCTAGTTCGCTGACTTTCCGGACGATAGGGATTGATCGTCCGGATGTTGTGTCCGATCGTCCACCGGATTAGCTTGGGCGGCATGGATATCCTCGCCCAAGTGCTCGATCGCGTTCGCCTCGGTGGGACCCTGCTTTTCCATTTCGAGCTCGGCCATCCCTGGAATCTGGCGCTGCCGGCGCGGCCCTATGCGCTGTTTCACTATCTCAGCCGGGGCTCCGCGACGCTCGCGCTCGAACAGGGAGAGGAAATCCAGATGACCGAGGGCGATTTTGTCGTGATCACACGCGGCGAGCCCCACGTGTTTTATTCGGATCGCCGGGCCAAGCCCTTGCAGATCATGGATATCGATCGATCGTCGCCACGTCTGGGCGTCGTTCGTCATGGCGGCCGTGCAAAGCCGCTCTCCACGATGATCTGCGGCAATTTCACGGTGTCACGTCCGCTGTTTGGCAGCGTGCTGGAGCTGCTTCCGCCCGTGCTCCTGCTGAAGCCGACGGCGGACAGTGGCTGGCTTGAAGCCATCCTGCGCCGCATGGTCAGCGAGTCGGCGCTCGAGCGTCCCGGCCAAAGCGTCGCGCTCTCACGACTGACGGAAGTGCTGTTTGTCGAGGTGCTCCGAAGCTGGATAGCGTCCCTCAGTCCCGGACAAGGCGGCTGGCTCGGGGCCATATCGGACCCGCATATCGGACCGGCGCTCAAGTTGATCCACGAAAACCCGGAACGGCCCTGGACGCTGAGCGACCTTGGCCACCGCGTGGGGCTTGGCCGCTCGGTATTTTCCGCCCGTTTTACCAGGCTCGTCGGCCAGTCCATGCATCGTTATGTGGTCGAACGCCGGATGGCGGAAGCGGCGTTCCTGCTCGAAACCACCGATGAGCCGATCGCACGGATTGCGAGCCAGGTTGGCTACGAGACGGCAGCGGCGTTTTCAAAACTGTTCCACCGGCATCACGGATTGTCGCCCGGCCGCTACCGGGCCGCGCGATACATTGATGCAAGCCACCTGCCGCCGGACTGTTCGGCAGCAACAGTTTCCGATTGATCTCGACCCGGCGTGCCTTGTGGCCCGCCGTCGGAGCGAGGTGGGCCACCAGGCCGCTCGCACCACGCGAGCGGCCCTTGTCTCATCTCACATCACCCGCTCAATGCAGCGGATCGCCCTGTCCCAGCGCGTAGGCGACGAGATCCTTCAGCGCGAAGTTCGATCCGGTCACCGGCGTCCATTGCGGGTCCTGCGACAGCACTGAGGAATTGTCGCCGAACATCATGCCGAGGAAGACTTCGGCGACGATGCGGCCGCCGACGGGGCCGAGCTGCGGTGTGTTGATTCCGCCGGCCGGCGCGCCGGTGGCCGGGATCGTCACCGCGACCTGGAACTGCCTGGCCTCCGCGAGGATGTAGGCCCAGAGCGGACAATTGCCGGCGAACACACCGTTGGCGATGTTTGCGATCTTGGTCTGCGGATCGCCCGCGCCGGGCTCGTCGACCGCCTTGCCGATGATGATCTGATCGTCGGTCAGCGGCGTCAGGTTCATCGCTTTCGCGACGGCCTGTCCGGACGGCAGGCCGAGCCGCCAGCTGCGTTCGAGGTTGCGCAGCGCCAGCGACGACGGATTGGACGCGACCTCCGGCGGCAGCTTGCGCAGCGGGTCGACCAGCGATGCATCGATGCGATAGGCGAATTGCAGCCGCCGCTTGTTGTCGGGATTGGTGTCGTCGTCCTCGACGCCGTAGGCGCGCGTGTCGAGATCGATGAAGCGGCCCCAATCCATCGCGCGCCCGGGGCCCATCGCGCGGAAGCCGGTCAGCGCGTTGTGGTCGGGGTTGTTCGGATCGGGGAAGATCTGCAGCAGCATGTTGTCCGAATCGTTCAGCCGGTAGCCGGGGCGGATCATGGAGTGACCGAGCCGGTAGGCCGCGACCGAGAACTCGACCGGCATGAACGGAAAAGTCTTCCAATGGTAATAGGCGAGCTTGCCGCGGTCGTAGTGGCCCGCGGTCTTCAGCTCGTCGAGCACGCTGGCGTGAACGATGCGCGGCAGGAAGTCGTTCAGCACGACGTATTGATAGTGGAAGCGGACGCGCTGCTGCACCTCCTCGAACGACAGGCTGTCATTGTCGTCGACCATGCGGTTGTGAAAGCGCAGCATCAGGGCCTGGAATTGCGAGACGATGCTGTTCTCGTCGTTGCGGGGATCGCCGATCAGCGCGCGGCCCTTGAAGCGCGGCAGGTCGCTGGCATCGGCGACGCCCGCGCCGGTCAGCTTCTCGCCGAGCCGGAACTTGATGCCGTCATACATGTAGGGCTGGTCGTTCGGACCACGGCCGTAGAGATTGTCGAGGTCGAGCGACGGGGTGCGGAAGTCGACCAGCCCGTCGGGATCCTGCTGCTTGGTCAGCGAGCTGACCGGATCGAACGTGATGTCGTGGTCGATGAACTGGCCGAAATAAGTGTAGAGCGAGGGAATGCCGCTCTCCTCCGCGTCCGGTCCGTCCTTCGGCCCATCGAAGCCGGCGACCATCTTGTCGGCCAGCGCCGAAAGATTGGCGACGGTGTTGGCATCGTTCGAGCCGAATTTAGCCGGTGCGAGCTTGCGGAACATGCGGCCGAAGCGGCCTTGGGAAAGCGACGAACGCGTGGCGTTCAGACCGCGCGGAACAATAGCGTGGCGGCTGCTCATGAAGAACCTCCCTGAAAAGTCGAGATGAAACAGATCGGGCCTGGGTTTTCTGCGCTGGAGTTTGCAGCCTAGGAGCGATCACGCCCGCCACGAGCGAGATGGATCACAATTGCCCGGGGTCAACGACTTTTCGGAGGGAGGTGCCTGCAAACAAGCCACGGCGGCGCATCGTGAATTTGCTGCGCGGCGGTGACGGATAACATTCTCGTCATCGACCGGCGAACAGCGCGTGCTTGCCGGTATAGACGCGAGTCCGCGCTTCCGCGGTCAGAACTTGAAGCTGCTTTGGATGAAGGTGCCGTATCGGTCGACCTGATAGGTCTCCGCCTGCCCCGCTGTGCCGCTCGCAGGCTCGGTGAAGTTGTTGATTCCGGTGTACCAGTACCGGGCGCCAATTCCGACATTTGCGTTGGGCGTCACGGCGTAGGAAATCACCGTCTCGAGCTGGAAGCCATGGCCGTAGCCGCGAGAGGGCTCGGTGCCGAAGGTGAAGTAGTGCGTGTCGAAAGCTCTCACGTCGGAATAAGTGTAGGCGGCGTCGACCGTCAGCTTGAGTGCCGGCGTAAACCAGAGATCGGCCACGGCGCCCGCGCGGGCGGAGTGCAGGATGTCGCGCTCGGTGATGACCTTGACGTTGCCGGCGAGGACGCGGGCGCCTTCGCAGATATCGCCGCCAGGCTCGGTCTGTCGACAGCCCCATGCATTGGCCATTTCGCCGAGGTAATGGTAGCCGACGAAGGCACCCAGACGAAGGCGCGGCTCCGCATTGACGGGGTGGGACTCGTAGAATGAATAGCCGAGATCGAGATTGGCGTAGCCGAGGAATCCGCGCGTCTGGCTCTCCGTCTTCGTGTACGGCCCGTTGAAGAACGGCGGAAAATCCTCGTCGTTCATGGTGCCGCCGGTGATGCCTCCATAGCCTCCGTAGCCCTTCACGAAGAACTTCGTGGGGCTGTCGATCCGGAAGAAGACTTCTCCCGAATGCGTGCTCATGTTGTGATAGTCGAGCCTCGAGATGACCGGGGAAGATCTCGCGCCGCTGGTGTGCAAATCGTAAGCGGTGCGGCCGATGCTGTACCAGTACCGTGCGCCGACCTCGATCTGCCAAAGATTGGGCGGCTCGGGCCTGACGGCCTTGATCGGCAGATCGGCGGCGATTGCCGGAGCGGTGAGCAGGAAGAGGCCGGATGCGATGAATGCTGCCCTGTGCACGACGACGTCCTCAGCCTGCCTGTCATGATGCCCTGCGAATCGGAATGAGCATCCTGATGCCGATTGTCATGACTTGCAGAAACGGGACAACCCGCAGCCTCGAGCGCGCAGGGTTTTCGCGCCCGGTTGTGGCAAGTTCGCACCATACCTGCCCACGACGATATGGCTTCAGCGCCGGTCAACAGCTCGCGGAGGCGCTCGGCGGTGGTGTGGAGATGAAGTGTACGGCGCAAGCCTGAGCCTTGGCCCGCCTGGCGAGCGGCGTGCGCTATCCGGCACGCCGCATGTTTTCAGGCGTCGTCTCGTCAGTAAGCGCGCTGCTGTGAGTAAGCGTAGCGCGGATTGACGCCGCAATAGGCCGACGTGCCGGAGGCCGTGGCCTGACACTGCTGGTAGCTCGCGAACTGGCAGTTGCCGGGATAACCCCACATGCGGCCTTGCAGGCAGTATCTGTCGTTGGCGGCGTGGGCCTGGGTTGCCGGGACGGTCGCGGCGATCAGGGCCGCGAACGATGCGAGGGTGAGGATGGTGCGACGCATGTCGATCTCCTTTGGAGTGGGTGCAAGAACGCTTGAGGACAGGAATGTTTGAATGTGGAACATCAGCTCAGTCCGCATGTTCCAGGGCGAGCCCGACACTTTGTCGTGCTTGTCTTGGTGTCCGCAGTGGGCGCGGCGTTCGACATGAGTCTATGATGGAGCAAGCCGCGGTGAGCTATGTGATCTCGGCCACAGTTCGCGGCCGGCTTCCGCCCTATCGTGGCCGGGCTTGAACAATTCGATCCCGGGGCCGACGCTTTGCCTCATTCGGGATCAGGTCATTTTGGAGGTTTTGATGCAAAAATCATATGTGCTGGCTGCGACCGCAGCGCTGGCGCTTCTCGTGCAAACATCGTTCGCGCTGGCGCAGACCGCCCCGGCCGCCGGAGCAACGGCAGCGCCCGCGGCGACCGCTGCGCCGGCCGCGACCTCCACGCCGACGACAGCGGCGCCGGCTGCAACCACCGACACCTCGAGCCAGCCGACCGACTCCAAAAAGAGCGCGTCGAAGAAGCAGCCGAAGAAGAAGATGACCCGGCAGCAGGAGATCGATCATTCGGTCGACAGCGGCACCGTTCCGGCGCGCTACCGCAGCTCGGTGCCCAAGCAGTACCAGCAGTATATTCCGTTCGATAAGCAGTGACGGATCGCACGGCGGCGCGGCGTGACCAGACGCCGCACTGCCGATGCCATCGAGGACCTGAAGACGGCCTTGGACAGGCGGGGCCCGGCCACACATCCGTTGTGGCGGTCCGCCAGAGGAGTGTAGAATAGCCCGAAGCCGGGGGGAGTAATGAGTGACGACGTGAAGGATGCTGGCCTTGTGGCCATGATCAGCAGCATCCTGGGTGGCAACAAGCGCGCAGATACCATCGCACCGCCGCCGCTGACCGAGGTTCCACCGACAGCGCCGACCAACGGATTTGAGCAGGTCGCGGCCGCCATTCCCGATGAGGCACCGGCCGAATCCGGGAACGCCCCCTCCGAGAACGCCCCAAGTTTCGCGCCAAGTGCCACGCCGGTCGCCACGGGGCCGGTCGAGAAGCCGGTCGAGCCGCCGCCGAAAATCGCCACGACTGCGGACGGCAAGCAGTTGCTGCCCGCGGACGCGATTGCCGATCTCGTGCTTGGCGAGCTGCGCAAGCTGGAGGATTTTCCGGCGACCGGCGCTTCCGTCACGGTCTACGGTTACCGGAACTGGAACGCGATGATCACCTTCGCGCCGTTCTCGACCAGTTTCCCCAACGCGACCCGGTTCCGCCAGGCCCTGCCGGATATCGTGTTCAAGCTGCGCCGCTTCGTCGAACTTGAGGTATAGTCCGCACCTTACGAAACTGTTCGACGGGATTTTCGAGTTGAGCGTCGCCTTTACCAAGGAAGAGAGCGCCGAGACTGCGTCAGAGACGCTGTTGCCGGATCGGCCGATCTCGCCGCATCCAAACCTCGTGACGGAAACGGGCCTGCAGGCATTGCAGGCGCAGCTCCAGGCGGCGCGCGAGGCTTATGAAGCCGCGCAAGCCATCGAGGACGTCAACGAAAAGCGCCGGCAGTCGGCGGTGCCGTTGCGTGATGCCCGCTATCTCACCGAACGGCTGCGCACGGTGCAGCTCATGCCCACCCCTACGTCGACCGATATCGTCGCCTTTGGCAGCAGCGTCACCTTCAGCCGCGCCGACGGCCGCGTGCAGACCTATCGTATCGTCGGCGAGGACGAGGCCGATCCGAAGGAAGGATCGATCTCGTTCGTGGCGCCCGTCGCGAAGTCGCTGATGGGGAAGGCAGTCGGCGATGTCGTGGGCTCCGGCTCGCAGGAGATCGAGATCTTGTCGATCGGGCTGCCCGCGCAACAAAGCCCGATGACTGAATGAGACGGTTTCTGTCGGGGGCATTGCCGTTCTATGCGCTGGCCGGATTGGCCACCTGCATGTACCTCGTCCTGTACAGGACGAACCTGTTCGACCTGAACGCCATCGTCCAGGGCGCGACCGGGTCGTCGTGGTTTCTGGTCTTCATGTTCGTCTGCGTGCTGCTGGAGTCGGTCTTCCCGTATTTCGGCTATTTTCCCGGCACTGCCCTGATCCTGATGTCCGTGGCGCTCAATCCGAAGCCCGCGGATACCTCCGTGTTCATCGTGGCGTGGCTCGCCATCATCGCGGGCGCCATTCTCAGTTACGGACAGGCGCGTTTTTTCAGGCCGCTCCTGCAGCGGGTGGCCTCGAAAGCGGCACTGCACCGCTGCGAGTCTCTCCTCGACGCCTACGGCCGCTACGCGCGCGTCGCCCTGTTCGTTCATCCCAACGCCTGCGCGATGTATTTCACGGCACTCGGACTTCTCGGCCGCAGCCTGACGCGCGAACTCGCCTATCTCAGCGTGGGCGCAGCAGCCGCCGTGGGCATCCTGTTCGTCGTCGTAACCAGACTGGTGTCGTCGGTCGGCACGACCGATGATGGCGAATTGCAGGTGCTGCTGGCGGCAGCGCTGGTCGGGATCGGAACGCTGGTCGGTCTCTACGCGGCCCTGCGGCCGCAGCGGGTTGGTTGAGGCGGTCTCGACCCTTGCTCCGTCATTGCGAGCGCAGCGAAGCAATCCAGTCTGTCTCCGCGGAAAGAATCTGGATTGCTTCGCTGCGCTCGCAAGACGACGAAGCCTCATGCGCAAAACAAAAAGCCGATGTACCACGACACTTCCCGGACGATGCCATCATGCCCCTGTTTCGCCCGACGGCGCAAGCAAATTTCGGAAAATGCGCAATATCTTGATCCGACGGATGTCGGCTACTGTGCATGGGGTTGTTTTCGACATTTTGAGCGGGAGCAAGACGCACCAGTCCGTCGACGCTCTTCGAGCTATGCCGGACACGCTTCGCCATCATTGGCGTGGCTGCGCCACGCGAAGCCTTTTGGCGAAGCGTGGTGGGCGCACAAGGGATCGAACCTTGGACCTCTCCCGTGTGAAGGGAACGCTCTCCCGCTGAGCTATGCGCCCGGGACCATCATGCAGGCGGCCGGACTTTGGCCCGGCCGGCGCATCGAGCCCGCGATTTAGAAGTGCGGGCCGAAAGTGTCAAGTTTCCAGGCCGTCCGAGGCCCGGAAAAGCTGCCGTCAATTGTGCAATCCGCAGGAAACCGGGGTTCGGCCGGCTCACGCGCCCTGCTGGCGGGCGCGGGAGGCGTGGGCCTGCAGTGCGCGGATGCGGTCGGCCAGCGTTCCGCCGCCTTCGGGCAGGCTGGGGGTGGCCGCGCCGTTGGTCGCGGCGTCATTGGCCGGGCGAGGCGCCGGCCGCGGCGGCTGGCCGGCTTCGGCGGCGAGCAGCGCCTCGATCGGCGAGTTCGGGCCTTCGAGCTGCATCGCGAGCTTGGCCACTTCGGCGGCGATGTCGTTGATGCGCTCGCGCAGCAGCGCGTTCTCCATGCGCTCGGTCGCCCAGGAGCTTTCCGCCTGCTGCTGGATCGCATTGAGGTCGCGCTGCAGCTTTGCGCGCTCGTCGCGGGCGGTGCCGAGCTGTTCCTCCAGCGCGGCCTTTTCCGCGCGAAGCGCTTCGACCGCAGCCGAGGACCTGCCGCCGCTCAGGGCCGCGATCTCGACGCGCAGCTCCTTGATGGTGCGTTCGGAGTTCTCGCTTGCCTGGCGGAGCTGGTTGTTCTCGTAGTCGCGCTCGGCGAGCAGCTTGCCCTGGGTGGCAAGCCGGCCCTCGAGGTCGGCGACGCGGCTCGACAGCATCTCGGCTTCCTTGACCTGCAGCATCAGCTGGCGGTCGAGCTCGGTGACGCGCTGGCTCAGATTCTCGACGCGGCCGCGGGCCTCGCCGAGCTCGCGCGAGGCGGTCTCGGATTCGGTCCGCTCCTGCGCGAGGCGCGCCTGCGTCGCGGTGAATTCCTTCTCGGCATCGCCGACGCGGTTCTTGAGCTCCTCGATCTGCGCGCGCACGGCGACCAGCTCGACCTGGCGGGTCTCCGCCATCATCGAGCGGTCGGACAGTTCGGAGTTGATCTTGGCAAGCTCGCTCTGCTTGTCGGTCAGCGCGATTTCGGCGGCGCGGAGCGCCTCGGTCTTGGCGTTGAATTCCTCCTCGGTGGCGCGGAGCTGTTCCTTCACCGCCTTCTCGCGCGCCTCGAGCGCGAAGATCGTGGCGTTCTTCTCGCCGAGCTCGATCTTCATGCGGTTGATGGCGTCGCTCTTCTTGCCGAGCTCGGCGAGCTGGCTCGTGGTCTTGTTCTTGAGCTGGTCGACGCTCATCTCGAGCCGCCGCGCCGACATGGCGAATTCGGCGCGGAGCTGGTCCTTGTCGGCCTGGATCTCCGCCATCGACAGCGGCGTGGCGGCCTCGAGCCGCCGCGTGGTCAGGCGGACTGCGCGGTTATGCACCAACGGCACGATGGCGAGCCCGCACAGCATCGAGAGCAGGAAACCGATCGCAAGGTACATGATCGGTTCGACCATGGGCCACAACTCCCAGACTTTAGGAAAAATTCACCAAGGACAATGCATGGCGGGCCGGCAAAAAGCCAGCCCCGCCCTGTTGTTAACGTGAATCCGGAACTTGAGCGGAGGAGGACGCCTAGAACGGGTTCCAGGTCGCGCGCGGGGTGAATTTCAAATAGCCGATATTGGCTCCCAGGCGCAGGCCGAGGCCCGAGCGGATCGGCACCAGCACGATGTTGTTGGCGGTCAGCGCCGTCATGCCGAAGCCGCCGATGATATAGGCGGAGCCGTCGAGGCCGGCGAAGCGCTGGTAGATCGCATTGGTGGCGGGCAGGTTGTAGACCAGCGTCATGGTGCGCGCGCCGTCGCCGCCCCAGTCGAAGCCGAGCGAGGGGCCCTGCCAGTAGACGCGCAGGTCGCCGGCGTTCTTGGTGTAGAGCGTGCCTTCGCCGTAGCGCAGGCCGGCGACGAAGGCGCCGGAGCCTTCCTCACCCAGGATGTAGCCGTTCGGCAGGCCCCATTGGCTGACCGCCTTCTCGATGATCGAGGCGAGCCCGCGCGAGACGTTGCCGAAGAAGCGGTGGCCGGCGTTGACGAGTTCGTCCGGCCCGTAGGTGCTGGGCGTCGGGGTCCGCTGCGGCGGCGGCAGATTGGGCGCCGGCTCGGCCGTCTGGGCGGAAGCCGGCACGATCCAGCCAGCCAGCGCGATGAGCGCCACTGCGGCAAGGCGTGATGCGAAAGTCATAAAAGAACCCCTGGTATCGAATCCCGCCGCTTCCTTAACCTGACGCCAACAGGCACGGCCCTAGGTTGCGCCGGATGTCCCCTCGACTCGGATGTTATCCGCAGCAACTATGACGGCACAACGGCAGGAAGATAGCCCTTTGCGCCCCGGAATTGCCTTGATCGGCTTCCTGGTCTGCCTGCTGGCGGGCATTGGGCTCACCTGCGCGGGGTTGCCGGCTCAGGCCGCCACCACCGAACGGATCGTCGTCAACCGCTTCAGCGGCGTGGCCATCGAGGGCTTCGACCCGGTCGCCTATTTCGTCGACGGCGCGGCCGTGCAGGGGACGGCGGAGTTCGAGGCGAACCTCTGGGGCGCGGTCTGGCGCTTCCGGAACGAGGGCAACCGCGCGTCCTTCCTCGCCCATCCCGAGGTCTATGGGCCGCAGTTCGGCGGCTACGATCCGGCCGACATCGCCCGCGGCATCGCCATCGCGGCCAATCCCCGCTTCTACGTGATCTCGGCGCAGCGGCTCTATCTGTTCAGCCGGGAGGCCAATCGCGACGCCTTCGCCGCCGATCCGGAGCGCTTCCTCTATGAAGTGCGCAAGCGCTGGCCGGCGCTGCAGAAACAACTCAGTCAGTAGCTGCCTGCCGCCTGCGGGTCGCCCCAGGCGATGAAGTCCGGGATGATAAAGCCGGTATCGCCACGCTGGCCGAACCGGAGCTCGCCGCCCTTGCCGTCGGTGACCCGGCCGCCGGCGGCGGTGACCACCGCGCAGCCGGCCCCGACGTCCCATTCACAGGTGGGTCCGAAACGGGGATAGATGTCCGCGCTGCCCTCCGCGATCCGGCCGAATTTCACGGCCGAGCCGACGGTCTTTCTGACCGCATTGGGCCGGCCATCGATGAACGCCTCGGTCTTCGGGTCGCCATGCGAGCGGCTCACCGCCGCGATCCAGGGCTCGCCCGCAATCGGCAGCCGGCGGGTATGGATCGGCTCGGCGGCACCGATGGTCGCGCCGTCGAATCTGACGCGCTCGGCGCCGCGGCCGACGATGCCGCGCCAGAGCAACCCGAGCGCGGGCGCGCTGACGATGCCGAGCAGCGGCACGCCCCGGGTGACGAGAGCGAGGTTGACCGTGAACTCGTCGCGGCCGGCGACGAACTCCTTGGTGCCGTCGAGCGGATCGATCAGGAAGAAGCTGTCCAGAAATGGCGGCGAGGCGAGGTGGGTTCGCTCTTCCGATAGCGTCGGCACGTCGCCCGCAAGCTGCGCCAGGCCGTCCGCGACGATGCGGTCGGCGGCAAGGTCGGCCTCGGTCACGGGCGAGCCATCCTGCTTGCCGTCGACCCGCATTGCGGAGCGGTTGACCGCGAGGATCGCTTCGCCCGCCTTCACCACCAGCGCGGTGAGCGGCTCCATCAGGCCGGATGCGGCTTGGCCGTCGATGATCCGCTTCACCTGCATGCCTCATTCATCGGCAATTCCATCCCACGCAACTGATTCGCCCGCGGCTTTAGGGCCGCTTCGAACCGATCGCAAGCTAGCTGCCACGGGCTTGCGAATGTTAGAACCTGCGGCATTCGTCAAGCATGCGTGATTCGCCGCGTCCGCGCCGTGCAATTCCAGGAACCCTTTATGTCTGACGTTTCGTCACCCGCTACCGCTACCACCCCAGATGCGCTCGAACTCGCGGCGTTGCTGTGCTCGCGGGTCTGCCACGATCTCATCAGCCCGGTCGGCGCCATCGTCAATGGGCTCGAAGTGCTCGACGACGATCCCAAGCCCGAGGATCGCGAGTTCGCGCTCGACCTGATTC
Source organism: Bradyrhizobium cosmicum (assembly GCF_007290395.2). Lineage (NCBI taxonomy): Bacteria > Pseudomonadati > Pseudomonadota > Alphaproteobacteria > Hyphomicrobiales > Nitrobacteraceae > Bradyrhizobium > Bradyrhizobium cosmicum. Next base: position 6,085,301 of record NZ_CP041656.2, on the reverse strand, counting down.
GCAAGAGCGCCAAGACGGCGTCCGCCCGCCTCCAGTTCTGCCGCCTCGCCTTCGGCGCGGCCGGCTCGTCCGGCGCCCAGATCGACCTCGGCGATGCCCAGACCATGGCGCGCGGCCACATCGAGGACGGCAAGTGCACGATCACGTGGAATCTGCCGCGGCTGCTGCTGCCGAAGAATCGCGTCAAGCTGCTGCTCAATATGCTGGTCGTCTCCCAGCATACGATCCCGCGCGGCGGCACGCTGACGGTCGATCCGATCGGCGACGGCGAGACCATGAGCTTCCGCATCACCGCGACCGGACATAATGCGCGCCTGCCGCAGAACATCTCGGAGCTCCTGAGCGGCGAGCGCGGCCCGGCTGCGGATGCGCACGCGATCCAGCCTTATTATACGCGGCTGTTGGCACAGGCTTGCGGGGTCACCGTGAAGCTTGCGCATGAGGGCGAGGCCATCACCGTTACCGCTTCGTAAACGCGCCTGACGCTCGCAAGTCGTTAACCCATCCTTTACGAGGCGCCTCGGCTTGTCCGTGGCGCCTTATCTCTTTGTTGGTCCCGTTCTTTTCCACATACTCAACCAATATTAAACGCTTTGCGGTGAAGCTGGCCTCATTCCGAAATGGCGCATCACACATCGTGCGCGCCCTCCCTGTATGAAGGCCTGTTTTCATGGATGATCTGTTGCGGGAGTTTTTGACGGAGACCAGCGAGAGCCTGGACACCGTCGACAATCAGCTGGTGAAGTTCGAGCAGGAGCCGAACAACGCCAAGATCCTGGATAACATCTTCCGCCTGGTCCACACCATCAAGGGTACCTGCGGCTTCCTCGGACTGCCGCGGCTGGAAGCGCTGGCGCATGCCGGCGAGACCCTGATGAGCAAATTCCGCGACGGCATGCCGGTGACGGCGGACGCGGTGTCGCTGATTCTGGCTTCGATCGACCGCATCAAGGAGATCCTGGCGGGCCTCGAGGCGACCGAAGCCGAGCCCGAGGGCACCGACCGAGATCTCATCGACCAGCTGGAGGCGATGGTCGAGCAGGGCATGGCGGCGATGGCTGCTGCAGCTGCTGCTCCCGTGGCTGAGGCGCCGCCGCTGGTGCCGGAAGCGCCGGCCGCCGCTGCGGCTGCGCCTGCAAAGGAAATGACGCAAGGTTCGCTGATCGACCAGACGTTGGAGCGTCCGCTGCGTCCGGGCGAAGTGTCGCTCGACGAGCTCGAGCGCGCCTTCCGCGAGACCGCGATCGAAGCGCCCGTTGCCGAGGTCAAGGCCGAGCCCGTCGCTGAAGCGCCGGCGCCGGTTGCCAAGGAAGTCGTCAAGGAAGTCGTCAAGGCTTCCAGCGAAAAAGCGCCCAAGGACAAGGCCGCGCCGAAGAAATCGGTGGCCGACGAGGCCGCAGGCGAGGGCGACCGCGTCGCCAACCAGTCGATCCGCGTCAACGTGGATACGCTGGAGCATCTGATGACCATGGTCTCCGAGCTGGTGCTGACCCGCAACCAGCTGCTGGAGATCTCCCGCCGCAACGAGGACACCGAGTTCAAGGTGCCGCTGCAGCGCCTGTCCAACGTCACCGCCGAGCTGCAGGAAGGCGTCATGAAGACGCGCATGCAGCCGATCGGCAATGCCTGGCAGAAGCTGCCCCGCATCGTCCGCGACCTCTCGAGCGAACTCGGCAAGCAGATCGATCTGGAGATGCACGGTGCCGACACCGAGCTCGACCGGCAGGTGCTCGACCTGATCAAGGACCCGCTCACCCACATGGTGCGCAACTCCGCCGACCATGGCCTCGAGACCCCGGCCGAGCGGCTGGCGAGCGGCAAGGGCGAGCAGGGCACCATCCGCCTGTCCGCCTATCACGAGGGCGGCCACATCATCATCTGCATCGCCGACAACGGCCGCGGGCTGAACACCGAGAAGATCAAGGCCAAGGCGATCTCCTCCGGTCTGGTCACCGAGGCCGAGCTCGAGAAGATGAGCGAAGCCCAGATCCACAAGTTCATCTTCGCGCCGGGCTTCTCGACCGCGGCCGCCATCACCTCGGTCTCCGGCCGCGGCGTCGGCATGGACGTGGTCCGCACCAATATCGACCAGATCGGCGGCACCATCGACATCAAGTCGGTGGCCGGCGAGGGCTCCTCGGTCACCATCAAGATCCCGCTGACGCTCGCCATCGTCTCGGCGCTGATCGTGGAAGCGGCCGGCGACCGCTTTGCGATCCCGCAGCTCTCGGTGGTCGAGCTCGTCCGTGCCCGCGCCAACAGCGAGCACCGCATCGAGCGCATCAAGGACACCGCGGTGCTTCGCCTGCGCAACAAGCTGCTGCCGCTGATCCACCTCAAGAAGCTGCTCAAGATCGACGACGGCGCGGCCAGCGATCCCGAGAACGGCTTCATCGTGGTGACGCAGGTCGGCAGCCAGACCTTCGGCATCGTCGTCGACGGCGTGTTCCACACCGAGGAAATCGTGGTCAAGCCGATGTCGACGAAACTGCGTCACATCGACATGTTCTCGGGCAACACCATCCTGGGCGACGGCGCCGTGATCATGATCATCGACCCCAACGGCATCGCCAAGGCGCTCGGCGCCGCCGGCTCCTCGGCTCACGAGATGGGCGACGACGCCTCGGCCCACCACGCCTCCTCGGGCGAGCAGACCACCTCGCTGCTGGTGTTCCGCGCCGGCTCCAGCCAGCCCAAGGCGGTGCCGCTCGGGCTCGTCACCCGCCTGGAAGAGCTTCCCGCCGACAAGATCGAGTTCTCCAACGGCCGCTACATGGTGCAGTACCGCGAGCAGCTGATGCCGCTCGTCGCCATGGAGAGCGTCACCATCGCCTCGCAGGGCGCCCAGCCGATCCTGGTGTTCTCCGATGACGGCCGCTCCATGGGCCTGGTCGTCGACGAGATCATCGACATCGTCGAGGAGCGGCTCAACATCGAGGTCGGCGGCGCCAGCCAGGGCATCCTGGGCTCGGCCGTGATCAAGGGCCAGGCCACCGAAGTGATCGACGTCGGCCACTTCCTGCCGATGGCGTTCTCCGACTGGTTCACCCGCAAGGAGATGAAGCCGTCGATGCACTCGCAGTCGGTGCTGCTGGTCGACGACTCTGCGTTCTTCCGCAACATGCTGGCGCCGGTGCTCAAGGCCGCCGGCTACCGCGTCCGCACCGCGCCGACCGCGCAGGAGGGCCTGGCTGCGCTGCGTGCGCAGAGCTTCGACGTGGTCCTGACCGACATCGAGATGCCCGACATGAACGGGTTCGAGTTCGCCGAGACCATCCGCTCGGACAACAATCTCGGCTCGATGCCGATCATCGGCCTCTCCGCCCTGGTGTCGCCGGCGGCGATCGAGCGCGGCCGTCAGGCCGGCTTCCACGACTATGTCGCCAAGTTCGACCGTCCCGGTCTGATCGCGGCGCTGAAGGAACAGACCGCGGGCGCTGCCGGCGCCTCCGAGCTGAGCCGGGCTGCGGCGTAACGGGACCAGGGGAACACGCACATGACCAACAAGATGCAGACCACCGAAGGCGCCATGGTCGAATACGTCACCGCGATGATCGGCGGGCAGCTGTTCGGGCTGCCGATCTCCCGCGTCCAGGACGTGTTCATGCCCGAGCGCGTCACCCGCGTTCCGCTGTCCTCGCGCGAGATCGCGGGCGTGCTGAACCTGCGCGGCCGCATCGTCACCGTGGTCGACATGCGCGCCCGGCTCGGCCTGCCCAAGCCGGAGGATGGCAAGACCCCGATGGCGGTCGGCGTCGACCTCCGCGGTGAATCCTATGGCCTGCTGATCGACCAGATCGGCGAAGTGCTGCGGCTCGCCGAAGACGGCAAGGAAGAGAACCCCGTCAACCTCGATCCCCGCATGGCGAAGCTTGCCGGCGGCGTCCATCGCCTCGACGGACAGCTCATGGTCGTCCTCGACGTCGACCGCGTCCTCGAGCTTGCACCTGAGATGATGGCGGCCTGATACGGCGGCACCGCCGCCGACGTGCCAGTAATTGGAAGTGCCCCCGCAAAGGGGACAGGAAGCAGAGGTTCACATGCGAACTTGTCTCGTCGTTGATGATTCCAGCGTCATCCGCAAGGTTGCGCGCCGGATCCTGGAGGGCCTCGACTTCCAGATCCTCGAAGCCGAGGACGGTGAGAAGGCGCTGGAGGCCTGCAAGCGCGGGCTTCCCGACGCGGTGCTGCTCGACTGGAACATGCCGGTCATGGACGGCTACGAATTCCTCGGCCATTTGCGCCGCATGCCGGGCGGTGACCAGCCCAAGGTGGTGTTCTGCACCACCGAGAACGACGTCGCGCATATCGCGCGTGCGCTGCATGCCGGCGCCAACGAATACATCATGAAGCCCTTCGACAAGGACATCGTGACGGCGAAATTTCAGGAAGTCGGACTAATCTGAGCGAACATCCGGAGGCTGAACGGATCCTTCGGCGATTGTTTTCAACTGAACCGTTTCAGTCTGAGTTGGTGAGTAATGAGTGTTGCGTTCGCAGGTAATTCGACCACCAGCCCGTCGCGCGAAGCCGGGCCGCTGCGGGTGATGATCGTCGACGACTCCGTCGTCATACGCGGCCTGATTTCGCGCTGGGTGGGAGCCGAGCACGACATGGAGGTCGCAGCTTCGCTGCGCACCGGGCTCGAGGCGGTCAACCAGATCGAACGCATCAACCCCGACGTCGCCGTGCTCGACATCGAAATGCCCGAGCTCGACGGCATCTCGGCGCTGCCGCAACTGCTGGCGAAGAAGCGCGATCTCGTTATCATCATGGCCTCGACGCTGACGCGCCGCAACGCGGAGATCAGCTTCAAGGCGCTGTCGCTCGGCGCGGCCGATTACATTCCGAAGCCGGAGTCGACGCGCGAGGCGTCGGCCGCGGACATTTTCCACCACGACCTGATCCAGAAGATCCGTCACCTCGGTGCACGGCTGCGCCGCAAGCCCGCCGTTGGGAGCCCGCCGCTGGCGCCCGCGAGCCCGAGCCCGGCTCCGGCCGCACGCGGACCAGTCGCGCGGCCCGCTGCGCCGGCGCCTGCCGTGCCCGCGCCGTCGTCGGGGACACTGTCCACGCGCCCGTTCTCGAGCCAGGCACCTAAGGTGCTGCTGATCGGCTCCTCGACCGGCGGCCCGCAGGCGCTGATGGCGCTCGTCACCGAACTCGGCCCGGTGATCGACCGCGTCCCGGTGCTGATCACGCAGCACATGCCGCCGACCTTCACCACCATTCTTGCCGAGCATCTGGCGCGCTCCAGCCGCAAGCCGGCAGCCGAGGCGGTCGACGGCGAGCTGGTCAAGCCGGGACGGATTTATCTGGCGCCCGGCGGCAAGCACATGCGCGTCGTACGCAACGGCGCGGACGCAGCGATCGCACTCGACGACGGCCCCGCCGTTAATTTCTGCAAGCCCGCGGTCGATCCGCTCTTCACGTCCGCCATCGACATCTGGCACGGCAACATCCTCTCCGTGATCCTGACGGGCATGGGCTCGGACGGCATGCGCGGCGGCAAGGACATCGTCGCGGCCGGCGGCAGCGTGATCGCGCAGGATGAAGCCTCCAGTGTCGTCTGGGGCATGCCGGGCGCGGCTGCCAATGCCGGCATCTGTTCGGCGATCCTGCCGCTCAACCAGATTGGCTCCAAGGTCAATCGCCTGTTCGCGGGGGACCGCACGTGACGCCCGCGGACTACGAATATCTGCGCAAGTTCCTGAAAGAGCGCTCCGGCCTCGATCTGTCCGCCGACAAGCAATATCTGGTCGAGAGCAGGCTCCTGCCACTTGCTCGCAGGGCAAGTCTTCCCGGCATTCCCGATCTCGTGTTGAAGATCAGGAATGGCGATGGCCGGCTTGCGACCGACGTGGTCGAAGCGATGACCACCAACGAGACCTTCTTCTATCGCGACAAGATCCCGTTCGATCATCTGCGCGAAACCATCCTGCCGGGCCTGCTCCAGGCCCGGGCGGCGCGCAAGTCGTTGCGGATCTGGTCGGCGGCGTCGTCGACGGGGCAGGAGCCTTATTCGATCGCGATGTGCGTGAAGGAGATGGGCGCAGCCTTCGCCGGCTGGCGCATCGAGATCGTCGCCACCGATCTGTCGCAGGAGGTGCTGGAGAAATCCAGGGCGGGGGTCTACAGCCAGTTCGAGGTGCAGCGCGGGCTGCCGATCCAGCACCTGGTGAAGTATTTCTCGCAAGCTGGCGAAATCTGGCAGCTCAATGCCGATATCCGCGCGATGGTGCAGTTCCGCCAGCTCAATCTGCTGCAGGACTTCTCCCATCTCGGCACGTTCGACGTCATCTTCTGCCGCAACGTGCTGATCTATTTCGACCAGGACACCAAGGCGGTGATCTTCGAGCGCATGGCGAAGTGCTTGGAGGCCGACGGCACGCTGCTGCTCGGGGCCGCCGAATCCGTCGTCGGTATCACCGATGCATTCCGTCCCATCTCCGACCGCCGCGGTCTCTATCAGCTCAACCCCGCGCGATCCGGCCGTCCCATGGGCGGATTGATGCCGCAAGCGCTGAAGATTGCCGCCGCAAGGTGATTTTCTCCTCGTCATTCCGGGCCGCGACTTTGTCGCGCCCCGAATGACCGAGCGCCTCACAAGATCGCGTGCGGCAGAAACCGCGAGCGGTTGCCCGTGATCGGGCTCTCGTCTTCGCGGATCGACAGGCCGCACGGCTGGTGGTTCACCAGCCAGCTGCCCACCACGACATAGAAGCCGGAAAAATTCGGCAGCGGCGACAATGCCTGCCGCACGAACCCTTCTGCGCCATAGGGACCTTCCTGTTGGTCGAGCGGCATGCCGCCGGACACCAGCGTGACATTGGCGCCTTCGCGCGACAGCAGCGGCTTGCGCACGTAGGATGTCCCGAGTTCGGCGGCGCGCGGATCGTCCTCGAAGAAGGCCGGCAGCAGATTGGGATGGTTTGGAAACATCTCCCAGAGCAGTGGCAGGATGCCCTTGTTGGAGAGCACCGCCTTCCACGGTGGCTCGATCCAGCGCGTCGGCGCGCATGCGAGCTTTGCGCCGAAGGCATCGTGGAACATCCATTCCCATGGATAGAGCTTGAAGGCGAACGCGATATCGCGATCGTCGAGATCGACGAAGCCGGCGGACTCGTCGCGCCAGCCGACCTGCTCGATGTCGAGCAGCGTGGTCGATAGCCCCGCCTGGCGCGCGGTGTCCTCGAGATAAGCGAGTGTGCCGGCGTCCTCCTCGTTGCCGGTGGTGCCGGTGAGATGGACATGGCGGCCGGCGGCAATCTCTTTCCACGCCGCGATCAGCCGCTCGTGGATGGAGTTGAACTGGTCGGCTCGTGCCGGAACGATGCGGCGTTCGATCGCCTGCTCGAGCCAGATCCATTGAAACACGGCGGCCTCGAAGATCGAGGTCGGTGTATCCGCATTGTATTCGAGCAGCTTGGCCGGCCCCTTGCTGTCGAACTTGAGGTCGAGCCGGCCGTACAGGCTGCGATCGTGTCGCTTCCAGCTCTCGGCGATCAAGCTCCAGAACGCTTCCGGTATTTTCAAACGCCGCAGATGGCGCTCATCGCCGATCACGCGGCCGGCAAGCTCAAGGCACATTGCGTCGATCTCGCCGGTCGGCGTCTCGACGCCGCGCTCGATCTCGTCGAGCGTGAAGCCGTAATAGGCACTTTCGTCCCAATAGCGCTCGCCGTCGATGGTATGAAAGACGAAGCCGCATTGCGCGGCGGTCTGCCGCCAATCGTCGCGCTCGGGACAGACGATGCGCCGCATGGATCAGCCGCCGCCCGAGAAGCCGTGGCCAAACGAGCCGAAGCCGCCACGGCTCACGCTGCTATGGCCGGAATCGGACGACGTTCCCGACGAGGAGTGGCTCGAGGAGTCGCTGCTGAAGAAGCTCGATCGCGACGAGCCGCCGGAGGGGCCGCGGCCGCTGCTACTGCTGCACGTCGTCTGCACCGTTGGATCCGTGCCGGCGGGCGCGGGCTCGCAATGCTGCCGCGGCATCAGCGTGTAGGCGGTGGTGCCGACCGCGATCGTGCCCATCACCAGCAGCGCGACATGGCCGGAGCGCTTCGCCGAAGGGCGCGGCGGCGGCTCGGCCGGCGGCCGGCGTTTGCCGAACTGTTTGCTGGAGGGTTTGTCAGCCATGTCAGTTGATCACGTCAGTAGATCATGCAGGCGGCGTTCAACAGGCCGGCGGCGAGCGAGGACAGTCCGAGCCAGATCGCCGGGGCAAGCTCGCCGGCGGCGATCCGCGCCGACAGGTTCGGCACCGGCACCTTCACCAGGAACAGCACGATGATCTGCACGATCAGGGCGATCACGGCCCAGATCAGGCAGTCCAGCACATTGGCCGAATGCGCGATCGCGCTGACCAGCGGCGCCACGAAGCCGAGCAGGCTGAGGCCGAGCGCGATCGCCGCGGCCGGCTCGTTGTCGCGGATGAGCTGAAATTCGTCGTGCGGGGTGATGCGGGTGTAGACGAACAGATACGCCACGATCGCGATCAGGCCGGTGCAGAAATAGACCAGGAAGGCGGGCAGGCCGGCGAGTGATTGCAGGATCATCGTTTCCCCATCGTGCAGCGACCATTCGTCGGCTGGGGGAGGGTGGCGGTTCAATTCAGGGAGGACGACGAGGCCGCGTTGGCGTCCAAAAAACAAAACCCCGCCATTTGCGGCGGGGTCCAGGCTGGGAGGAGCGAGCCCCTGGGGGCTCGCGGGTAAACGTAAGGATCAGGCGGGAATGCGCTCTTCCTGCTCGTGCGGCTCGCGCAGCACGTAGCCGCGGCCCCACACGGTCTCGATGAAGTTGCGGCCTTCGGAGGCGTTGGCGAGCTTCTTGCGGAGCTTGCAGATGAAGACGTCGATGATCTTCAGTTCGGGCTCGTCCATGCCGCCATAGAGATGGTTGAGGAACATCTCCTTGGTGAGGGTGGTACCCTTGCGGAGCGAGAGCAGCTCCAGCATCTGGTATTCCTTGCCGGTCAGGTGCACGCGCTGGCCGCCGACTTCGACCGTCTTGGTGTCGAGGTTGACGACGAGGTCGCCGGTCTGGATGACCGACTGGGCGTGACCCTTGGAACGGCGCACGATCGCGTGGATGCGGGCAACCAGCTCGTCCTTGTGGAAGGGCTTGGTCATGTAGTCGTCGGCGCCGACGCCGAGACCCTTGACCTTGTCCTCGATGCCGGCGAGGCCGGAGAGGATCAGAATCGGTGTCTTGATCTTGGAGACCCGAAGCTGCTTGAGCACGTCGTAGCCGGACATGTCGGGCAAATTGAGGTCGAGAAGGATAATGTCGTAATCGTATAACTTACCGAGATCGACGCCTTCTTCCCCCAAATCGGTCGTGTAGACGTTGAAGCTCTCAGACTTCAGCATCAGCTCGATCGACTGCGCGACGGCGCTGTCATCTTCAATCAGCAAAACGCGCATGCCAGTTCCCCATAGTCGCCGCTCCTGGGCGTCAGGTCGGCCGCATTCGCGGCACTCACAAAACGCCTTTGAACAACTGATTCGGATCCTGACAACAGATGGTTAACAAATCCTGATTCTGGAACGCAAGTCCCCCCGGTGCAATTTTTATCGAATCGCCCTAAGGTCTTGCGTACGAAGCAGCTTTCGTCACCCGGTTCCGTTCAAGTTCCACTTTAAGAGACGGGACTAACCGACTCCCGCGACTCAGCCTTCTTCTGAAGGGGAGCCACGCTCAGTCACAAAGACAGTGACGCAATGATTAACGATGCGGGTAAACACGAAGTTAAGCGCCGTTCAGAAATATGGCGAAACTTAAGGCTTTCGCCTCAAAGGCCCTTGGGATGAAGGCACGCACCTTAATGAAGGCCCTCATGAAGGCGGTCCGATGAAGGCTCTTGCCGAACAGATCGGCGATATCGACGGCATCAACATTTACGGCCGCGTGGTCGGCGTTCGCGGCCTGATGGTCGAGGTGGCCGGCCCGATCCACGCGATGTCGGTCGGTGCGCGGCTGGTGATCGAGACCGGCGCCGGCCGCGACATTCCCTGCGAGGTGATCGGCTTCTCCGGCAACAACGCCGTCGTGATGCCGTTCGCCGGCCTCGATGGCGTGCGCCGCGGCTGCAAGGCGGTGATCGCCAACGCCGCCAACCAGGTGCGGCCCTGCGCGGCCTGGCTCGGCCGCGTCGTCAACGCGCTGGGCGAACCGATCGACGGCAAGGGGCCGTTGCCGCAGGGGCCGGCGCCGATGCCGTACCGCAATTCGCCACCGCCGGCGCATTCGCGCAAGCGCGTCGGCGCGCCGCTCGATCTCGGCGTGCGCGCGATGAATACCTTCCTCACCTGCTGCCGCGGCCAGCGCATGGGTATCTTCGCAGGGTCCGGCGTCGGCAAATCGGTGCTGCTGTCGATGCTGGCGCGCAACGTCGATGCCGCGGTCAGCGTCATCGGGCTGATAGGCGAACGCGGTCGCGAGGTGCAGGAGTTCCTGCAGGACGACCTCGGCGAAGAGGGCCTGGCGCGCTCCGTTGTCGTCGTCGCGACCTCGGACGAGCCGGCGCTGATGCGCCGTCAGGCCGCGTATCTCACGCTCGCGATCGCCGAGTATTTCCGCGACGAGGAGAAGGACGTCCTCTGCCTGATGGACTCGGTGACGCGCTTTGCCATGGCGCAGCGCGAGATCGGCCTGTCCGCCGGCGAGCCGCCGACGGCCAAGGGCTATACGCCGACCGTCTTCACCGAACTGCCGAAGCTGCTGGAGCGTGCCGGACCGGGTCTGGGGGAGGGCGCGATCACCGCGATCTTCACCGTGCTGGTCGACGGCGACGATCACAACGAGCCGATCGCGGACGCGGTCCGCGGCATCCTCGACGGCCATATCGTGATGCAGCGCTCGATCGCCGAGCGCGGCCGCTACCCCGCCATCAACATCCTCAAATCCGTCTCCCGCACCATGCCGAAATCGGCCGATCCGCAATTCTGGCCGGTCATCCAGAAGGCGCGGGCGGTGATGGCGACCTATGCCGACATGGAGGAGTTGATCCGGCTGGGTGCCTACCGGGCCGGGTCAAGCCCCGAGGTGGACGAGGCGATCCGCCTGCACGAGCCGCTGGAAGCGTTCCTGAAGCAGCGCAAGGACGAAAATGCCTCGCTCGCGGACGGCTATCGGCAATTGGCGCAAATCCTGGGCAATTTGGAAACGGAACGCTAACTTTGTCAGGTCATCATCCCCAGAGTAGCAGAGCCGGTCTTGGCCTATCAGGGCCTGTGGCGAGACCGGTGACGTCCCAATGTACGTCTGTCTTGCAGCCAAGGGACTTCTGGGGAGTATGAGTCGATGAAGTCACGTGATACCCTCATCCGCCTGAAGAAATTTCAGGTCGACGAGAAGCGCCGCCGGGTCACCCAGATCGAGACCATGATCGCGGACTTCCAGCGGATGTCGACCGATCTTGAACGCGAGATCACGACCGAGCAGGAGCGCGCCGGGATCAACGATCCCTCGCATTTCGCCTATCCGACCTATGCCAAGGCCGCGATCCAGCGCCGCGAGAACCTGACGCGCTCGGCCGACGAGCTGAAGGGCCAGCTCGACGAAGCCAAGGCCGCGCTGGCCGAGGCCTTCGAGGAGTTGAAGAAGGTCGAGCTCCTCGACGAGCGCGACCAGGCCCGCGAACGCGCCGAGGAAAACGCCCGCGAGCAGGCCGACCTCGACAGCATCGGTCTGATGCGCGCCCGGATCGGCGCCGTCGCCTGAGGCGCTCGCCGCCTGAACCTGCAAAAATCTGCAAAACCCGGACCCGCAAGGTCCGGGTTTTCGCATCTGCTATCCACAGCGTGGCGCCCGGCCCCTTGGTGACGGGCTTTGCCGCGCGCTATGGTAGTGGTTGGTTCACCTCGCCCCGCTTGCGGGGAGAGGTCGGATCGCATCGCAAGATGCGATCCGGGTGAGGGGGACTCTCCGCGAATCCGTCTGCAAGCTCTCTTGCGGAGGCTCCCCCTCACCCCAACCCTCTCCCCGCAGGCGGGGAGAGGGAGAAAACGGCGATGGGGCGCATTGGGGGCTGAATGCTGACGCCAGCAGAGCTGGTCGGGCTGATAGAGGCGGTGGCGAAGGGCGATCAGGCCGCGTTCGAGCGCCTTTACGTCGCCACGCGCGCGAAACTCTACGGCGTCGTGCTCCGTATCTTGCGCCGGCAGGATCTCTCGGAGGAGGTCATTCAGGAGACCTACGTCAAGATCTGGAACAGCGCCGGCCAGTTCAATCCGGCTTTGTCGTCGCCGATCACATGGATGGCGTCGATCGCGCGCAACCGCGCCATCGACATCGTCCGCAAGAAGACGGAAGTCTCCATCGAGGAAGAGCCGCAGGCGATGGAGGTCGCGAGCGACAGCCCCGATCCGCTGGCGCGGAGAGAGATGACCGAGGAGTTGAAGCGGCTGCTGGAATGCATCGGCCGGCTTGAGCCGGACCGTCAGAGGCTGGTGCTTCTCGCCTATTACAACGGCTGGAGCCGCGAGCAGCTGGCGGAGAAATTTGCAGCGCCCGTCAACACGGTGAAGACGTGGCTGCGGCGCAGCATGTTGGATATTCGCGAGTGCCTTGGACTATGAGGGTTTCTGTTGTGAGGGTGGTTCTGGACCGCATGTGATGGCCTACACGGAGGACCATATCGCGCTCGCCGCGGAATATGCGCTCGGTACGCTCGACGCCGACGAGCGCGCGCAGGTCGAGACCATGATGGCGGTGGACAAGGCGTTCGCCGACATCGTGCAGGGGTGGGCCTTCCGGCTCAGCGTCCTCAACCAGATGGTCGGCTCGATCGAGCCGCGTCCGATCGTGTGGGAGAACATCAGGCTGGAGCTTGCGCGCACGGCCTTCGCGCAGGAGCCGCCTGCGCTTTCGGAAGCATCGCCATCGCCGCCACCCGCACCGGAGTTTTCCTCGCTCGACGCTGCGCTGCCGCAGTCGTCATTGGACGGCACACCGCAACCGGAGCCGCAGCCTTCTGAGCCGCAGCCTCCCGAACAGGATCAGATAACGCGACCGGCGTCCGAGGCGCTCTCCGACGTCACGCCGATCTTCATGCCGCAGGTCCACGCGCCTGATCCTGAAGTCGTGCGTACGCCGCAGGCGCCGGCCGCCGACAACACCAACGTGGTCTATCTCGAGAGCCGGGTGAAGCGCTGGCGGACGATCGCATCCGCCGCAGGTGCGCTCGCGGCCGCGCTGCTGGTGACGCTGTCGCTTCAGATCTTCCAGCCCGACGCGCTGCCGGGCGGCTTGCGTCCCGCACCGCGCATCCAGAGGGTCGAGGTGAAGACGCCGGCGCCGCTCACGGCGTCGTCGCAATATGTCGCGCTGTTGCAGGGCCAGGGCGGCGGCCCCGCCTTCATTCTCACCATCGACGGCACCACCAAAAACTTTACCGTGCGCAAGGTCGGCGCGACGCCGGAGCCCGGCAAGAGCTTCGAGCTCTGGCTGATCTCCGACAAGCTGCCGCGTCCGCGTTCGCTCGGCGTGATCGGGTCGGACGATTTCACCGCGCGTCCGGTGCTCGGCTCCTACGATGCCGACGTCGTCAACGGCGCAACCTACGCCGTCACCGTCGAGCAGGCCGGCGGCTCGCCCAATGGCCAGCCGACTTCGGCGCCGGTGTTTTCCGGCAAGCTGATCGAGACCGTGCCCCCGTCTCAGCCGCAGGCGCCCGCAAAGAAATAGGTGTCCTGATGTCGTAGCCCGGTGCTCCATCTGGGCTACGATAAGCGCGCAAAGCTGTCGCCACGGTCCATCTTGCCGTCGCATCCCGACAAGCCTCACTGAATCCGCCCCGGATTTGAACCTGCATCCATTTCGCGGCGTCAAATGCCCGGAATTTGCAGTCGGTGCCGACGTTCATGGTGCCGGAGAGGGGCTAGAACTCAGATGGATGCAGCAAGGACGCCGGGCATCTTCGTCCACCAATATGCAGGCCTGCCGAACGGTCCGGCCTTCGAACATTGGCGCGAGCGGGCCTTCGGGTCCTGCGGCCTCGACATCGGGCCGAGCCATGGCGACAGCATCGATTGCCGGCTTCAGGTCAGTGTGGTCGACAACATCGCGCTGGCCATTCCGGAAGGCGCCTCGGCGCAATATTCGCGCACGCAAGGCGGGCTGGCCGACGGCAGCGACGATCTCGTCCTGATCGCGGCCCATGCCGGCCTCGTCTGTGTCGCGCAGAACGGCCATACCGTGGAGCTTGCGCCCGCGCAGATGGTGCTCGTCGACATGGGCGTCACCGGTACCGTCGGCCACACCGAGGAAGACCGCTTCACCAGCATCCGCATGCCGCGCCGCGCGCTGCTCGACATCAATCCGCGTGCCGAGGACAAGCTGTCGCAGCCGCTCTCCGACGGGGCGCTCGCCGAGACGATCTTCCGCTATCATGCGCTCGCCGCCAACCACGCGCCGCATCTGGACGCCGTCGGCCAGCGCCTGACCGCGCAGCACATGGTCGATCTCGTCGGTCTCCTGCTCGGCACCGATGCCGAGCATGCCAGTCTCGCACGCGGGCGCGGACACGCGGCGGCGCGTCTCGATCTCATGCGCGCCGACGTGATGGCCGCGCTCGGGCGCAACGATCTCTGCCTCTCCGAGGTCGCGACGCGCTCTGGGCTCAGCCCGCGTCAGGCCCAGCGTCTGTTCGAGCAGGCCGGCACGACCTTCACCGAATTCGTGCTCGAGCAGCGCCTTCTCCTGGCGCGAAAACTGCTCGGCGATCCCCGCGCGCGGGCGCGCAAGATCAGTGACATCGCGCATTCCTCCGGCTTCTCTGACCTGTCCTATTTCAACCGCGCCTTCCGCAAGCGCTTCGGCGCGACGCCGTCGGAACTGCGCGAGGCCTGAGCTGCGAATTTGTGCAGCAGCCTGGCACCCGCCACAGTCGGTCGCGCGGGGTGATTGCCCATATTGACCGCGCGGGCAGGTCGCAGGATTTTCATCGGAAAGCGAAGTCAGCGGACATGGCGCGTATCGTCGTGCTCGGTGCCGGGTTTGCGGGCTTGTGGGCGGCCATCGGCGCCGCGCTTGATCTTCCAGCCAGTGTTCTTTTCCAGTTCTTCATATAGGGCGTCGAAGCCCCGGGTTTTGCCATAGCCCGTCACGCTGACATATCGAACGGGCCCATTCGTCGAAATAGAATTCAATCGTGCCGCCGCCCAAACTTTCCGCAGGCTTCTGCAATTGGCCTCAAGGCCGACACTTGATAACAAATTGTCCCATCATCAGCCTTCTGCCCCGAAGTCGAACGCCGCCAGCTATTGAGCTTCAACGTAGCGGATGAGGCTCTGGTTCTGGACGTTTGCGACCAGTTCATCCGTGCGGGATAAAAGACGGCGCAGCAAGGGCGACGGATTTATCCGACTGTATCCCAGCGCCAGATCGACCGTTGGCGTGCCGCCATCGAGCGCTCTGGCGACGACGTTCGGTGCCAGCATGTTCTGCGCATAAAGGGGTACGAGGCTGATTCCGCCCGTGGAGGCCACGAGCGACATAGCCGATGAGATGTTTTCGCCTTCGTACTTCGCTTTGAGGGTAATACCGACCCGCGATGCGTAGTTCTGGATGACCTCCTGCAAAACCGGCGACGTTCTTGCCGAGCTGACATAGATCTCGCGGGCGAGATCCTGCGGACGAATCTTCTTCCGCGATGCCAGGCGGTGTTCGGCCGGCAGCACGGCAATCAAGGGCTCCTTCGCCAAGATCTTGAACACGACGCCCTCGTTGTCCTTCTCGGGGCGAAGGAATGCGATGTCCAGCTTTCCCCGCATCAATGCGAGCGCAAGTTCTGGCGACGACTGCGTGCTGAGCGTCACGTCAACATCGGGGGCTTCCTCGCGGAGGATGCGCAGCAGCTGGGGGAGCCACATCACCTCCAGCCCGACGAGAAACCCCATGGAGAGGACCGGCCTTTGCGGTTGCGCCGTCTGCCGGGCGCCTTCCGTTGCCGCCTCGACCTGCAGAAGCGCCAGCCGCGCATGATCGAGAAACACGCGTCCGGCGGCGGTCAGCGCCACGCCGCGCGCCTGACGCTCCAATAACTGAACGCCGATCTCGGTTTCCAGATCGCGGATCTGCCGGCTCAGCGATGGCTGGGACGTGTGCAGTCGCCGCTCGGCCGCGGTCAGCAGGCTGCCTTCTTCAGCGACGGCAACGAAATAGCGCAGGTGCCGGAGCTCCATGGTCCCTCGTATATCTTCCAGGCATAGCTCGAAGCGTACAAGGTCTTGGTCAGCGGCCAAAGCGGGATTTACCGTTTCGCACGCAAACCGAGAAGGGACAAACAGCAATGTCGAGTACGAAAGCCAGCATCGTCTTCTGCCGTGGACCGAGCAGCGCGATCATTCAGCAGGAAGCGCGCACAAATGCGCAGGACCGTCGAATACTGTCGCGCCAATTCGGTTGATAGCGCGTCGGCGATCGGGTGTTGAAGGCAAGGGCTCGCCGGGGCCTTTAATTCGAAAACGCCCGAAAATTGAGTCACGCGTGGCTCAATGGATCAATTGACCGCCATCTTCAATAAAATGTCCAACAGCACAGATGGAGCTACTCGATGGCCACGATCACGACGACAGACGGCGTAAACATCTTCTACAAGGATTGGGGATCAGGTCGGCCCATCGTTTTCAGCCACGGTTGGCCGCTGACGGCGGACGACTGGGATGTCCAGATGACGTTCTTCCTTCGCCACGGCTACCGTGTGATTGCCCACGACCGTCGCGGCCACGGCCGGTCCGATCAGCCCAGCACCGGCAACGACATGGACCACTGGGTTGCCGACCTCGCTGCCCTGACCGAGCATCTCAACCTGCGCGACGCGATCCACATCGGCCACTCCACAGGTGGCGGTGAGGTGGCTCGCTATGTCGCCCGCCACCAGGCGCGCGTCGCGAAGGCGGTACTGGTCGCATCCCTGACGCCGAACATGTACCGGAGCGAGGACAACCCGTCCGGTCAACCGCCGGAGTGGTTCGAAGCGATCCGGGCAGGCGTGCTGGGCAACCGGTCGGAGTTCTACCGTTTCGTTCCTGAGAATCCGTTCTACGGCTACAACCTGGACGGAGCGAAGCCATCGGAGGCTATCATCGCGAATTGGTGGCGCCAGGGCATGGCCGGCGGTGCCCTTGCCCACTACGCCACTGTCGACTCCTGGCTTGAAGATTATACCGAAGACCTCAAGAGGATCACCGTGCCGGTGCTCGTGATGCATGGCGAGGCCGATCAAGTAGTCCCCTTTGCGAGTGCCGTGCCGCGTGCGGTCAATCTGCTCAAGAACGGCTCGCTGAAGACCTATCCCGGTTATCCCCATGGCATGCTGACGACGCATGCGGATGTCCTCAACCCCGATCTGCTCTCGTTCATCAGGTCGTGACGACATCCCTCCTCCGTCATCGCCCCATGTGTCTGGGGTTGTAGATGGAGGAGGGGTCGGGTTTCGTCGTCGTGACTGCCCGTAGCTGACCTTGCAGTGCGGTTCGTTGACGGGGCAGCTTTGATTCCAATTCTGGAAATCTGACATGGAGACGGCTGACCGCGACTTGTTCGGGGGTGCCCAGCCACAAGCCTTTGCGTTGCCCGACGGGAAAAAACTCAGCCTGTCGGTCAATCCGCATCGGTTTGTGGCCCATCGGCGACCTCATGCATGTCTCCCCCGAACGACCGCTTTGACCCAAAGCGGGACAGGTCCGATGAGCGGCGAGGCAGAAGCCTGCTCTCGTTCACCACATTTAAACCTTAAGATTTTACGAAGGAGGCTGACCACAGGCCCTATGGAAACATGCGAACCCCCTTCGTACAGCAGCGATCCGTGGACTTCGGGCCATGAAGGTTTGGCAGACCAGCTGCGTCGTGGGTGTCATCGCATCCGTGGGACTCTATCTGGCCGCCGGAAACAGATCGGCTGCGACGGCGCCGGATGTCATGCGGGAAGCGGCAGCGAACTTTGCAGCATCTGCGAACGTGGCGGCTCCCGCCAACATTGTGACTCCTGCGAACATGGTGACGCCCGCGCTGTACGCGGAGGCATCCGCCAGGCTCGCGGCAGCGCTTCGGGCAGGACGAGCAGAGCTTGACGCAGTGACGTCAGCAAGCTCCGCGCCGTTGAGCGCCGGAGCCGAGATCGCCGATCATCCCGTCGGGCCGAAATTGGCGTCGTTGGGAGATGACATCGTCCAGTCGCTGCCGCCAGCGCGCGATGTGTCCGATGGTGCTCCGAAAGCGGCGTCGACGCCGGATTTCCGTTATCTCATCTACTACGTCTGGTCCGAACTGCCGCCCGCCGAGAAACCGGCGGAGATCGTCTTGCGTGCGTTGAAGGACATTCCGGTCGGAACGCCCGCCGAAGAGATCAAACGCGCGTCCGACGCGTTTGGTCTCGATTTCAATTTCATGATGGCGGTTGCCAAGATCGAATCCGGTTTCAACCCCAATCAACGCACCGGATCGTATATCGGCCTGTTTCAGCTGAGCCAATATGAGTTCGGGAAGTTCGGCTTCGGGCAGATTCGCAATCCACGGGACAACGCCGTTGCGGCCGCCTACAAAATCATGACCGAAGGCGTCCAATTCGGGTGGATCACGCACCGGACGCCGGACATGAGTGATCTTTACCTGATCCATCAGCAGGGCTGGGAAGGTGCCGCCGAGCACATCAGCCGGCCTGCTCGCACCGCCTGGAAATCAATGTGCGCCACCAGCGAGGGCAAGGAGAAGGGTGAGAGGTGGTGCAAACGCGCAATATGGGGCAATGCGCTTCCGGCGTTCAAGCGCGCCTGGAAATCGGTGGACAACGTGACGTCGGAGGCGTTCGTCGGCATGTGGCGCGGCCGGGTCGCCGAGTTCTACACGAAATATGCAGCGACCGCCGCTGCGGCGGCAAGCCAATCCGTTCCTGGCCCGTAGCTGATCTTGCAGTGTAGTTCGCTGACCGTCAGCTTTGCTTCCAGTTGCAGGCATTTGACATCGAGGCGGCTGATCGAGACCCGTTCGGCGGGTTGGCCAGCCACAAGCCCTTGCGTTGCCCGACGGGCAAAACACCCAATCATCGGGTCAACTTGCTTCACCAAAAATATTCCACTTTACCGAAATTCGGAAACGGCGTATGTGTCGCTTCAACCCGGCCCAAGGAAGAGGGGCGTATCGCGATCGTCACGAACGCGGGCCGGGCGGCGGTGGACGTGGGCCACACTGGTGCGACGGTGATCGCAGGGCGGGAAACCGTGAGCGAGGCGCATCGCACGCACGACCAGTGTGATCTGCGTACGGCAAAATCGTGTGGTCCTGGCGCCCGCAGGCTGGCGTCAAGCGTTGCGGTGATGTGGCGGCCCGACCGGGCGCGCGCATCGTCAGCCGCAAGGCGACGGGGGCAATAGTGCATCGCTCCCCGAGGAGAGTACGACATAAGCCGTAAGACCACTGCGCAGGGAAGGCCGGATGTTTGGCTTCACCTGTATGCCGCTGTGCAAATTCTTGTTGCCACCTTTCGCACAGTGGACCGTGGGTGCCCGGCCGGCACCCGGTCTTCCCTGCGCCCTCTTTCAATCGAGGGTGAAATGATGGGCAAAGCTCGGGCGAGATGAGCCGCGAGAGGGCGAACGTATGTCAGCGGTAAAGATGCGAACGATGAAGCGATCAGTGCTAACCCCACACTCCGTCATTGCGAGCGCAGCGAAGCAATCCAGAGTCTTCCGCGGAGGGATCTGGATTGCTTCGCTGCGCTCGCAATGACCAGGATGATGCAGTTGCGCGCTGACAGCGCGTCCGGGAAAACGAGGGGAGATTGCCGCACCATACCCCAGACATGAGAAAGCGCCCGTGGGGGGCGGGCGCTTTCTGTAGTCGACTTGGGGTTGGGGTCGTCTACATATCCACGTGGCGACTTTGGGGGGCTGGTAAAGAGCCGCGTGAATTCCTGAAACTCATGTCTCCTTAGCGAACGAGCGAAACGTTCGAGCTGGTGATGGCAACCGGCTTGCCGGCCTTCATGACGCGAGCGGTCTGGGTCAAGCCTTCGTCTGAACCCGTACGCGCGGTGATGCCGAAGCCCGCCACCGTGATGCCGGCAACGAGCGCAACTATCACGATCTTCAGGTGGGTCGAGCGATCTGCGCTGTAAATCGAGTGGTTCATGGAAGGCTCCTGCCGCCATCTACCCGAAGTAGTCGCCGCCTTGTTGAGGCAGGTTCATACTTCCGATGCCCAACAACCTAATATTGGGGGGATTCGTTCCCAAGAGGCGATCACAAGAGCGTGACGCGGCGTGAAAAGCCGCGATCAGAATCCTTCCTTAGTTGTGCAATTTCGCAATTATTTCAAAGCTGTATCTGTCTCTCACGGGCCCTGTGGGCATTTGGTCGACAGGGCGCCCGGAACTCAAAAACCATTTGCCTGTGGCCGAAAAACACACGGCTTCTTAAGGCAAATCAGATGCTTCCGACCGTTTTCAACCGCGCCCGCGGATGGATCTCGGCCTGCGACAGCACCGTGGTCTGGGCCCGGAACCGCTCGACCAGGGAGCGGACGAAGGGACGAATTGCCGCAGAGGTGACCAGCACCGGCGACTCGCCTTCGCGGGCGGCGCGCTCGAACGCCTCGCGGACGCCGGTCATGAACTCCGACAGCTTCGAGGGCTGCATCGCGAGGCTGCGCTCCTCGCCCTGGCCGATAATGGATTCGGCGAAGGCTTGTTCCCAGCGCGCCGACAGCGCGATCAGCGGCAGGTAACCGCTGTAGGAGGTGTTCTGCGCACAGATCTGGCGGGCCAGGCGGGCGCGGACGTGCTCGACCATGGTGGCGGGATTGCGCGAGAAGGCGAGCGAGTCGGCGATGCCTTCGAGGATGGTCGAGAGGTCGCGGATCGAGATGCGCTCGGCGAGCAGCAGCTGCAGCACGCGCTGGATGCCGGAGACCGTGACCTGTCCGGGCACGATGTCCTTGACCAGCTCGCCCTGCTCCTTCGGGAGCTCCTTGAGCAGCTTCTGGACCTCGCCATAGGAGAGCAGGTCCGACATGTTGGCCTTGAGCAGTTCGGTGAGATGGGTCGAGAGCACGGTCGCGGCGTCGACGACGGTGTAGCCCTTGAGCGAGGCCTCCTCCTTGAGGCTGGCGTCGACCCAGGTCGCGGGCAGGCCGAAGGTCGGCTCGGTGGTGTGGATGCCGGGCACCTGCACCTGGCTGCCGCCGGGGTCCATGACCATGAACTGGTTCGGCCAGATCTTGCCGGTGCCGGCGTCGACCTCCTTGATCTTGATGATGTAGGTGTTGGCTTCGAGCTGGACGTTGTCGAGGATGCGCACGGCGGGCATCACGAAGCCCATCTCGATCGCGAGCGAGCGCCGCAGCGCCTTGATCTGCTCGGTGAGACGATCGGTGCCGTCGGGGCCGTTGACCAGCGGCAGCAGCGCGTAGCCGAGCTCGATCTTGAGGTCGTCGATCTTAAGCGCCGCGGAGATCGGCTCCTCCGCCGCGGCGGCGCCCGGCGCGCCGGGCGTGCCGGCGGCGGGCGCGGACTTGGCGACCTGTTCGGCCCGGGCGGTCGCGCGGTTGCGGTTGCGCGCGTTCCAGGCGAGGAAGCCGGCGCCGCCGCCGAGCGCGAGGAAGGGCAGGGTCGGAATGCCGGGCAGGGCCGCCAGCACCAGCATGACCGCCGCGGACATCGCAAGCGCCTGCGGGTAGCCGGAGAACTGCTTCATCAGCGCCTTGTCGGCGGCGCCGGAGACGCCGGCCTTGGACACGAGCAGGCCGGCCGCTGTCGAGACGATCAGCGCCGGTACCTGGGTGACGAGGCCGTCACCAACCGTCAGCAGCGTGTAGCTGCGACCGGCGTCGGCGAACGACATGCCCTGCTGCGCCACGCCGATGATCATGCCGCCGACGACGTTGATGAAGACGATCAGCAGGCCGGCAATGGCGTCACCGCGGACGAACTTGGAAGCACCGTCCATGGCACCGAAGAAGCCGCTTTCGTCCTCCAGCTCCTTGCGGCGGTGCTTGGCGGTCGCCTCGTCGATCAGGCCGGCGCCGAGGTCGGCGTCGATCGCCATCTGCTTGCCCGGCATGGCGTCGAGGTGGAAGCGGGCGGCGACTTCGGCGATACGGCCCGAACCCTTGGTGATGACGATGAAATTGACGATGATCAGGATGGCAAAGACGATGATGCCGATGACGAAATTGCCGCCCATCACGAAGCTGCCGAAGGCTTCGATGACGTGACCGGCGGCCGCCGTGCCCTCGTGGCCGTGCGACAGGATCAGGCGGGTCGAGGCCATGTTCAGCGACAGGCGCAGCATGGTCGAGATCAGCAGGACGGTCGGGAAGGCGGAAAATTCCAGCGGCGCCTGGATGAACAGCGACGTCATCAGGATCAGGATCGAGAGCGTGATCGAGATCGCCAGGAACAGATCCAGCACGATCGCGGGCAGCGGCAGGATCAGCACCACCAGGATGGTGAGAACGCCCAGCGCCAGCGCGATATCGCCGCGCTTGAGGATGTTCCCGACCTCGGCAAGGGTGGGGAAGCCGGCGTTCGTGCTGCCTACGCCCTGTCCGGCGGTGACGTCGACCATGGTAGCTGCTCCCCCGCGCGAGTGCCGTCCGCGCGCCCCAATTGTCTGCGCGGCGGCCGAAGGGCCGCCGTTCCGAAAGTGAGGCACCGCACTGGCGTCCACGGGGGACCTCCCGTTCTACGCGGCTGACGACACTCGACTTCACTCGGCAATTCTTGCCGGGTGTATGGTTAGCAAAGGGTTAACGGCGGGTGCGGCAGGAGTGCGGGGAGGCGGGGAGCCCGGAAGACCGGGCGTCCCTACCTGGCCTTCTCCATTTTCGTCACCGTATATCCCGAAGCCGCCTCCTCGGCCTCGAAGGTGACCTTGTCGCCGACCTTCACCTGCTTGAGCAGAGCGGGATCCTTGACGCGGTAGACCATGGTCATGGGCTCCTCCATGCCGAGGCTCTTGGCCGGGCCATGCTTGAGCGTGATCTTGCCGGTGCCCTCGTCGATTTTCCTGACCTCGCCGCTGATCGCGGCGCCTCCCGCCGCCAGGGCTCCAGCGGTAAAGCTCAGCGTCAGCGCCAGAGCGGTTGCGAGGCGAATGATGCGGATCATGGGAAGCTCCATCGCTTACTTCACGGTGACGTGGCCGACCATGCCGTAGTCGCGATGGTCGGGGATCAGGCAGGAAAATTCGAAGGTGCCGGCCTTGGTGAATTTCCAGAGGATCTCGGCTGTCTTGCTGGGTGCGAGCCTCACTCCGTTGGGATCGTCGTGCTCCATGTGCGGATGCTTTTTCATCACCTCCGCGTGCGCCAGATTTTCCTTGGGCGTAGCGAGCAGGAATTCATGATCCTCCTTGCCGACATTGCGCAGCACGAAGCGGATCTGCTCGCCGCGTTTGACCTCGATCCGCGAGGGCGTGTAGTCCATCTCGTTCATCACGATCTCGATGGTGCGGGCGGGCCTTTTGGGATTGCCGGGCTCGCCGGCCGAAAAGGTTTCGTGCGCATGATTTTCATGGGCGAGCGCGGGCGCAAGCGGCAACGCCACCAGCGCCAAAGCGAGTTTGATCGTCTTCATCCTGGTCTCCAGTTCGTGGTTCATCAAAACCTTCACATCTTCATTTTGTGCGAGGGCCTGCCCGACTCCCGTACCGGCGCCGCATCGGGCGCCTCGACCTCGTAGGCGACGGTGCCTTGCGGAAATTGATACGGGCCGGGATCGCGATAATCGTCGCGCGCGAGGCCCTCGCGGATCTTCATCACCGTGAACATGCCGCCCATCTCGATCGGGCCGAACTGCCCGGTGCCGCTCATCATCGGCAGCGTGTTGTCGGGCGCGGGCATCTCCATGTTGCCCATCGCCATGCCTGTCGAGCCCATCGCCATGCCATCGGGGGCAAGCTTGCCGACGGCCTTGGCGAGATCCTTGCGCGACACCCCGATCAAATTGCGCATGTCGTGGCCCATCGCATTCATGGTGTGGTGCGACTTGTGGCAGTGGAACGCCCAGTCGCCGGGATTGTCGGCGAGCACGTCGAACACACGCACCGCGCCGACCGGCACGTCCGTCGTCGTCTCCGGATATTGCGCGCTCTCCGGAATCCAGCCGCCATCGGTGCAGGTCACCGCAAAGCTGTGGCCGTGCAGATGGATCGGATGGTTGGTCATGCTGAGATTGCCGATGCGCACGCGCACCTTGTCGCCGAGCCGCACAGGCAACGGATCGATGCCTGGAAACACCCGGGCATTCCAGGTCCACATGTTGAAATCGGTCATCTCGTTGACCTTCGGCAAGTATGTGCCGGGATCGACGCGATAGGTGCTCATCACGAACACGAAGTCGCGATCGACGGGCCGGAAGCTCGGGTCGCGCGGGTGCACCACGACCATGCCCATCATGCCCATCGCCATCTGAACCATCTCGTCGGAATGCGGGTGGTACATGAAGGTCCCGCTCTTCTTCATCTCGAACTCGTAGACGAAGGTCCTGCCGGGCTGGATGTGCGGCTGGGTCAGTCCGCCGACGCCGTCCATGCCGCTCGGAATGATCATGCCGTGCCAGTGCACGGTGGTGTATTCGGGCAGCTTGTTGGTGACGAAAATGCGGACCCTGTCGCCCTCTACCGCCTCGATGGTCGGGCCGGGCGACTGGCCGTTATAGCCCCACAGATTGACCTTCATGCCCTCGGCGAACTCACGCACCACCGGTTCGGCGACGAGATGGAATTCCTTCCAGTCGCCGTTCATGCGGAATGGCAGCGACCAGCCGTTCAGCGTGACGACCGGGCGATAGTCGGGCCCGCTGATCGGGTGCAGCGGCGGTTGCATCACCACCTTGTCCATGACAGGCGCTTCCGGAATCGAAGCGGCCTGCACGCGGCCGCTGACGGCGGACGCGCTGGCAAGCGCGGCGGTGCCCAAAAATCCTCGGCGGGAAAACATCGTGGCCTCCATGTCAGTGACCTCCGTCGGCAGGTGCTGCCGTGGCGATGGTGGCCGAATTGTCGCCCCCGGACGCAGGCGCGCCGCCGCCATTGACCGCGGTTTGCAGGTCGGACTGGGCGAGAAAGAATTTCTGCCTGGCGTCGATCGCGCCGCGCAGCGACGCGAGCCGCTGCCGTGCTTCGGTAAGCAGCGCGAAGATGTCGACCTGCATGCTGGAGAAGCGGAGCTGCATCTCCTCGGTGATGATCTTGCGCAGCGGCAGGATCTCGCGCTGGTAGTGTCCGGCGATGTCGTATGCGGACCGGTAGGTGCGGTAGGCATCGCGCGCCTCGGACCGCACATTGACGGCGCGCTCGGTCAGACGGTTGAAGGCGAGATTGTAGATCTCGGCCGCCTGCCGCACCCGCACCTCGCCGCCGTCGAAGATCGGAATCTGGAACTGCACGTCGAAGCCGCGCTCGCGGAACGGTGCGCCCTCCGGATCCTGGGTGCGACGGGATATTCCGGCGAGATCCAGCAGCGTCACGAAGCGCGTCGCCTCGGTGAGATTCAACGACTTCGCCAGCGCCGTCAGCTCCAGCCGCGCGATCTGCAAGTCGATGCGATGAGCAACCGCGTCGGCTTCGATCGAAGGCAATGCCTGCGGCCGGCGCGGCAATGGCGGCAACTGGTTGGGCAGACGGAAGTCCAGGCCGTCGTCCCACAGCCCCATCAGGCGCGCGAGCCTCTCGCGGGCGCTCGCCGCGGTCTGCCGTGCGGCTGCGAGGTCGGCGGTGGTCTCGGCGTAGAATACCTGCTCGCGGGCCTGGTCGAGCTTGTTGAGCGCGCCGGTCTCGCCGAGCTTGACCGCAAGCTGGGCGGTCGATTCCGCCGTCGCCTTCGCGTCCGTCAGCAGCACCACCATCTCGTTGGCGGCAACGCTGCGGACATAGGCGCGGCGCACATCGGCGGCGAGCCGCAGCGTCGCCAGCGCCGCGCGCAATTGCGCCTGGCGGAAGCGCTCGCGGGCGATGTCGGATCGGAATGGCAGGGTCGCCAGCGCCAGGATGTCGCCGACCACCTGACGCTCGATCTCGCTGGCGCCATTGCCTGAAATCCGGGAGATCGAGAAGACGGGATTGGGCGGCAGGCTCTGCTCGACGAGATCGGTCTCGGCGAGTGCGAGTTCGTTGTAGGCGGCTTGCAGCCCCTTGTTGTTGAGCAGCGCGATCTGGACGGCCGTCTCCGCGTTCAATGTCCGCGAGAGCAATTGGCGAACGCGCGCGTCGACCGCGCCGGCGCCCTCGGGCGTTCGCACGAAGGCGACGTCCTTGTTGATGGTCTGGCTCGTCAGGTCGGAGACCGCGTTCATGCCGCTATCGGGCGAGAAGGCGGCGCAGCCAGAGAGGCCGAACGTCGCAACGAGGAGCAGGTTGCGCGCAAGATGGGGTGCCATGGCGCGCGCCTACCGGTCTTGCTTCGGCTGCGGCGTAACGGCGTCGTTGCGGTCGCGCCATGGTGCCGGCGCCGCAGGCCGCAGGCCGGTGTAAGGCGCGATCGTCGACCGATAGCCGGCAGCCGCGACCTTGGCCGCGGGATCGGCAGGGTCGGCGGTGGCCACGTACGTCGTTGCCGGTATGCAGCCAGTGAGCGCCAGCGCGGCCGCGGCCAGCAGGCAACAGGATAGGAAGTGTCGTCCACGCGCTGTCGATGCAGCGGCGAACTCCGCCCCGAGAAGCGTAATCATGATTGATCCCTGATCTGTCCGAAGACCAAAGGCGCACGCGCGCGGACGCGCGGAGCCTCAATTCCTCTTGTCAGGTCAGGCGATGGGAGGGCGGTAGAGCAGGGGCGGCGCCTCGCTGTGGAGACTCACAACGATATCCGGCGCGCAGGCGGAGATGGGCAGGACCGGCTTGGCGACGGCAGGCAGATCGGCCGGCAGCGCGCTGACGCACATCATCGCGCAGCAGGGGCCCGCTTTGCCCTTGTCGTCATGATGATGCTGGACCGGTGCGTCCTGCGCGGCGATCTGGTGATGCGCGTGCGGTCCCGAATGGTCATGCGACGCGACGCCAGGCATGTGGTCGGCCTGCATCTGATGATGCGCCGGTACCAGGTCGGCGAGGATTGCGCCGTCGAGGCATGGCGCCGCACCGGCGCCCCAGGCGAGGCTTGCCGCCGGCGCGAGCACGCAGAACAGATAGGCGAGGGCGATGATCCGCCCCACCCTGATCCGCATCGATCGCGTCAATTGCAGCAACATACCGTCGATTGGCCCAATGCGCGGCAATGTTGCACACGCAGATTGCAAACTAATGGCAAAACGCCATTTCGCCAAGCTCTTCTTACCGCAGTGCACCGCGCATGCCCAATATCGCGGCACGATGCTTGACCGCAGGGCGATCAGCGAACATGGTTCGCGCCGTGCACGCACCAAATCACCCCGGACAAATACCTGAAACATTCACCCCTGATTCGCGTCAGGCCTGGGTGCGCCTTGTCATTGCGCTTCTGATCGGCTCGATCGGCGGCGTCGGCATGTGGGCGGTGGTGGTCGTGATTCCCGTGGTGCAGACCGAATTCGCCGCCACGCGCGGCGCGGTGTCGCTGGCGTTCACGCTGATGATGTTCGGCTTCGGGCTCGGCGGTGTGATCGCGGGCAAGATCACCGACAAGTTCGGTATTGTGCCGGCGATGGCGATCAGCATCGCGTTTCTGGGCGTCGCCAATGTGCTGGCAGGGCTCTCGACCCAGCTCTGGCAGTTCGTCGCGGCGTATTTCCTGATCGGGCTCGGCACGTCGGCGACCTTCGCGCCGCTGATGGCAGAGGCTTCGCACTGGTTCGAGCGCTATCGCGGGCTCGCCGTGACCATCGTCGCGAGCGGCAATTATGTCGCCGGCACGATGTGGCCGCCGCTTATCAGCACGGGGATGGCGACGATCGGCTGGCGCTACACCCATGTCGGGATCGCCCTCGTCTGCGTCAGCCTGATGACCATCCTCGTGCTGGTCCTGCGCGCGCAGATCGGCGACGACAAGGTCCACGACCACGCCAATGCGCCGCCGCCACGGGTCGATCTGAAGCTTTCGACCAACACGCTGACGGTGCTGCTCTCGATCGCCAGCATCTCCTGCTGCGTCGCGATGGCGATGCCGCAGGTGCATATCGTCGCCTATTGCGGCGACCTCGGCTATGGCGTGGCGCGCGGTGCCGAGATGCTGTCGCTGATGATGGCCTGCGGCATCGTCAGCCGGATCGGCTCGGGCTATCTCGCCGACAAGATCGGCGGCATCCGCACGCTGCTGGTCGGGGCGTTGGCGCAAGGCTTTGCGCTGGTGTTCTATCTGTTCTTCGACAGCCTCACCTCGCTCTACATCATTTCCGCGATGTTCGGCCTGTTCCAGGGCGGCATCGTGCCGAGCTACGCCATCATCGTGCGCGAGGCGATGCCGGCGAGCGAGGCTGCGACCCGCGTCGGCATCGTGATCTTTGCGTCGGTATTCGGCATGTCGTTCGGCGGCTGGGTCTCCGGCATCATCTTCGATGCCACCGGCTCGTATGCTGCAGCCTTCGCCAACGGCGTGGCATGGAACGCGCTCAACATTGGCATCGTCGTGACGCTGCTGATCCGGTCGCGGATGAACGCGGTCAAGGCCGGACCGGGTTTTGCGACCTAGACTTCCCGTCCCACCTTCAATAGCGAGCAGCCGGTGATCTTGTAGCTGCCATTCGGCTGCAACTCGAGCGTATAGAGCGCCTCCCAGGCCTCACCATTGGCATCGACGATGTGAACGTGCTGCGAGATCGAGCCGCCTTCGCTTTTGCTGTCGCCGAACTCGAAGCTCTTGTGCCGGTAGACCGGCGCGTAACCGTTCTGCACCATCGACATGAAGATGTCCGGCGCGGGGAAGATCTCCCGGATCGCCGGCGCGGCATGGGAATAGGCTCCGGCCGCATCATCGCGCGCAAAGGCCTGTTCCTGGGCGCGGATGACGCCTTGTGCCGCGGTGACGTCGTCGGCGTATGCCGCGACGGAGCTGAAGATGACGCTGATAGTGACGAGCAGGGCGGCGATGCGCATGACAGGCTCCGCGTTGAAATCCCGGCGATGCCGATCCTAGCATGGCCTTTTGGAAATACGGGCGCGCTATCGCTTGCGTTTCACCGCCGGCTTCGCGGATCTGGCTGTGCGGGGCCTGGCCCTGGCGGCGGGCTGCACCCGCAGCCCGTCCACGAACACGTCGAGCATGCGCAGCACCGACGATTGCCAGCCGGGCTGGTCGTGCATGTAGCACATGCCGACGAGAGCCCGCAGCAGGTCCTCCGGGCTGACGTCGCCACGCATCTGGCCGGCTGCAACCGCGCGGTCGAGCAGCGAACCGATCGCCTTGGTCAGCCGGTCCATCGAGAACGCCGCGAGTTCCGAGGAACTCTGGAACGTCAGCGCCAGCGCCGCCGACATGCCTTTTTTCGTGGCAACGAATTCGACGTTGGAGCGCAGCCAGCGCCGCAGTGCGTCGACCGGATCCTTGGCGTTCTTCAACTGCTCGGCGAGCTCGCTGAGCTGCTCGACCTCGCGCCGGTACACCGCCTCGAACAGATCCTCGCGCGTCGGAAAATGCCGGTAGAGCGTGCCGATGCCGACGCCGGCGCGCTTTGCCACGGCCTCCAGGCTCGCCTCGGGGCCACCGGCGTTGAACACGGCCTTGGCCGCTTCGAGCACGCGCTCGCGGTTACGCACGGCGTCGGCGCGGGGCTTCCGGGTCTGGTCGGTGTGGTCGTCCATGCCGGCAATGTAGATCACGAATTGGTTAGATTGAACCCTTGCCGGGCTCCATCGCGTTGGTGGCGCACGGGCTTTTGACGAATTCCAAATATTTAGCGGCAGCCCTTGTTAAGCGGAGGGTGCCTCCGTATCTTCGCTGGGATGTTGGCCGGGCTCTGCCTCGCCGACACATGTCGACGGCGGCCACGGAGGTGGCACGCTGGCCGACGACTCATGTCCATATCTGATCGGAGCCTTGTATGAACCACTCCATCAGCCTCACCGTGAACGGTGCGCGGCGCGACTTCGTCCTCGACGATCCGCGCGTCACGCTGCTCGATCTCCTGCGTGAGCGCCTCGATCTGACCGGAACCAAGAAGGGATGCGACCGCGGCCAGTGCGGCGCCTGCACCATTCTCGTCGACGGCAAGCGGATCAATTCCTGCCTCGCCCTCGCCGTCAGCCACGACGGCGCCGACATCCTGACCATCGAAGGTGTTGCGCGCGGCGACCAGCTTCATCCGGTGCAGGCAGCCTTCATCGCCCATGACGGATTCCAGTGCGGCTTCTGCACGCCAGGCCAGATCATGAGCGCGATCGGCATGATGCAGGAGGCCCAGGCCGGCAACGACCCCGAGCGCATCCGCGAATGCATGAGCGGCAATCTCTGCCGCTGCGGCGCCTATGCCGGCATCGTCGATGCCGTGCTCGAAGCGCAGGCCGGCGCCGATGAATCCAACCAGAGGCGCTCCGCATGAAACAGTTCGACTATGTCAGGCCCGCCACGGTTGCCGAAGCCGTCGCCGCCGCCACCCAGCCGGGCGCTGTCTATCTTGCCGCCGGCACCAATCTGCTCGATCTGATGAAGGGCGGCGTGAGCCGGCCGGATCGTCTGGTCGATGTCACACATCTCGACGGGCTCGATCAGATCGAAACGCTCTCCGACGGGTCATTGCGCATCGGCGCGCTCGTGAGCAACGCGGATCTCGCTCATGATGCTGGCTTTGCAAGGTCCTATCCGGCCGTCGCCGAAGCGCTGCTCTCTGGCGCCTCGGCGCAACTGCGCAATGCCGCCACCGTCGGCGGCAATCTCCTGCAACGGACGCGCTGCGCGTATTTCTACGACACGGCCAGCCGTTGCAACAAGCGTGAGGCCGGCTCTGGCTGCGACGCCCGCGACGGCGAGAACCGCACCCACGCCGTGCTCGGCTGGAGCGAGAGCTGCATCGCGACCAATCCGTCGGACTTCTGCGTTCCGCTGCTCGCGCTCGACGCCATCGTCGAGATCGAGGGGAGGAACGGCCGCCGCGAGATCGCCCTCGATGCGTTGCATCGCCTGCCGGGCGATACGCCCGAGCGAGACTTCGCGCTGGAGCCCGGCGATCTCATCGTCGCGGTGCGTCTGCCGCCTGCCGCGCGCGGCTTCGCGGGGCATGCGCGCTACCTCAAGGTTCGCGAGCGCACGTCTTATGCCTTCGCTGTCGTCTCGGCTGCCGCTGCGTTGCAGATCGAGAACGGCAAGATCGCCGAGGTGCGGCTTGCGCTCGGCGGTGTCGCTGCAAAGCCCTGGCGCGCACGCGCCGCGGAGGACGTGCTTAGGGGCGTCGCCCCCACAGCTGACGCTTTTCAGGAAGCCGCTTGGCGTGCGCTCACCGACGCAAAGCCGTCCGGCGACAACGCCTTCAAGATCGAGCTCGCGCGCCGCATCGTCGTGCGCGCGCTGACTCTCGCCGCCGCCGGCACGCCCGCGCGCATTCCCGCGCTGCCGGCGTCTCCCTTTGCCTCGACCTCCGGAGCCATCCATGCCTGAGCTCAATCTCACCAGCGCTCCCGCCCATCTGCGCCACGGCTCGAGCATCGGCCAGCCGCTGACCCGCCGCGACGGCGTCTTCAAGGTCAGGGGGCAGGCGACCTATGCCGCCGACAATCACCCGCCCGGGATGCTGTTCGCCGTGATCGCGGCCGCCAGCATCGCGCACGGCCGCGTGACCTCGCTCGATGTCGCCGCGGCCAAGCGCCATCCCGGCGTCGTCGACGTCATGACGCCGGACCACAAGCCACAGCTCGCCATCGATCCCGAGATCAAGACCAATCCGTTCGTGTTCCGGATGGAGGTCTTGCAGAGCAATGAGGTCCGTTACGCCAACCAGCCCATCGCCGTCGTGATCGCCGAAACGCTGGAGGCGGCGACGGAAGGCGCGGTGCTGCTGGCGCCGCGTTATGAGGTGCTGCCTGCGCTCGTCGGACTCGACGCCGGCGAAAGTTTCGTGCCGCCGGTCGTCGGTGTCGGCAATCCCACGGAGAACCACCGCGGCGATGTCGAGGCGGGCCTTGCCGCGGCCGACAAGCAGATCGACGCGGTTTACGAGACGCCGCCGCAATATCACAACGCCATGGAGCCGCATGCGATCGTGGCTGCCTGGGACGGCGACAATGTGCAAATCGACATGCCGACCCAGGGTCTCATGCTGTCGCTCGCGCGCGTTGCCGAGCTGTTCGGCATCGCGCATGACAAGATCCACATCCGCAGCCCCTTTCTCGGCGGCGGCTTCGGCTCCAAGGGATTGATGGCGGGCCCCCCGGTCCTCGGTCTCATGGCGGCAAAGCTGGTCGGCAAGCCGGTCAAGCTCGTACTGCGCCGCGAGCAGATGTATGGCCCGGTCGGCCACCGCGCGCCGACGCGTCAGCGGCTGCGCATCGGCACTGACAGCGAGGGACGCCTGACCGCGCTCGATCATCATGCGAGAACGGTGTCGAGCACGTTCGACGACTTCTACGAGCCTGCCGCCGATGCCTCGCATACGCTCTATGCGGCGCCTTCGATCCGCACCTCGCACGACGCCGTGCGCGTCAACACCGGCACGCCGCTGTTCATGCGCGCGCCGGGCGAGGCGACAGGCTCCATCGCGCTGGAGAGCGCGATCGACGAGATGGCCTGGGCGTGCGGCATCGATCCGCTTGCCTTCCGCTTAAAGAACTATGCCGAGGTCGAGCCGATCACGGGAAAACCGTTTTCGTCGAAGGCCCTGCGCGCCTGCTACGAGCAGGGTGCAGCGCGGTTCGGCTGGTCGAAGCGGTCGCTGCAGCCGCGGCAGATGCGCGACGATGCCGGCCTCCTGGTCGGCTGGGGCATGGGTACAGCGACCTTCCCGGCGTTGATGTTCCAGGCCGAGGCGCGCGCGGTGATCCGGCGCGACGGCAGCGGGGCGATGGAGATCGGGGCGCATGACATGGGGCAGGGCGCGTGGACGGCGCTCGCCCAGATCGCGGCCGATGAACTCGGTCTCGATATCGACCGCGTCGAGTTCAAGGCCGGCACGTCCGACCTGCCCGATGCCGGCATCGCCGGCGGCTCCGCACACACCGCGACCGCGGGCGCGGCGATCCATAGCGCCGGTGCGGCCGTGGTCGCAAAGCTCGCCGATCTCGCGACCGGCGACGAGCGCTCGCCGCTGTTCGGCGCGGGGAATGCCGGCGTGATCGCGCGTGACGGCAGGTTGATCCGGCGCGACGACGAGAGCCGCGGCGAAAGCTACGTCGAGATTCTCGCACGGGCCGGCTTCGCCGAGGTCGAGGCGCGCGGCACCGGCGCGCCGAACCCCGCGGCGATGGAGGAGTATGCGATGCACGCGCATGGCGCTGTGTTCGCGGAGGTGAAGGTCGATCCCGAGCTCGGCCAAATCCGCGTCAGCCGCATGGTCGGCGCCTTCGCGGCGGGACGTATCGTCAATCCGCGCATGGTGCAGAGCCAGCTGTTCGGCGGCATGATCTGGGGCATGTCCTTCGCGCTGCATGAGGAGGCCGTCACCGACCGCCGCAGCGGGCGGATCATGAACGCCAATCTCGGCGAGTACCACATCCCCGTGAATGCCGATGTGCCGCCGCTCGATGTGATCACGGTCGAGGAGCACGATCCGCATGTCAATGCGCTCGGCATCAAGGGCGTCGGGGAGATCGGGATCACCGGCAGCGCCGGCGCGGTCGCCAATGCGGTCTGGCATGCGACCGGCGTGCGGGTGCGTCGTTTCCCGATCCGGATCGAGGACTTGCTGACGCAGCTTTGAGGCAGCAGGCGGGGCGAGACCGTCTCGCTCCGCCGCGTGCCGTCAATGCAGCTTCTTGCGGAGAGCCTTCAGCGCCTCGCGCTGCGTCTCGATATACTCGGCGATGACCTTGCGCAGCTCCCGTGAATGGAGCTTGTCGGTGTCGCGCAGCACTTCGTCGAGTGCGGCTTCAGCATTGGCGAGTGTGATCTTCATCTGCGAGCCTCGTTGCGAAGCGGCCCCGGAATGCCTCTCGGCTACGGCTCGCAACATATAGAGGTTTCGCGCGTGGAAATTGAGCTGCGTCAAGCTCCGTAAGACACCGGGGGACTCCGTAGGATCCCGGATAACGCGGACGAAATTCAAAACGTCGGCGGCGTGCAGGCCGAGATCACCTCGCACGGCTTGCCGCCGACGCAGCGGAAGCGATGCGGGCGGCGGCTCTCGAAATAATAGGCATCGCCGGGATTGAGGATGCGGCGTTCGTCCTCGACGGTGACTTCGAGCTTGCCGGAGATGACGATGCCGCCTTCCTCGCCGTCATGGACGAGGTGAACGCGCCCGGTGTCGCTGCCGGGCTCGTAGCGTTCCTTCAGGATCTGCAGGCTGCGGCCGAACAGATTGTCGCCGATCTGCCGGTACGAGATCGGCTTCTTGCCGACCTCGGTCAGCTCTTCGGAGCGGTAGAAGATCTTGCGGCGGCTCTCCGGCTCCAGGGCGAAGAACTCGGCGAGCCCCATCGGGATGCCGTCGAGGATGCGCTTGAGCGCGCCGACCGAGGGGTTCATCTGGTTGGATTCGATCAGCGAGATCGTCGAATTGGTGACGCCGGCGCGCTTGGCGAGTTCCCGCTGCGACAGCTTGTGGTGCGCCCGGATGAATCGCAGCCGTCCACCGATGTCGACGCTCATGCCCCTGGTCCCTGTTGCAGGTGTTGCGGATCGCGCAAATATGGACCTGCAGCCCCAGTTAAATCAATGGCTTGCAGCTTACCAGAAAAGGACTTGTTGCGGTTCCGAAGCCGTGCCTCTGCTGTCAGGTCAGCAAAGGAGCGTGGCCCGTGACCCTTCATCAGATTCCGAACACCATCAAGACCGACTCGTTCTGGATGCCATTCACGGCCAACCGGCAGTTCAAGAAGGCGCCGCGCCTGTTCTCTTCCGCCGAGGGCATGCATTACACCACTGTCGACGGCCGCAAGGTGATCGACGGCTCCGCTGGCCTCTGGTGCGTCAATGCCGGCCACGGCCGCAAGCAGATCGCCGCCGCGGTCGAGCGGCAGCTGATGACGCTGGACTTCGCACCGTCGTTCCAGATGGGTCATCCACTGGCATTCGATTTCGCCGAGCGCCTCGCCGAGATCGCGCCGAAGGGCCTCGACCGCATCTTCTTCACCAACTCCGGCTCCGAGTCGGTCGATACCGCGCTGAAGATCGCGCTCGCCTATCACCGCGCCAATGGCCAGGCGAGCCGCACCCGTTTGATCGGCCGCGAGCGCGGCTATCACGGCGTCGGCTTCGGCGGCACCTCGGTCGGCGGCATGGTCGCCAACCGCCGCGCCTTCACGACCCTGTTGCCGGGCGTCGACCACATCCGCCACACCCATGATCTCACCCGGAACGCCTTCGCCAAGGACCAGCCGGAGCATGGCGCCGAGCTCGCCGACGATCTCGAGCGTCTGGTGGCCCTGCACGGCGCCGAGACGATCGCCGCCGTCATCGTCGAGCCGGTGCCGGGCTCGACCGCGGTGCTGCCGCCGCCGAAGGGCTATCTCAACCGCCTGCGCGAGATCTGCGACAAGCACGGCATCCTCCTGATCTTCGACGAAGTCATCACCGGGTTCGGCCGCCTCGGCACGCCGTTCGCCGCCAATTTCTTCGGCGTCACGCCGGACCTGATGACGACGGCCAAGGGCATCACCAACGGCACCATTCCCTGCGGCGCGGTGTTCGCGCATCGCAAGGTGCACGACGCCATGATGATCGGCCCCGAGAACGTCATGGAGCTGTTCCACGGCTACACCTATTCGGCGCACCCGACCGCCTGCGCCGCCGGCATCGCGACGCTCGACATCTACAAGGACGAAGGCCTGCTCACGCGCGGTGCGTCGATCGCCGAATACTGGCGCGACGCGCTGCATTCGCTAAAGGGCCTGCCCAACGTCATCGACATCCGCAATTGCGGCTTGATGGGCGCGGTCGAGCTGTCGCCGCGCGACGGCGCGGTCGGTGCGCGCGGTTACGACGTGATGGTCGACTGCTTCAATCGCGGGCTCTACTTCCGCATGAGCGGCGATAGCTTCGCGCTGTCGCCGCCGCTCATCGTCGAGAAGAGCCACATCGACGACATCGTTTCGATCCTGGGTGATGCCATCAAGCGGGTGGCCTGATAATTGCTCTCGCCGTTGCGAGTTGTTTCCTTGCAGCGGCGAGCGTGATGCCGCGGGAGTTTGACGTAGCGTGAAAGTTCTGATCCTCGGCAGCGGTGTCATCGGCGTCACCTCTGCCTACTACCTCGCGCGTGCCGGCCATGAAGTGACGGTCGTCGACCGTCAGCCCGAGCCGGCACTGGAGACCTCTTTCGCCAATGCCGGCGAGGTGTCGCCCGGCTATTCCTCGCCCTGGGCCGGCCCCGGCGTGCCGGTGAAGGCGATCAAGTGGCTGCTGATGAAGCATGGCCCGCTGGTGATCCGGCCGAAGCTGGATCCCGTGATGTGGGTCTGGCTCACCAAAATGCTGCGCAATTGCACCAGCACGCGCTACGCGGTCAACAAGAGCCGGATGATCCCGATCGCGGAATACAGCCGCGATTGCCTGCGCGATCTGCGCCGCGACATCGGCATTCAATATGACGAGCGCGCGCAGGGCACGCTGCAGCTGTTCCGCTACCAGGCCCAGCTCGACGGCACCGGCGAAGACGTCGCCGTGCTCAAGCAGTATGGCGTGCCTTACGAGACGCTGAACCGCGAGGGTTGCATTGCAGTCGAGCCGGCGCTCGCCGCCGTGAAGGAGAAGTTCGTCGGCGGCCTTCGCCTGCCGCAGGACGAGACCGGCGACTGCCACATGTTCACGCAGGCGCTGGCCAAGCATGCCGAAGCGCTGGGCGTACGCTTCCTGCTCAACACCGGGATCGACCGCATCGTCACCGACGGCGCGCGTGTCACCGGTGTCGCGACCAGTGCGGGCGTGCTGCAGGCCGACGCCTACGTGCTCGCGCTCGGCAGCTATTCGTCGCAGATGGTCGCGCCGCTCGGCATCTCGCTGCCGGTCTATCCGGTGAAGGGCTATTCGATCACGGTGCCGATCAAGGACGCCTCGGGCGCGCCGGAATCGACCGTGATGGACGAGAGCTACAAGGTCGCGATCACCCGCCTCGGCAATCGCATCCGCGTCGGCGGCACCGCCGAAATCTCCGGCTTCTCGACCAAGCTCTACGACGCCCGCCGCGCCACGCTCGATCACTCGCTGACCGATCTGTTCCCGCGCGGCGGCGATCTTGCCAAGGCGACGTTCTGGAGCGGCCTGCGTCCGATGACGCCGGACGGCCCGCCCGTGATCGGCGCGACCAAGTACGCCAATCTCCACCTCAACACCGGCCACGGCACGCTCGGCTGGACCATGTCCTGCGGCTCCGGCCGGGTGCTCGCGGATTTGCTGTCAGGCAAGAAGCCGGATGTCGATGTCAGTGCGCTGACGGTGGATCGGTATCAGCACCGGTTTGGCTAAGACTCCATCCCTCGTCATTGCGAGGAGCGCAGCGACGAAGCAATCCAGACTATCTCCGCGGAGGGATTCTGGATTGCTTCGCTGCGCTCGCAATGACGGGAGCTACCCCGCCCCCGTCACGCAATTCACCCACAGCACCACGGCCTTCGCATCCTCAGCCGGATTGGAAAACCGGTGCGGCCGCCGGCTCGCGAAGCGAAAACTGTCGCCCGTCTTCAGCGACCACGTCTCGCTGTCCACCGTCAGCATCATCTCGCCGTCGAGCACGAGGCCGGCCTCCTCGCCGTCATGGGTGTAGAGCTCGTCGCCGGTGGAGCCGCCGGGCTCCAGGTGCACAAGGAACAAATTGAGCTTATTGTCGGCGCTGGCCGGGCTCAGCAATTGCTTCGAGACGCCGGTGCGCCATAGCTTCAATTCCGGCCGCTGCAGCCCGCGCGTTACCACCTGATCGGATGCTCCGTCGGCGCTCGGGCTCGCGCCGAACAGCGCGGCGATGCCGACGCCGAGCACGTCGGCGAGCGTTGCCAGCACGCGCAGCGATGGTGACGACAGGCCGCGCTCGATCTGGCTGAGGAAGCCGATCGACAGTTCGGTGCGCGCGGCGACCGTCTCCAGCGAGAATTGCCTGACCCGCCTGAGATCGCGGATGCGGCGGCCGACTGCGACGTCCATTGCCGGCTCCGCCGGCTTCGCGCTAGCCTTCGTCGTCTTCACCGCTTTCGCGGCGGCCGGTTTGCGCATTCTTTTGCCACCGCTCACGTCAAACCGCTTCCTTCATGTGCATGAAAACCGCTTGCATCGCCCGCGAAAGTGTGACCAAATTTTCATATTGGTGAAAATAGGCCGAAACGGCTCGGCCCGCAATGTCTGCGATCACGACATTTGCGAGCGCCGCATCGGCCGGACCCAAAGGGGAATGCGATGAAGCGTTTTGGTTTGGCCGCGGTCGCGGCGCTCGCGATTTCGGCCGCTATGCCGGCTTCGGCGCAGCAGGTGCTGAAGGTCGGCTCGACGCCGACGGGCATTCCCTTCACCTTCCTCGACACCAAGACCAATACGATCCAGGGCATCATGGTCGATCTCGTGACTGAAGTGGGCAAGGATGCCGGCTTCAACG
This sequence comes from Bradyrhizobium cosmicum, assembly GCF_007290395.2. Classification (NCBI taxonomy): domain Bacteria; kingdom Pseudomonadati; phylum Pseudomonadota; class Alphaproteobacteria; order Hyphomicrobiales; family Nitrobacteraceae; genus Bradyrhizobium; species Bradyrhizobium cosmicum. The sequence goes on along the minus strand of NZ_CP041656.2, from coordinate 6,046,717 downwards.
TTCAGATCGAACCGATGCAGTTCTCGGCGCTGATCCCGTCACTGACCTCGAGCAAGATCGACATCATCGCCGCCGCGATGTTCATCACCGCGCCGCGCAAGGAAGTCGTCGACTTCTCCGATCCGATCTACACCTATGGCGAAGGCCTCGTGGTGCCGAAGACCGACACCAAGGCCTATGCGACGCAGGACGATCTGAAGGGCGAAACGGTCGGCGCCCAGGTCGGCACCGCCTTCGTCGATGCGTTGAAGAAGTCCGGCCTGTTCGCGGACGTGAAGGCGTACGACACCATTCCCGACATCCTGCGCGACGTGAACACCGGCCGCCTCAAGGCCGGCTACGCCGACTATCCGATCCTCGCCTACAATCTGAAGCAGGGCGGTTTCCCCGAGGTGCGTCTCGTCGACGGTTACAAGCCCGTCACCGTCGGCTCGGTCGGCATCGGCGTGCGCAAGGGCGAAAGCGCACTGCTCGGCAAGATCAACGCGTCGCTGGCCAAGCTCAAGGCCAACGGCACCATCGACAAGATCCTCGACAAATGGGGCCTGAAGGCACAGGGCTGATCCTCAAGGGCCGATCGATGAAGGGTCTTTAGTGAAGGCTTGCCGATGAAAGGCTTCTGGCACGACGCCGTCGAGTTCTTTCCGATCCTGATGAGCGGCGTCGCACTGACGATCGTCGTCACCATCGGCTCGCTGCTGCTCTCGACGGTGCTCGGCCTGGTCTGGGCGATGATGCGGGTCTCCGGCATCAAGGCGCTGTCGCTGCTCAGCGCCAGCCTGATCAACGTGATCCGCGGCATCCCGATCATCGTGCTGCTGTTCTATCTGTACTTCGTGATGCCAGATCTCGGCGTCACGCTGTCCGCGTTGCAGGCGGCGATCCTCGGGCTCGGCATCGCCTATTCGGCCTACCAGGCGGAGAACTTCCGCGCTGGCATCGAGGCGATTGACAAGGGGCAGATCGAGGCGGCGCAGTCGATCGGCATGGGCTGGTGGCTGACCATGCGCCGCGTGGTGCTGCCGCAGGCGGTGCGGATCGTGCTTCCTCCCTACGGCAACGTCATGATCATGATGCTGAAGGATTCTTCGCAGGCCTCGACCATCACGGTCGCGGAGCTCGCGCTGCAAGGCAAGCTGATCGCGTCCTCGACCTTCAAGAACACCAACGTGTTCACGATGGTGGCGCTGATGTATCTCACCATGAGCATCCCGCTGATCCTGCTGGTTCGTCATTTCGAGAAGCGGGCCGGCAAGAAATGATCGAGCTCAACGACGTCCACAAGAGCTTCGGCCAGAACGAGGTGCTCAAGGGCATCACGGCGTCGGTCCAGAAGGGCGAGGTGGTCTGCGTCATCGGCCCGTCCGGCTCGGGCAAGTCGACGATCCTGCGCTGCATCAACGGGCTCGAAAGCTACGACCGCGGCGAGATCAGTATCGAAGGCCTCAAGGTCGATCGCGATGCCTCGTCGATCGTGAAGGTTCGCACCCAGGTCTCGATGGTGTTCCAGCGCTTCAACCTGTTCCCGCATCGGACAGTGCTCGAAAACGTCATCGAGGGGCCGCTCTACGTCAAGAAGGAAGCCCGCGCGCAGGCGCTTGAGCGTGGCCGCGCGCTGCTTGCGCAGGTGGGCCTCGCCGAGAAGGCCGATGCGCATCCGCCGCAGCTCTCCGGCGGCCAGCAGCAGCGCGTCGCGATTGCGCGGGCGCTGGCGATGCAGCCCAAGGCGATCCTGTTCGACGAGCCGACCTCGGCGCTCGATCCCGAGCTCGTCGGCGACGTCCTCGGTGTCATGCGCAAGCTCGCTGACGACGGCATGACCATGGTGGTCGTCACCCACGAGATGGGCTTTGCCCGTGACGTTGCCGACCGCGTGCTGTTCATCGACGGCGGCGTCATCGTCGAGCAGGGGCCGGCCAAGGCGCTGCTCAACCAACCACAGCATCCGCGCACGCAGGATTTCCTGCGCCGCGTGCTGCATCCGCTCTGATCGGTCCTCGCCATGACTGCGCGCCTGCCTCTGCCACCCTCCCTCTATGCCGACACGGCCGTCGCCCCGGTCGCCACGCCGCCGCTCGATGTCGACAAGACCGTCTCCGTCGCGATTGTCGGCGGCGGCTACACTGGCCTGTCCACGGCACTGCATCTGGCGGAGCAGGGTGTCGAGGCCCTCGTGCTGGAGGCGCAGGAGCCAGGCTGGGGCGCATCGGGCAACAATGGCGGCCACACCAATCCCGGCTTGAAGCACGATCCCGACCAGATCGAAGCAGATTTCGGCGCCGAACTCGGCCGCCGCATGATCGACTTCGCCTACGGCACCACGAACTTCACGCACGATCTGATCCGCCGCTACCAGATCCCGTGCGAGGCGCGGCAGAACGGCACGCTGCGCACGGCGTATAACGAGGCCAGCGCCGCTGCGATCGAGGCGACCGCGAAGCAGTGCATCCGTCGCGGCATGCCCGTGACCTATCTGAACCGCGAGCAGCTGCGTGAGATGACCGGCACCGACCGCTATATCGGCGGTATGCTGGACAGCCGCGGCGGCGATCTGCACCCGCTCAGCTACGCGCGCGGCCTCGCGCGCGCTGCGATCTCGGCAGGGGCGAAGGTGCACGGCGAAACGCCGGCGCTGTCGCTCCGTCGCGACGGCAGTCGCTGGCGCATCGAGACGCCGCGCGCGATCGTGCATGCGGACAAGGTGCTGCTTGCCACCAACGGTTTCACCGACGACCTCTGGCCCGCGCTCCGCCGCACCATCGTGCCGGTGTTCTCGTCGATCGCCGCCACCGCGCCGCTCTCGGACGAGGTTGCCCGTTCGATCATGCCGACGCGCCCCGTGCTCTACGAAAGCGGCCACATCACCGTCTATTACCGCATCGACCAGCATAACCGGCTCTTGATGGGCGGCCGCGGCCCGATGCGCTGGATCAGCGCGCCGAACGATGTCGCCTATCTCATGCGCTATGCCGAGCGGCTATGGCCGCAGCTCAAGGGCGTCGCTTGGACCCATGGCTGGAACAGCCGGCTCGCGATCACCGGGGATCATTACCCGCATGTGCACGAGCCCGCGGAGGGCGTCCTGATCTCGCTCGGCTGCAATGGCCGCGGCGTCGCGCTCTCGACCGCGATGGGCGCCCAGCTCGCGCGCCGGCTGATCGGCGGCGCCAGGGCCGAGATCGACATGCCCGTCACCGGCATCAAGCCGATCCCGATGCATGCGTTCTGGCCCGTTGGCGTGACGACCGCCGTGATCGCGGGGCGTGTCAGGGACCGGCTGGGGATCTGAAGCGGATAGATTTACTGTTGCTGTAACGCAAGTGCGCTCCCTCTCCCGCTTGCGGGAGAGGTTAAGGAGCCCGCGGCTGACCGAGTCTGCTCAGCCTTCCGCCACCGCATCGGCCCAGGGCTGGAAGATTTCGACAGCGCCGGAATTGACGTCACCCTCGCGCATCACCACGCTCGGGCAGGCGAATTTCTGCGGCAAGGCCTGCACCTGGGTCTCCTCGTAGTCGAAGCGCGCGGCGAGCGCCTTGCGGGCGTCCGCCGGCAGTCGGGCGTCGCCGATCACGATCGCGCCTTCGCTGGCGTCGATGCGCGGCTGGTGGATGGCGGCATCCAGGTCCATGCCGAAATCCATCACGAACGACGCGAGCTGCATCACCGACGGCAGGATGCGGCGGCCGCCGGACGCACCGATCGCGAGGCGTTTGCCATCCCTGGCCTCGGCGATGACAGGGGTGTAGTTCGTGAGGCAGCGCTTGCCGGGGGCGAGCGAGTTGGTGGTGCCGGGCGTCGGATCGAACCACATGATGCCGTTGTTCATGGCAATGCCGGTGTGCGGCGTCACGTATTTCGAGCCGAAGGACGACAGTAGCGTCTGCGTCACCGCTGCGATGTTGCCGTCGCGGTCGACCACGGAGAAATGCGTGGTGCAGGCCGGCGCGAGATACTCCGCGCCGAGCGAGCGCTTGCCGGCGGCATCGCCCATGTCCTTGAGCCGTTCGGCATAGGCAGCTTGCAGGGCGAGCGCATATTCGCCATAGGCGGCCGCATCGGGCGCGCCTGCCGGTTTCAGATTCTCCTGCAGCAGGCGCAGCGCATGCGCCAGCGTCGGTCCGGCCGTGAGTTCCGGCGTCGCGATGACCTTGCCGCCACGATAGGGGATTGCCAGCGGCTCGCGCGGATGGGCGCGGAATGCGGCGAGATCCTCCACCGAGAGCGAGCCGCCGTCGGCCTTGATGTCCGAGGCGATGCTCTTGGCGAGATCGCCCTGGTAGAAATCGCGCGGGCCGGCTTCGGCAAGATGCGACAGCGTCGCCTTCAGATTGTCCAGCCGCAGCCGCGTCTCGGATTTGATGCCCCATGGCGCGCTCGGCGGCAGGCCGTCCTTCAGGAACGTGGCTGCGCTTCCTGGGTAGCGCCTGAGATCGGCGGCCGAGTTCGCGATCGTCAGCGTGGTCCACCAATCGACCAGCATGCCTTCGCCCGCGAGCGCGACGGACGGCGCGACCAGATCCTTCCACGGCAGCTTCGCGTGGTGGCGATGCGCCTCCTCCATGCCGGCGACGACGCCGGGCACGGCGACCGCGCCGGGGCCGTGGATGTTGCGATCGTCCTTCACCCGCGGCCACGGGAAGAGATCGGAGGCAGCGCCCTCGCCGCTGAGGGGGTAGTCGGCGGTGCGCAGGCTTTGCGGCGCACACATGCCGTAGTCGATCACCTCGTAGCGATTTTCCTTGGCGCGGTAGAGCACCATCGCACCGCCGCCGCCGATACCGCTGTTCCAGGGCTCCAGCACGTTCAGCGCGAAGGTGGTCGCGACGATCGCATCCACGCAGTCGCCGCCCGCCGCCAGCACTTGCGCTCCCACTTCGGCCGCCCTGCGCGATTGCGCGGCGACGATGCCGCCCTTGGACGTGACGGCGGGTTTGCGAACGGTTTGGGCGAGGCTGAACTGATGAGGCATGATGTCGTCTTGTCTGTTGTCTTGGTTGGCGGAGCGCGCGGACAATGGCACATTGCGGCAAACGAGAACAATCCAAAGGGAGAAGCGACATGGCAGGTGTGAAACAGGCGCGGGATGGCGCGGTCGGGATATTGACGCTGGACGAGCCGGCGAGCCTGAACGCGATGACCCCGGACCTGCTCGGCGCGCTCGCCGCTGCGGTTGCCGGGATGACGCGGGACGAAAGCGTTCGCGCCCTGGTCCTCACCGGCGCCGGGCGCGGCTTCTGCTCAGGACAGAATTTGAAGGCATCCGAGGCGCTCGGCGAGGACATCGCCGCCGGCGTGATGCGGTTCTACTGGCCGGCCTTCAGGGCGCTGCGCGAATGCCGCGTACCGGTCGTCGTTGCCGTCAACGGCGTCGCGGCCGGCGGCGGCTTCAGCCTTGCGATGGCCGGCGATATCATTGTTGCGGCGCGGTCCGCGAGCTTCATCCAGGTATTCAGCCGTATCGCGCTGGTGCCGGATCTCGGCTCGACCTGGCTGCTGCCGCGCCTGATCGGCCGGCAGCGGGCGCTCGAGCTGATGCTGCTGAACGAGCCGCTGACGGCCGAGCGCGCCCAGGAGATCGGCCTGGTGCGGCAGGTCGTCGATGATGCGAAGCTGATGGAGGAGGCGATGACGCTGGCGCGCCGCCTGGCGGAGGGGCCGACGCGCGCTTTGGTCGCGACCCGCGCGCTGATCGAGGAGAGCGAGCATGCGACCTACGAGGCGCAATTCCGCCGCGAGATCGAGCTTCAGGCCACGATCCGCAGGAGCGCCGATGCCGTCGAAGGCCGCAACGCCTTCGTCGAGAAGCGCAAGGCGAAATTCACGGGCAAATAGGGGAGGGGGTGGCGGACGGCGCTCAGCGCGTGCGGTCGAGCCGGCTGGCCTGATACTTGGCGTGCCATTTCGGGCCGGGCCCGCGCATGTAGTGAAGCTCGGGGCGGTAAGGGTTGCCGGCAATCCGCACCAGCTTCTGCCATTTGGTGGCGATGAAGCTCAGGGGCTGGCAGAGCAGGGTCAGTGAAGCGAACAGCACGGCATCACCTCAATGCGGCTTGCCGAGCATGGCGGTGAAGGGGAGATCGAAAATCTCCTCGCCGTCAGAGCCGCTGACATGAATCACCCAGTCGCGCCAGTCCTCGGTGCCGGGCGTCTGGATCATCGAGCTCATGATCTGGGCGGCACGGTCGCGCGCCTCGGTCAGGCTGGTTACCGCGGTGCCGCTGCGATCGATCAGCGTGCCGTCGGTATTGGAGCAGTGAAAATAGACCTGAACCATATTCGTCTCCTGTAGGGAGCGATCGGGATGGCAGACCGATACCATCCGAAGCATGCGCGAAACATTCGGGTCGAGCCCGGTAAGGGAATGTACGGATATTGGTCGGCACCAAGGTCGTTACAGGTTTAATCACAGGCGGGTGATGGCCAACTGGACGGCGTTCCCTCGACATGGAACAAGTCTGCACGGAAAGTTTGGGAGGCTGCCGTGCATCACCTCACATTCTGGCGCGAATGCCGCTACAAGCGCCTGTTTGTCGCTGTAGCCACTGGGGTGCTGCTCAGCGTTGCAACGGGAGCCTCCTCCGAACCGGTGAGGAAAAGCGGCTACGCGATCGGCGCGGAGATCTGCGGCAGCGGCGATCTCGCCTTTCCCAAACTCCAGATCGACATGAAGGCGGGATTTTGCGCCGGCCTCGTCGCCAGCGAGGAAGATCACCTCAAGTTTCCGCGTTCGATCGTCCAGGTGCCGGGCCGTGAGCTGTTCGTCGTAGCCGACATGGGCGGCTGGGGCCACACCGATGGCAGGCTGCTGCTGCTCGATCCGCATGCGCCCCAAGGGCAGAGATTCAAGGAACTGCTGACCGGCATCGAATATCCGTTCGGTCTGGTGATCGGTCCGGACAGGAAGCTCTATGCCTCGACCGCCGAGACGATTTTCCGGTTCGACCCGCTCGCGGACAATCCGCGCGGCACGGTCGAGACCATCATCCGTCACATGCCCGGGCGCCGGATCCGGCTGCCTGACGGCACTAGGCTCGACGAGAGCGCGCATCCGCTGAAGCAGTTCGTCTTCGACAGGAACGGGCGGCTGTTCGTCAACATCGGCTCGCACAGCGACGATTGCATCACGCCGGCGCCGATCACGCGGCCTTGCGCGGCCGCCGAAGGCGGTGCCGCGATGGCGTCGATCTGGCTGTTCACGCCGCCCGCGGGCGGCGTCTTTCCATCGTTGAAGCTGAGCGATCCGGATCCGCCTCATCTGGTTTACGCGCGCGGCTTGCGCAATTCGATGGCGCTGGCGCTGCATCCGAACTTTCCCGATGCCGGCTACGCCTTCCTGCAAGGCGAGAACGGCCGCGACCTGCCTGATATCTTCAAGCCGAACGAGGAGATCAACGCGATCGAGCAGGGCAAGCATTATGGCTGGCCCTATTGCTATGATCTGTCGACGCCGAGCCCCGAATTCAGAACCGTGCTGCAGTCCGGCGTCTACAAGTCGCTGTGCACGGCCAACGCGCTCTACAGGCGACCGCTCTCACTGATGCCGCCGCACGGCGCCCCGCTCGCGATGCTGTATTATCACGGCGCCAAATTCCCGGAGCTGGAGGGCAGGCTGCTGGTCGGCCTGCACGGCTATCGCCCGACCGGCAGCCGCGTCCTCGTCTACGACGTCGACGACCACGGCTTCCCCAAGCCGAGCCCTCCGCCGGTGCGCTATCGCGTCAGCTGCGCAGCCGATCCGACCCGCAGCTTCCAGACCGACGCGGGGGAGGTTGCCGCAGCGCCGTTCGAGGAGCTGATCGCCGGCTGGCACCGCGTCAACGGCGCGCGGCCGCAGGGCGCACCGGTCGGCATGACGGTTGCGGAGGACGGCGCGATCTGGCTGGTGGAGGACAAGAACCAGACCGTGATCCGGATCGATCGCGCCGCGGAGGACCCGCCGCCGCCGCTGCCCTGCGATACCCGCAGCCAGGCGGTGATCGACCAGCTCGCAGCCTTCGTCGCCAGGGACGCGCAGAACCGGATTCGGCTGACCACGCTGCGCAAGGGCCTCGTCGAGAAGCACTGCCTCGGCTGTCATTCGGATTTTGGTCTGAAGCCGGGACAGTCGGACGCGGAGAAGGACGCAATGGTTCTCCGCTTCATGCTGGCGCAGGACGGCTGGATCTACCCCGGCGATCCCAACTCGGGCAGGCTGCGCACGCGGCTGCGCGGGATCGGCGCGGAGAAGCTGATGCCGCCGGGCGGCGAGACATTGCCGAAGACCGAACCCGGCTATGCCGGCTTGCTCGATACCGCCGACATGCTCGTTGCGAGAATGGTCCCCGGCACGCGGATGTGGATCAAGGCAGGACCGCCGCAGCGCAAGTTCTTCAGCAGAACCAACAAGGAATGCGGCGAAATACCGGCCTCCAAGGTCGTCGTCGTGACACAAAGGAGCGCTGTAGACAAACCCGGCTTCAGCCGATTCTTCCGGCCGGCCGATCCCTATTTGAATGGCGAGTGCAGCGACGACGATGGCTATTACATCCGGCAGGAATTTCTGGTGCCTGTGCAGTAGCGTTTGTCTCATTCTCGCGGTCTCGTCGGCCCGCGCGGAAACGAAACTGTTCGAAAGCGTGCAGGTCACGCCCGCCAGCGAATACACCTTCGGCATCGAAGGGCCCGCCGCCGATCTCGATGGCAATCTCTTCGTCGTGAACTTCGGCAAGCCCGGCACTATCGGCAGGCTGCCGGCGGGCGGCGCGGCCTCGGAGCCGTTCACGGCACTTCCTGAGGGCAGCGTCGGCAACGCGATCCGTTTCGATCGAAGCGGCGCGATGTTCATCGCCGACTACAAGAAGCATAACATCTTCATCATCCCGAAGGGCGCAACCGAGCCCTCGGTCTGGTTTCATTCCGACGAGATGAACCAGCCCAACGACATCACCATCGCGCGCGACGGCACGATCTATGCGAGCGATCCGAACTGGAAGGGTCGCGAAGGCCACATCTGGCGGATCGCGAGAGCCGCCGACGGTTCGGTGCAGGGGCAGGTGATGTCCGCGCCGCGCGCGATGGGCACCACCAACGGCATCGATCTCAGCCCCGACGGCAAGACGCTTTATGTCGGGGAATCCAGCAGCGGCCAGATCTGGTCTTATGCGATCAACGGCAACGAGCTCACAGGCGCAAAGCTGATCAAGACGTTCCAGCCCGACACCGTCGACGGACTGCGCACCGACGTCGCCGGCCGTCTCTATATCGCTCGCATCCTCAAGGGTACGATCGCGTTGATGAAGCCGAATGGCGCAGTGGAGCGCGAGATCGCGCTGAGGGGCAAGGAGCCGACCAACCTCGCGTTCGGCGGCAGCGACGGCAAGACCGTTTTCGTCACCCAGCGCCAGGGCGGCTTCATCGAGTCTTTCCGCACCGATCAGCAGGGCCGCGAGCACTGCCTCCTGCGCGGGCGCTGCTGACCATCAGAGGCGGTCTGCCTCCGGCGCAGGACAGCGCGGCAGGGACGGCATTCTTCTTGCTTGCATCTCGCCGCCGCAGGGATTTAGACATCTGTGGGCACCGTTAGAGAGCACGTGACCACGGAGTGTTTGAGTGAAAGCCGTCCATACTGAGCTGCATCGCAGCCACGATCCGCAATTCTTCCTGGTTCGCGGTGTCGTCAAGCGCACCACCGAACAGCCCGAGCGCGCCGATCGCCTGCTGAAGGGGTTGAAGGACGGCAAGCATCAACTGGTCGAGCCCACGACATTCGGGCAGGGGCCGCGTGCGCGCATTCACAGCCCGGAATACCTGTCGTTCCTGAGCGAAGCCTGGGACGCCTGGACGGCGCTCGGCGATTCCGGGCCGGAGATGATCGGCAACATCCATCCCGTGCGCCACGCCGCGACCTACCCCACCCACATCGTCGGCAAGCTCGGCTGGCACACCGCCGACACCGCAGCACCGATCGGTCCCGGCACCTGGGCCGCGGTATGTGCGGCCACCGATGTCGCAACCACGGCGGCGCAAATGGTGATGGACGGCGAAGACGCCGTCTATGCGCTCTGCCGTCCGCCCGGCCATCACGCCTATCGCGACATGGCCGGCGGCTTCTGCTTTCTCAACAACAGCGCGATCGCCGCCGCACATCTGCGGCTCAAACACGAGCGCGTCGTGATCCTTGATGTCGACGTCCATCACGGCAACGGCACGCAGGGCATTTTCTACGCGCGCCCCGACGTCTACACCGTCTCGATCCATGCCGATCCCGTCGCGTATTACCCTTATGTGTGGGGCTACGCGCATGAGCGCGGCGAGGGGCCGGGCCTCGGCACCAATCTCAATATCCCCCTGGCGATCGGCACCGGCGATGACGGTTACATCCAGGCCATGGATGTCGCACGCAAGGCGATCGAGTCCTTTGCTCCCGGCGCCCTCGTCATCGCACTTGGTCTGGACGCCTCCGAGCACGATCCGCTGAAGGGCCTCGCCGTCACCACGCCCGGCTTCCGCCGCATCGGCCAGGCCATCGCGAAACTGGGCCTGCCGACCGTGTTCGTGCAGGAGGGCGGCTATCTCTCGGATATCCTTGGGGCGAACCTGACCTCGGTGCTGGCGGGATTCGAAGAGGCGCGGTGAGGCGAGCTCTCCACCTCGCCCCGCTTGCTGGGAGAGGCGAAGAGTTCAGAACATCCCGCTTGTCGCGAGCGCCTTGCAGACATGCTGCATCTCGAACTCGTCCGCCACCATGTCGAGCATGATCGTGGTGAGACCTTTCGCTGCAAACGCCTTCAGCTTGACGCCGATTTCGGCATAGCTGCCGACGAGGTAGGGGCAGTCGGCCTGGAAGGTGAGGAACGGCAATAGCCAGTAGCCGTTGTCGGCGAGCTCGCCGCTCTGGCCGTCGTAGAGGCGCCGCTTCCACACGGAGTCGCTGTTCTCCACGGTGAGTGCGAGCAGTTCGCGATCGTCGGGGTTGTCGCGGAAGCGCGCCTTGGCCGCCTGCCGCGCCTCCTCACGGCTCTCGCGTGCGAAGATGCCGAAATTTATTCCGGGCGCATCCAGCCCGCGGTCGAGATCGGGCGGCAGCATCTGCATCTTGATGCAGCCCGTCTCCTTCGCCACGCGCTGCGCTGCGTCCGATTGACCGGCGATCAGGAATTCCGGCATCAGCTCCGCCGGCAGGCGCGGGCGAAGCTGCAGATTGTGCGCACGGTAGAACCGGCCCTCGAAATTCACCGGCCGCGGGCTCGTCAGCAACTGGCGCATCAGCTCGACGAACTCGCCGAGCCTGACATAGCGGTCTGCATGCGATTGCTCGTCGCCCAGTCCCTGCAGATCACTGACCGCGGTCCCCGTGATCATGTTGAGATAGACTTTGCGGCCGTGGAGCTGGGCAAGCGACGAGACGAACTTCGCGGCCGTGAACGGGTGCATGTAGACCGGGTTGACCGCGATCAGCGGCGAGCTTCGCGTCGTCGCAGCCATGATGTGCTGAGCCATTGCCCAGGGCTCGACGAACACGTCGTTGCCCTCGAACAGCAGGATGCCTTCAAAGCCGTTGCGGTCGGCGAACTGCGCCACCCGCGTTAGCTCTCCGACATATTTGCTGGCATCGCGGTTGCGCGAAATCGCGGGAAAGACGCGCAGCCGCGGGGGCTTCATTCAGCCGCTTCCTGGAGCGGCCAGGGATTGCGGGTGATGGGAAGGCCGCCGTCGGCGCGGGAGCCGTCGGCGATCGCGAGACGATGCGACGGCGACGGCGAGCACAGCGAGAAGCGCCAACCCTGGGGATCGTCGGTGATGTCGGGCTTGAAGCTGATCTCGATGGCATCCCGCGACACCTGCATCGCGAAGGCGTCGAGCGGCAGATTGAGCCCAAAACCCCTGGCCTTCAGGTAGGCCTCCTTGAGCGTCCAGTAGTCGAAGAAGCGCTCGATCGCAGCGGGCTCCGGCAGTCCGCGCAAGGCTTCGACCTCCTCCGGCGCAAAGAAGCGAAGCGCGGTCGACAGCGGCGCGACCCGCCGCGACACGGTTTCGACGTCGATGCCGACAGCCTCATGCTGCGACACGACGCAGGCAACGCAGCCGTCGGCATGGGACAGGCTGAAATGCAGCGCGGCCGATGTTGCGGGCGCTGCGACGAACGGTCGCCCGTAGCGGCCGGCGGCAAAGGACCAGTCGGACGGCGCGACGTTGGGCGCGACCCTGGACAGCGCCAGGCGCAGCATCGCGTGGGCGAAGATATACTGCCGCCGATGCCGCTCGAACATGAAGCGGTCGGCACGGACCCTTTCGTCGACCGAGAGCAAACGTCGGCACGCGTCGACTGCGCCCGGCGCGTCAAAGGTCTCGATCAGTCCGACAAACAGTTCAATTCTATCGTTTGCCATCAAAAGGGCCCATGGCGTCAGGCGGCGGAGGCAAAACTCCGGCTGACAGAAGAATCAACTGAGCAAGAAGCAACTGAGCGAACGCTTCTAGCGATCCACCCGGGCAAATTCTTGTCGATTGCTTGACGGTTTACGGACGCAAGCTTGTGCGAGCCCCCCAGCTCGGCTGGCGTGCGACCGTTGTCCGAAGATTCGTGCGGCGTCTCGCCGACTAATCTTACTTTTTCTTCTTGGCCTTCTTCGACCCGCCCAGCACCGAAAGGCTGGCATCGACATCCTTGAGCGCGGATTGCAGCTTCTTCTTCTCGGCGGCGAGCAGCTTCTGCAGCGCCTTGCGGTCCTTGTCGCTCAACGAGGTACCTTTGGTAAATTTGATGAAACCCATAACACTCCCCCGGTTGAAATAATCGTCCAAATCAAAACGCGAGAATAATCTTGCGCGCTGGAGCCGAAGAATCAAGATGCAACTTGATCATTCACAGCTTTGGCGAGTGAACTCCTATTCGCTCGTTTTGTACAGCGGATCATGCCGCCCTGCGAGCGACCAACCGGCCGAGCGGCGTGTTGGGTTGGGCGATGGCCCTCCCGAGCAGCGCGACGAGATCCGCCATCCACTCGCCGACCATGCGGCCATCGAACGACTCCCTCTTGTAGTTGCATGAGCCGGTAATTCCGGTCGGCCGCTCCTTGAGCATCAACGACAGCCAGGTCTGGTCGATCGGTAGCACCGGCTGGCCCTCGCGCGCGATGTTTCCGATCGATTGCACTGCAATCTCCGGCAACTCGAGCGGCTGGCGTAGTGGATTTTGCAGCGTGAAATAGACCTGGAGCAGCGAGGACGGGGCGATTCCCTCCTGCTCGAGATGCTCGGCCAGGATATTGAAGGGCAGTTCCTGCCGCGCATGCGCGTCGAGCACGCTCTGGCGTACCCGGGCAAGGGCTTCCGCGAACGACAACTCCGGCGTGATTCGCGTGCGGACGATGACCGTGTTCTCGAACGGGCCGACGATCCTGTCGGTATCCGGCTGCGCGCGATTGGCCATGGCGGTGGCGATCGAGATGTCGTTACGGCCGGTTCTTGCCACCAGCAGGGCCTTCAGGCCGGTGAGGAGGCACATGAAGAGCGTGCAATTGTGCTGGCCGGCAAAGGCGGTGAGCCGGCCAATCAACTCGCGCTCGAGGTTGACTGGATGATATCCGGTGGACGCGCCGGGGCTGGCTTCGCCGTCGAAGACGGGCGCGGCGCCGCGTAGATTCTCCGCCCAGTCCGCGGCCTGGCGGCGGGCTGCGTCGGTGCCGCACCACCAGCGCTGCCAGCGCGCGATGTCCGCAAAGGCCAGCGGCAGTTTCGGCAGCGGCACGGACGGACGTCCGGCCAGCGCCGCATAGCGGTTCGACAACTCCTCGAACAGCACGCCGATCGACCAGCCGTCGGCAATGGCATGATGCAGCGTCAGCACCAGCACGTGGTCGTCGGCATGAAGCCGCAACAGCCGTGCCCGCAACAGCGGCGGCCGCGCGGTGTCGAACGGAGCATAGGTCTCCTGCTGGATCAGGAGATCGATCTTCCTGAGCTCGAGCGCTCTGCGCCGCTTGTTATTGTGCGGATGCCCGTCGCCGATGACCTCGACGGTGAGGACCGGTCCGAGCTCGCTGGGTGTGGCGACGCGGCTGACGGGCTCCTCGCCGTTCCAGCCGAATCCCGTCCGTAGCGATTCGTGGCGGCGCACGATGTCGCCGAACGCCTGCGCGAGGGTGGCCGGATCGAGCGGACCCTCGAGCCGGAAGGCGAAAGGCAAGTTGAACAGGGGCAGCCCGGGCAGGTTCTGCTCGATCCTTATCATCTGGTCCTGCGCGAAAGAGAGCGTCGGCCGGCCGCTTTCGGCCAGCCGCGGCACGGTTGTCGTGAGCCCGCGCGGCTTCGCCGTCACGGCTTCGTCGACCCGTCGGGCCAGCTCTTCGATCGTCGGCGCCTCGAAGATGGTCTTGATCGGCAGCGACACGCCGAGTGCTCGGGCGATGCGCGCCATCACCTGGCCCGCCAGCAGCGAATGGCCGCCGAGATCGAAGAAATTGTCGGTGACGCCGAGGCTCTCGACCTTCAGCAGGTCGATCCATATGTCGGAGAGCACCTTTTCGGTGAAGCCTCGTGCCGAAACGGCGGTGTCCGGCGCGGAGACGTCCTGCTGCGGCGGCGCGAGCAGCGCCGATCGGTCGATCTTGCCATGGGCATTGAGCGGCATCTGATCCAGGAACAGGAAAGCGGACGGGATGGCGTAACCCGGCAGCCGGCTCTTCAGGAATTCGCGCAACTCGCTGGCGCTGCTCCGGCTGCCGGACCTTGCGACGATATGGGCGATCAGCCTGACATCGCCGCTTGCCTCGCGGCGCGGCTCGACGATAACGGCCCGCACGCCCGGATGGTCGGCAAGCGCGTTCTCGATCTCCTTGAGCTCAATACGGTAGCCGCGGATCTTGATCTGATGGTCGGCGCGGCCGAGGCATTCGATCGTGCCGTCGGCGAGGCGGCGGGCTAGGTCGCCGGTCCGGTACAGGCGCGCGCCGGCCTTGCGTCCGAATGGATCGGGAATGAAGCGCTGCCGGTGTTGCGCGGGATCGTTGATATAGCCGCGGCCGACGCCGGCGCCGCCGACGCAGAGCTCGCCGGTCACACCGACCGGCAGCGGCTGAAGGTTCTGGTCGAGCACGTAGAGCTGGGTGTTGGGCAGCGGCGCGCCGACCGGGACGTTGGCCGTCGTCGTCGCCGGCGCCTTGGTCAGGCGGTGCAGCGACACGTCGTCGGAACATTCCGACGCGCCATAGGCGTTGATCAACGGCACCTTCGGGCAGCGGGCGAACCATGCACGGCAGAGATCGACCGGCAGCGGCTCGCCGGTCGAGATCAGCAGCCGCAACCCTGCAAAGGCGCGCTGGACCTGCGCTTCGTCCATGCGATCGAGGATCACGCGCAGCAGCGAGGGGACGATCTCGAGCACGGTGATTCCTTCGCGCTCGATCTCCCGAGCAAGCAGGATCGGGTCCTGCACCGTCGCGTTGCCGCAGATATGGACGCGCGCACCGACCATGGGACCGGCGAGGAACTGCCAGACCGAAATCACGAAGGTCTGCGGCGCGGTCTGCGCGATCACGTCCCTGGCCGAGAGGTCAAGCTCGGCAATGAGCGACGCCAGATGGTTCGACAGTCCGCGCTGCTCGATCATGACGCCCTTCGGCGCGCCGGACGAGCCGGACGTATAGACGAGATAGGCAAGGCTCGAAGCAGCGCGGCGCGCCGCACGCGCTGGCTTGGCCGATCCGGGCGGCGTAACCGCATCGTCGATCTCGGCCACATGGATGCGCTCGACCAGCGGTTCGAGCAGCGCTTCGACCTTCTTGGGTGACTGCGCCCGTCCGGTCAGCAGCATGCGGGCGCAGCTCGATCCGAGGATGGTCGCGAGCCGTGCCGGCGGCTGGTCGGGATCGAGGTTCAGGAAGGCCGCGCCCGCGCGCTGCACCCCGATCATCGTTGCGAGCAGATCGGGTCCACGGTCTGCCAGCAGGGCGACGACGCTCTCGGCGCCGATGCCCTCGCGGGCCAGCCAGCGGGCCGCCGCCTGGCTGCGACGGGCGAGCTCGCGATAGGTCAGGGATGTGTGTCCGTCCGACACCGCGATCGCATTCGGTCTCTTCCTCGCCTGGCGGTCGAATCGTTCGCCGAGATTGCCGTCTTTGGTGAAATCGGCCGGAGCGCCGTAGCCTTGCGCCAGCAACTTCCGGCGTTCGGTCTCGGTCAGCAGCGGCAGGCGCGAGATGCGCTGCTCGGGATTGGCGACGACGGCCCTGAGCAGCGTCTTGAACTGCGCCGCCATGGCTTCGATCGTCGCCGCGTCGAACAGATCGGTGGCGTATTCGAAGAAGCCGGTGAAGCGGCCGTCGGCCTCGACCAGTTCGAGCGTGATGTCGAAGCGCGCGACCCTCGGGTCCACTTCCAGCCGCCGTGCCGACAGGCCGGGGAAACGGGCCGCCTCGATCGAGGCGTTCTGGAGAATGAACATGATCCGGAACAGCGGATTGCCGTCGCTCCGGCGCGCGACCTGCAACGCGCGCAGCACCTCCTCGATCGGCAGGTCCTGGTTGCGGTAAGCGTCCAGCGTCACCTGACGTACCCGCCGCAGCACTTCGCCAAAGCTCGGATCGCCGCCGAAATCGTTGCGCAGGATCAGGGTGTTGGCGAACAGCCCGATCAGGCGTTCGCTCTCGATCTGGTTGCGGTTGGCGATCAGCGATCCGGTCGCGACGTCCTCGTGCCCGGTGTGCCGGAACAGCAGGCACTGGAAGGCCGCAAGCAGCGTCATGAAAGGCGTGACGCCCTGGTCCTGGCTCAGCGCGCGCAGATCGGCCGACAGTGCCTTGGAGAATTCGAGATAGTGACGGGCGCCGTGGCCGCTCCAGACCTCCGGCCGCGGCCGGTCGGTTCGCAGCGGGAGCGTGGTGACGCCGTCGAGTTGCGCCCGCCAGTAGTCGAGTTGTTCCTTCGCCGCTTCTGTCTGCGCCCAGCTCTGCTGCCAGAGCGCAAAGTCGCGATACTGGAAGGCAGGCAAGGGCAACGCCGCCGCACTCGTCTTGCGCGCGGCGGCATAATGGGCGGCGAGCTCCTCCCAGAACAGGCGCTGCGACCAGCCGTCGGTGACGAGGTGGTGGACGTTGACAACCAGCGCGTGGCTGGATTTTTCGAGTGACAGCAGCGTGACCTTCAGCGGCGGCTCCTTCGCCAGATCGAACGGATATTGCGCAAGCTCGAGCGCCGCGCGCCTGATCGCCGCTTCCCGCTTGTCCGCGGGGCAGGGCTTCAGCTTGATCCGCTCGAACTGCGGCGGCGACTGCAGCACACGCTGCGTCGGCTCGCCGTGGCGTTCGACGAAGACCGAGCGCAGCGCCTCGTGGCGCGCGCAGATCGTCGTCAGACTCGCCTGGAGCGCGGAGACGTCGACCAGGCCTTTGAGGACGGCGACTTCGACGACGTTGTAGTTATAGCGCGTCTTGTCGAGCCGCGAGAGCAGGTACATTCGCTGCTGCTGGAACGACAGCGGCGCCTCCGGTGCCGCCGCCTGACGCCATGCCGGCAGCATCGTTTCGCGATGCGTTGTCGCGGTCTCGATCCGGGCCGCAAGCGCGGAGACCGTGGCGCAATCAAAGATGTCTTCGAACGAGAAGTCGACGTTGAAGCGTTCGCGCAGGCGCGAACGCATCTGGGTCGCCGCGAGCGAATCGGCACCGAGCGCAAACACGTCCTGGTCGACGCCGACCCGCGGCAGCTCCAGCAGGCCGGCCCAGATTTCCGCGAGCTGGGTCTCCAGCGCGGTGCGCGGCAGCCGCGCCTCGTCGCCATCCTCGGCCCTTGCGATCAGATCGACCAGTGCATTGCGCTTGACCTTGCCGCTGGCGCCCTTCGGCAGCGCCGCCACGGCGCGGATCAGGCTCGGCACCTTGTAGGCCGCGAGGCGCTTGCGCGCGAACTGGCGCAACTGGTCCGAGCTCGTCTCGGAATTCGGCCGCAGCACCACGACGGCGGCGACGTTCTCGCCGAGCTTTGGGTGCGGGACGGCAAACACGCCGGCCTCGAGCACCGCCGGATGGCTCAGCAGGACCTCTTCGACCTCCAGCGGTGAGATCTTCTGGCCGCCGCGGTTGATGACGTCCTTGATACGGCCCACGATGTAAAGATAGCCGTCGGCATCGAGGTAACCGAGATCGCCGGTCCGGAACCAGCCGCCGCGAAATGCGGCCTGCGTCGCAGCGTCGTCGTTGTAATAGCCGCGCGTCATGTTCGGTCCGCGCAGCATGATCTCGCCATGCTCGCCGCTCGCAAGCGCCCGGCCTGTCTCGTCCATGATCGCGATTTCGGGGCCCGCGGCGCGGCCGACCGATCCGACCTTGCGCAGCTCGAATGGATTGGCGGCGATCTGCGAGGCCGCCTCGGTCATGCCGTAGGTCTCGAGCACGGGGACGCCAAACACGGCCTCGAGCCCGCTCAGGATCGCAGGCGCGAGCGAGGACGAGGCCGAGCGGATCACGCGCAGCGACGAGGACCGGGCGCGATCCGGGTCGGCTTCCGCCGCCGTCAGCAGCGCGCGATGAATGGTCGGCACCGCCGTGTACCAGGTCGGCTGCAGCTCTCGCATCCATCCGAAGAAGGACGATGCATCGAACCCGTTGGTGCAGATCACGCTGGAGCCCGCGGCCAGTGCCGTCAGCAGGCCGGAGATCAGACCATGGGCGTGAAACAGCGGCAGGACGTTGAGCAGGCGATCATGGGGAGCCAGCGACAGCCCGCGGCCCGCATTGTGAGCGGACAGGCACACATTGCGCTGGGTCAGTGGTACCATCTTCGGCCGCGCCGCGGTGCCCGACGTCAGCAGGATGAAGGCGTCATCGTCGCCCCGCGAGGCGCCGTGGGCGTTTGCCGGACCAACCGTCGGTCCGGTCAATGTGCATGTGCCGAGATGATCGTCCGGCCCCGGCACGAAATCGATCACCGCGATATCCAGCGCCCTGGCGACGTCGCGACTCGTCGAGTTCATATCGGCGCGGGTGACCAGCCCCCTCAGCTTCAATTCGCTGAAATAGCGTTGCAGCTCGTCTGCAGTCAGATCGGGATTGACGGGGACACAGGCACAGGCCGATGCGACGGCGATCAGCGCAAGCGCACTGTCGGCGCCGCGCGGCAGTGCGACCGCAATCCGGTCGGCCGGGGTGATGCCAAGCCCGCGCAAGGTGCGGACCAAATGCCGGATCAGCTTGTCCAGCTCGCCGTAGGTGAGAGCCGGCCGCCCCGGTGCGAGGAGCGCGGGCGCCGCCGGCGTCTTCCGCCCATGGAAGTCGAGAAGGCCGCTGATATGGGCAAAAGTCCCGGTTTCGGCGCCTCTGCCGTCCGATTCCCCACCCGCTCCGGATGCAATGTCCGACAATGCCATTCCCTTTTGATCTGATTGAGCTATTCTTCCCAAGAGTTAGGGAACGCGTCCAGTCTGAGGTGAAGTTCTGGCCCCAAAATCTGTGGTTGAGGGGCCTAAAGCCCTTCGACGGAGTGATGGGTCGGGCAGAATCACCATGCTGGAGAATGAACCGGGCACGGGGACGGAAGGCGGGCTGAATCGCTGGCTCGAAGGCGTCGGTCTTGGTCACTATACCGATCTCTTCGCGCAGCACCGCCTCGATCTCGATGTCATGGCGGACCTGACCGAGCCCGATCTGGTCGAGCTCGGATTGCCGCTGGGCGATCGCAAGCGGCTGCAGCGGGCCATGGCCGCGCTGTTCCAGGCCGAGACTGCGGAGAAGCCCGAACCGGCGGCACGCCCGCAACCGCGGACGGAGGTCGGCGCCGAACGGCGTCAGCTCACCACCATGTTCTGCGACATGGTCGACTCCACCTCGCTCTCGGTGCAGTTCGATCCGGAAGACGTGCGCGACATGATCGCGAGCTTTCGCGAGACCTGCGTCCGGGTGGTGAAGCATTATGAAGGGTTTGCCGCGCGCTTCGTCGGCGACGGCATCCTCGTCTATTTCGGCTATCCGACCGCGCATGAGGACGACGCCGAGCGCGCGGTGCGCGCCGGGCTCGAGATCGTGCGGGTGCTGTCGACCGCGCGCGCGATCGAGCCGCGCGGCGCGCTGAGCCACGCACCAGCCGTCCGTATCGGCATTGCGACCGGCCTCGTCGTGGTCGGGGACCTCGTCGGACAGGGCACCGAGGAGCGCGATTCCGCGGTTGGGGAAACCGTCAATCTGGCCGCGCGCCTTCAGAGTCTGGCGCCGCCCAATGGCGTCGTGATCTCCGCGTCGACGCAGTCGCTGCTGAAAGGGAAGTTCGACTACCGCAATCTCGGTGCCCATGCGCTGAAGGGCATCTCTGAGAAGGCGCAGGCCTGGCACGTGATGCGGGCATCGCGGGTGGAGACCCGCTTCGCCGCCGCCATGGGCGGGCGGTTGACGCCGCTGGTCAATCGCGAGGAAGAGATCGCACTGCTGATGGGGCGCTGGCAGCAGGTCAAGGACGGCGACGGCCAGGTCGTGGTCAAGTTCGGCGAGCCCGGTATCGGCAAGTCGCGCATCATCCAGGAGATCTTCGAGCGGATCTCGGGAGATCGGCATGGGCAAATCTCGTTCCAGTGCTCGCCCTACTACACCTCCACGGCGTTCTATCCGTTCTCCGAGCAGCTCAAATTTTCGCTCGGCCTCGATCGCGAGGACACGTCCGCGTTGTCGCTGGCCGGCCTGGAGACCGCGATCGCCGCCGCCCATGGTAATATCGAGCAGGTCACGCCGCTGTTCGCCGCGCTGTTGTCGATCCCGACCGGAGATCGCTATCCACCGCTCGACATGTCGCCGCAGCAGCAGAAGGATGCGACCGTCGTGGCGCTGGTCGATCACTTCCTCGGCCTTGCGCGCGAGATGCCGCTGGTGATCGCGTTCGAGGATCTGCACTGGATCGACCCAACCTCCCGCGAGGTGATCGATCTCCTGGTCGACCGGGTGCAGAACCGGCCGATCCTGGTCGTCATGACCGCGCGATCCGAGTTCCAGCCGAGCTGGAGCGCGCACTCGCATATCACCACGCTGGTGCTGAACCGCCTGAGCCGGCAACTGCGCACGACGCTGGTCGAGCGCGTCGCGGGCCGCGAGCTTCCCAAGGAGGTCGTGGAGGAGATCATCGTCAAGACCGACGGGGTGCCGCTGTTCCTGGAGGAATTGACCAAGACCGTTCTCGAATCCAACCTGCTGACCGAGCGGCATGGGCGGTACGTGCTGTCGGGCCCGTGGCGGCAACTCGCGATCCCGGCGACGCTGACGGATTCCCTGATGGCGCGGCTGGACCGGATGGGACCGTTCAAGCGCATCGCGCAGATCGGCGCTACCATCGGCCGCGAGTTCTCCTATGAGACGCTACACGCCGTCGCGAACACGCCGGCGGAGCAGATCGAGGCCGCGCTCGATCATCTGGAAGAGGCGGGGCTGATCATGCGGCGCGGCCATCCGCCCGACGCGCTGTATTCCTTCAAGCACGTGATGATCCAGAACGCCGCGCATGACAGCCTGCTGCACAGCGAGCGGCGCAAGCTGCATTCGCGGATCGCGCAGTTGCTCGCCGAGATGTATCCGGAGAAGACCGAGCGCGAACCGGAGCTGCTCGCCCATCACCTCACCGAATCCGGCCAGAGCGAGGGCGCCGCGAGCTTCTGGCTCAAGGCCGGCAAGCAGGCGGCCAGGAGCGGCGCCAATCTGGAGGCGATCGGCCATCTGCACCGGGGCTTGAGCGTCGTGCAGGCCAATGCGCGCATGCAGGGCGCCGACGAGATCGAGCTCGAGCTGCGCATTGCGCTCGGCAACGCGCTGATCGCAGCCAAGGGCTATGCGGTGCAGGAGGTCGAGGAGAACTACATGCGCGCGCTCGAGCTTGGCCAGCAGCTCGACGACGATGAAAAGGCCTTCGCCGCCACCCGCGGGCTCTGGGTCTGCCATTTCATCCGCGCCGACCTGACCCGCGCGCACGATCTCAGCGTCGAGCTGTTGAAGTTCGCCAAGCGCGAGCGGCTGAACGAGCGAACGCAGCCGGCGCAGCAGACCGGCTACCTGATCGAGGCGCACCGCTCCATCGCGATGACCATGCTCTATCGCGGGCGCTTTGCTGCCGCACAACATCACCTCCACCGTTGCATCAATCTCTACAGCCCCGACCTGCACTCCGATCTGATGGAGCGGCACGGCACCGATCCCGGTGTCGTCTCGCTGTCCTATCTCGGCTATCTCCTGTGGTTCCTCGGCCGGCCTGACGCGGCGCGCCAGCACAGCGAGCAGGCGATTTTGCATGCGGAGAGGATTCGCCATCCCTTCTCGCTCGCTTTCGCGCTGGTCTTCGGCGCCTATCTCTGCCAGCACCTGCGCGATATCGAGGGCACGCGCGACTATGCCAACCGCGCCATGATCATCGCCACCGAGCACAATTTCCTGCACTGGAAGCAGCAGGCCGCGATCCTGCGCGGCTGGGCGCTGACGCAGTTAGGCGAGGCCGATGAAGGCATCAGCCAGATGCGCCTCGGCCTCGACGAATACGAGGCGATGGATTCCTGGCTTGCCGGCTGCTGGTTCCGCTGCCTGCTCGCGGAAGCCTATGCCAAGGTCGGGATGCGCGATGCCGCCTTGCGCGCGCTGGATGGCGCGCTCGCGACCGCGAGAAGGACCGGTGATCATTCCTATCTTGCCGAAGTGTACCGTCTGCAGGGCGAGATCACGCTGTCGGACGGCGATCCCGCATCCGCGCAGGAGGCCGAGGACCTGTTCGCCCTGTCGCTCGAGACCGCGCGCAGGCAGGGCGCGCTGTCCTGGGAGCTTCGCACCGCCGTCAGCCTCGCACGCCTGTCGCATGTGACAGGCAAGCGTGAGCACGCAAGCCTCCTGCTCGTGCCGATCGTCGCCAAATTCAGCGAAGGCTTTTACACGTCGGACCTGAAACAGGCGATGGAGCTGGTCAACGAACTCGGTGCGAGCGCGCCCGTTCGCGAACAGGCCGCTCCCTGACATGAGCGGTGCCGCCGCCGCGCGTGCGCGCTACGTCGCGCTGATTGCCAGGCGGGAGCGGATTTCCTCGCCGCGCCTGCTGGCGGCGCTCGGTGCCGTGCCGCGCGAGGACTTTTTGGCGAAGGGTCCTTGGCGCATCAAGAGCGAGGCGGCGCGCAGCTACCGGCTGACGCCTGACGCCGATCCGGTTCATCTCTACGACAACGTGCTGGTCGCGATCGACGCGCGCCGCAAGCTCGACACCGGGCTGCCGAGCCTGTGGGCGCATTTCGTCGATCTGCTCGACGTCGGAGAGAAGGACCGCGTGGTCCAGATCGGCTGCGGGCTCGGCTATTTCTCGGCGGTGCTGTCGAAGATCGTGGGTCCCAGGGGCAGGGTGCACGCCATCGAATGCGATGGGCGGCTCGCCGCTCGCGCCGCGACCAACCTTCGCGCCTATGGCAATGTCGAGGTCGTGCACGGTGACGGATGCCGGCATCTCGGCGAACCGGCCGACGTGATCATCGTGCATGCCGGCTTCTCGCAGCCGCATCCGCTCTGGCTCCAGTCGCTCCGCCCGCGTGGCCGCCTTCTGGTGCCGCTGACCCAGCGCGACCGCGAAGGCGCCGCGCTCAAGATCACGCGCAAGGGCAAGGTGTTCGAGGCCGAAGCGGTGCAGCAGATCCGGATCTTTCCCGGCAGGGGCCGCGGTAAGACCGCGCTGGATGACCGCGTCGCCGACTGGTGGCAGCGCGCCTCCGCCCTGGCGCCGCTGCGTTTTCGCGGAATAGAGCAGGGGCTGCCGTCGGATGGCTAATGCTTTGATTCATTTTACCTTGATTCAGATTGTGAGTTTCCGGCGTCACCCGGCGCTTGTATGAGTGCTGGGTCATGGCCATTTGAGCACGCATTATGCATTCCGTTGCCCTGCTGACAGCAAGCTACGCCAAGGATATCGAACGGTTTTCGCTGCTCAGCGAGAGCATCGACACCTGGCTGACGGGATATACGCGGCATTATGTTCTCGTTAACGATGAGGACGTGCCGCTATTCGCACCGTTCGCGTCCGACAAGCGCGTCATCGTTCCGGCCTCGTATTATCTGCCGAAATGGCTGTTCGCGGTGCCGCCGGCGCTCCAGTTCATGAGCAGCCGCCGGGTCTGGCTGTCGCTGCTGTCGTCGCCCGTCCACGGCTGGCACATCCAGCAGATCCTCAAGATCGCCGGCGTCCTCAATGCGCCGGAGCAGCGTGTCTGCATCCTGGACTCTGACAATCTGTTCTTCCGCGAATTCGACGTCAGCCGATATGCCGGTGCCGAGAAGACGCCGCTGTTCGTCACCCGCAAGGACATCGACGCCGATCACCCCTTGCATGTGCTGTGGCTCCACACCGTCGATCAGCTTCTAGGCATCAAGGATCGCTCCTTCCCCGCTGACGACTATGTCGGCAACGCGCTGGTCTGGGACAAGGACACCGCGCGCGCGATGACCGACGCCATCAAGTCGGCGACGGGATCGAACTGGGTTCTGGCGCTGTGCCGCAAGAAGAAGTTTTCCGAATATCTGCTCTACGGTCACTTCGTCGCCAATTCGCCGAAGCATCTGGCCGCCCATCGGGTGACGGAAGACAGCATCGCGGTCTCGCACTGGGACGATACGCGTCTCGACCGTCCTGCGATCGAGGCGTTGATGCGTGCCGCTTCGCCCGAGCAGGTCGCGCTCTGCATCCAGTCCTATTCGTCGACCTCGATCGACGACATCCGCGACGTCTTCCGGCTGAATTCGCGCGACCGGCGCGGCCCGAGCCTTTCTCCCGATCACATCGGGGACGTGGCCGAGTTCGAGACGCCGAAGACGCGCTAGAGCTGGACTAAAGCCGCAGCTCAAGCATCCCTGGTGAACTTGCTGATGACGTCCATGAACGGCTTCGGCTTGAACTCGCCGTCGAGCGGCAGCGGGCGGTTCGGCTGCTTGTCCGCGCGGGCGAAGGTGCCGTTGATCCAGCTGTAGCGATCCGAAAGGCCCCAGGTCAGGATCGAGCGAACCGGTCCGCTGGTCGAAACCGCCGTCAGCAGATCGTTGACGCGCTTGGCGACGATGGCGTCGCGCTCCGCCGGACTGCCCGCCAGCTTCTGGTCGTCGACGTCGAGCTCGGTGACGAGGACGTCGAGGCCCCAGGAGCGCAACTCGGTGACGAATTCGGCCAGCCCATGCGTGTCGATCTCGAGCTCGGCATGCAGATGCGATTGCAGTCCCACGGCGTGCAATGGCACGCCCCGGTCGAGCAGGTCCATGATGAGATTGCGGTAGGCCGCGCGCTTGGCGATGAACGAGTCCTTTGCCGACTCGATGTCGTATTCATTGATCGCGAGCTTGACGAAGGGATCGGCCGCGGCCGCCGTGCGGAAGGCCAGCGGAATCCAGTTGCTGCCCAGGTGCTGGGTCCAGAACGTGTCGCGCCGGTCGGTGATCTTCTTGGGATTGTCCGGGATCGGTTCGTTGACGACGTCCCACGACGTCAGCTTGTCCTTGTAGTAGGAGACGACCGTGCCGATGTGGTCGACATAGGCGCGCTCGACGCCCTTAGTATCCTTGATCTGCTTGGTCCAGTCCGGAATGTCGTGATACCAGGCGAGCGTGTGGCCGCGCATCGTCAGATCGTTGTCCCGCGCGAAATCCAGGATGGCGTCGGCGCGCTCGAAGTTGAACGTGTGCGCGTTCGGCCGCAGCATCGGCCATTTCAGCTCGAGCACCGGCACTACCTGCGTGCAATAGGTGCTGATGGCTTCGCCGAGCCTGGGGTCGGCCTGCAGGTCCCAGAGCGTGGCTGCGGCACCAAAACCCGGACGGCGCTGGGCAAGTTTCGACGCTGGCACCGCAGACGCCGATGCGCTCGCCGCAAGCGTTGCGGCGCCGCCGATCAGAAATTCGCGTCTGTCGAGCTTGACCAATTTGGGACGTTCCTTTGGGAGGCAACACGCCAATGTACCAAGCGTCGCGTTGCGACGCCGGTGTTTCCCGTGGTTGGGTTAACCGTTGCCCGCGGCGTCGCGCATCAACGCGCGTGAGGCTGCATCACGGCTTCCGCGATCTCGCAATAGTGAAGCGCGCCCTTTTCGAGCGTCAGATTGTCCATCACATAATCGCGAGGTGCGAAGTCGCCTGCGCCGACATGCGACCAGAAGCCGTTCCAGCCGGCGGCGAAGCCATCCACATCGGTGAAGGTCATGCCGCAGCGGGCGTCGAAATAGGGAACCGATGACACGCCGCCTTCATATCTCACCTTGTCCGGAAAATACTGGGGGTCCTGCCACGGCCCGCCACGGTCCCAGGCGAACACGGGGACGCCGCTCGACAATGCCTGCTGGCAGGCGATGCCCTGGCTCTCATGCTCGCAGAGGAAGATCATGCTGCGGCTGCGCGCCAGCGCCGCCTTGTAGTCGTCTTCCTTGTAGTGGCCGTAGCGGATCACCTCGACCGTGCGGCCGCTTGCTGCAAGATGTCTGCGGATCGGCTCGATCAACTCGGTCTCGTAGCGCGCGTGGTCCCAGCGCACCTTGTCGTAGAGCAGCACGTCGACGCTCTTTTGTTCTGCAGGCGCGGGCGGCCACAAATCCGTCTCGATGCCGACCGGCCAGGCCTCGACATGGGGCCAATAGGGCCGGCACATGTCGGCATACCAGGTGCAAGGCACCAGGATGGCCCTGACGTCGAGATCTTTCAGGCTGTCCAGTGCCTCGATCGGATGGTCGTACATGGCCACTCCGAGCAGGAGCGGGTTCTTCCATGCGAACCAGTCGAGCACGAAGGGGCGCCCGATGATGCAGGCGAGTTCCTCTGGATGCTTGCGGATATGGCCGTAATCGTTGACCCGGTAGCGGACGCCGATCCTGTCGAGCCCGGCGCAGAGATTGAGGAACACGCGCCTCTGACCGCTGATCCAAGACCTGCCGAGCAGCACGCGTCGCAGCAGCGGCCGGATGTAGCGGTCGCCCGGAAACCAGCGGTCGTCCCGCTCCTCGAAGAACAGGTTGAGCATCATCCGCTCGCCGCCGCCTGTGGCCGTCGGAACCAGGGAAGCTTCGGTGCCGCCGCGCGGCAGCGAGGCCAAGTTTGCCTCAATTCGCTCGGCAACATCCATGTCAGTCAATTCCAGGCACCGGAAAACGTCGGACGACGTTTAAAATCATGGTTTCTTTTCTGTGATCGCGCCATGCCGTGCAAGGAAAGGGCAAATTTAACACTAACGCGCGAAATCCCCCGGCTGGTCCCGTTCGCGGCCCGATTTGCAGACTTATGTGACACTCTTCGGGGATGCTGCGCCGCAGTCCGATTGCCAAGCCCCTGATCGTCAAGGCCACCGATCGTCAAGCCAAGCTCCAACTGATGAACGGCCGCGACAGTCGCGCCGCCGGTCCCGTGTCCGCATGCTGAACCGACATTTTTCGATCTATCTCGTCGCCTATATCCTGCCTGCGGCGGTGGGCTTCTTCGCGGTCACGGCGTACACGCGTCTGCTGACGCCGGCGGAGTACGGCGTCTATGTCGTCGGCATCAGCCTTGCCGGCATTCTGGGCGCGATCTTCTTCGCCTGGATCAAGCTGTCGGTGTCGCGTTATCAGGCGATGTCGGCGGAGGTGGATTTTCGCGGTACGGCGATGGTCGCCTTCGGGCTCACGGCTGCGGTCCTCTGTGCCACCACGCCGCTGGTCTTCCTGTTCCGCAGCGATGTCAGCGTCGAGCTGCTGCTCGCCAGCATGTTCGTCGCGATCATGGCCAATGCGGTCGATGTCGGCCAGGAGTTCGAGCGCGCCAAATTGCGGCCTTATCGGTTTGCCGCGATCTCGATCGTGCGCAGCGTGGCGAGCGTCGGCTTCGGCCTGCTCGGCATCTGGCTCGGCTGGGGTGGATTGGGGCTGCTCGCTGCGTTCGGTCTCGGCTCGCTCACCGGCATCGTCCTCAACCTCGTCGGCGATCGCACCAGGATCGCACGCTTCGAGCGCAGCCAGTTCATGCAGTTGGCGCGCTATGGCCTGCCCCTGACGCTGGCCGGCTTGTCCGTCGCGGTCTATTCGGCCTGCGATCGGCTGATCGTCGCTTATCTGCTCGGCAAGGATGCCGCCGGCATCTTTGGTGTGGCCGCCGACCTGCCGCGCCAGTTCATGGTCATGATCGCGTCCAGCGTCGCCGCGGCGACCGTGCCCCTGGTGTTCCGGTCATTGTCGGAGAAGAACAACGAGACGACGCGGCAGCGGCTGACTGAAAGCCTCGAGCTGCTGCTCGTCGTCGTTGCGCCGGTCGCGGTGTGGCTCGCGCTTGCGGCGGACCAGGTTGCGGGCACCCTCGTCGGTATCGACTTCCGCGCCGGCGTGTCGGCGCTGCTGCCGACCCTGGTGCTGGCCCGGCTGTTCGGCATCGCCAATCAGTTCTATGTGCAGATCAGCTTTCAGCTCGCCGAACGGCCCTTCATGCTGGCGGCGCAATCCTTCCTCACGCTCGTCGTCAGCGTGGTCCTGATGTTCGCACTGGTCGCCGGCTACGACCTCTACGGCGCGGCGCTTGCGACGCTCGCGACCGAGGCGATCGGCTTCGTCGTCGCCGTCGCCCTGATGAGGCGCGCCCATCCCGTGCCGTTCGATTTCAATCGGCTCGCCGGCGTCGCGGTTTCGGCCGCAGCGATGGCAGGCGCCATCCTCGTTGCGCGATCGCAGGTCAACGGCACCGGCATCGTCTCGCTCATCGTCGTCAGCCTCGCGGGCGGACTCGCTTATGTCGCCGCGGCGTGGCTCCTCAACGTCGCGAATGTGCGGACGCTCTCGCTGCGCTTCCTGCGGACGTTCAACCGCAAGGCGCTGGGCGTCTAGCCGCCTTCTGCCGCCACCCGCATGGCAATGTCGGCGGCACGGTCCCGGGCACCGACAGTCTGGCCTGCCCGGCGGAGTGAGCAATATTGACCAGAAATGTCCGGTCTGACGGCACATAATGTGTTTATCACCGTCCCTTATCGGTATCTATCGGTGACTGAGAGCGTGGTAGGGCTCCCGCCCGTGATCAGGGTGCATCGCATGCAGTTGCAATATTCCCACCCATTCGGTCCGCCACTGACGCCAGTCCAGCGAACCCATTGTCCCGACTGCGGCGAACGCCTGAGCCGGACGAGAAGCTCGAGCCTCTCCGCATTTGACGTCGGTGCGTTCGCGTGTGCCGGCTGTCATCCCGTCCATACCGCCGCAGGCGAGACAGACCCGATGAAATCCACCGCCGTTCTCTGGCTCGCGAGTCACGATCTCAGGCCGCCGGCCTGAACGAGTGCCCCGAATGGAAAATCTGGAAGAATTCGTCCACCGCGAAAACCTGAGAATCTTCAGGAGGCAGCTCGAACTGGCGAAAGACGACGTCAGACGGCAATGGCTCACGAAGCGTCTCGCCGAGGAAGAGGCGAAAGGCTCGGTCGCGACCGGATTGGCGACGAGCGTTCAATCGTCGTGAAAGAGGACGACCGCGCGCAGGGCGCGGCGACTATTGCAGCGGGGATCTCGTCCTGGTCGCAGCGTCGTAGATCAGGACCTGCAACATGGGAAACCTGCCCAAAAGCTCGGCGCCGGCTTTTCGAGCGGCATCGGCGTCGTCGTAATGCGTCTTGAAGTGACCGTCGACCACCAGCGAGAAGCCGCTGGTCGGCGCGATGTCAGCCCTTTGGATGATTCTCGGTTCAATCTCGTCTGCGGTTATAAGCGGCTTTTTCATCGGTACCTTCATTTCATTGCAGGAGGCGGCTCGAGGCGCTTGCCCAAAACTGTCTCAGTCGTCCCTCACGATCTCGGGTTTGTCATACAAGACCGCGTTCAGGAGAGAATTGTGAACCTCGATCTTGCCGTTGTAGCTAATGAATCCGAGCTTGCGAAACTTGTTCATGAAGAAGCTGACCCGGGATCGGGTTGTCCCGATCATCTCGGCGAGCGTCTCCTGGCTGATCTGCACCGCAATCGGCTGAGGGGCGCCTTCCTTGCCGAAATTGGCCAGCAGCAGGAGCAGACGCGCAAGCCGCTTCTCGCTGGAATTGAACAACTGGTCGATCAGGTCTTCTTCAATGCGGCTGTTTCGGCTGAGAAGATAACCCATGAACAACTCGGAAAACTTTGGTTCGCTCTTGAGCGCGTCGAGCATCGCGGATTTCGCGATGGCCGTGACCACACATTGCTCCATCGCCACCGTTGTTGAAATCCGCAGCGGATGCCCGTTCAGGCAACCTTCGCCGAAGAATTGCCCGGGCTCCATGATTCCGACCACCGCTTCCTTGCCTTGCTCGGAGACGACGAGAACCTTGATCTTCCCCTTCTGGATATAGAAAACGGCATCCGCAGCGTCGCCTTGTGAAAACACGACCTGGTTCTTGTCGAATTGCAATATGGCTTTGCCGTCGCCGACCTTGGCGAGAAAGATCTTTGGATCAAACGTGTTTTTCGGCGCTTTTGGCATGAAGGCCTGATGTGGGGATCCTATTGCAGTTTAGCAGGGCCGGTGCCGGGCGCGTTAGGCAAATCTTGTCTGCCGTTTGTGGTCCAAGCCCCCTTTCGGAACTATTTCGGGCTCGCCGGGCCGTCTTCGCTCAATGCCGCACGATGGTCTGATCCCGATCTTTCATCAGTGCGGCATCCAGTTCCGTTTGGCTGATCGAAAACGACTGGATTCCCGGTCGGGAGGCCGACGTTGCGGGCGTCTGAAATAGCGTTGCGACGCGCCGGTAGGCGATCCTCGACAGCCCTTCAATCTGCTCGTCGTCGACAACGACGACATATTCGCCGGCGGGTTGAACGCCATCGAGATTACAAAGTGTAAAGGCGTTGGCGAATGAAACGGTCGTTCGTGTTGTTCTGATGGTCAAGGCTAAGTCTCCTGGACGAGCCCGCATTGGCGGCCGCCGCGCCATGTGGCAATCCGGCTCATTTCCGGTCGTGAGCGCCGTCAATCAACCTATCGGTTGGGTGGCTTCTCGGCAGAGCAAGATTGATCAAGTCTGTGAGATGAGAGCTGGCAACAGCGGCGAGTGGGGCGGGCTCAGATGATTGGCGTCTGGGCCGTTTTGCCCATCACGTGCCATCACTCAGGGTCTATTGTGATGAGCGGCAGAAGTTCCTCTGTCTGCATCTGAGAGCGCGAAAATGAACGATCCCAAGGCGTGCGCGCACCGCCTCCCTTAGGGCTCTGCTCGGAACGACGTCGCGGGGGTCGCTTGATGATGGCGACCGGATATGTTGCCTGGTCATGATATCCGTTGATGGCGGCCCCGGTTCGCACCCCCGTGCTGGGACCGCTTCCAGATCTTGGCCTATTTGGCCCAGATCACAGGATCGCCGGCAGGTTGTCCGCAAACGTGGCCGCAGCCGGAGCATTCGAAGATGCGCAGGTCTGGAGCGTTGCAGCTTGATCCGATGCGAACCAGCATCATGCGGCGTTGGCACGCGGGGCAGAGTGGCCGGGGGATCGGGATCAGTGTCGGTTCCGGACGAGCATAGACATTGGACATGTGAAGCTCCTGTCCATATGGCGGGGTATGCTGTACCAGAAGCCGCCGATGGCAGCCGATTCGCCGGCTGCGACGGCGTGAGCATGCCGCGAACCGGCGTCAGCCACTGTTCATTATAGCTCATACTCGGGAAAATTTGCTTGCGGTTCGGGACATGCGGAGGTGAATGCTGGACCTTGGACTGTGCAATATTGCTCAGCAAGACGTCCTCGCACGGCTCATTATGAGAGTGCGTGGGGAGCGCGACCTCAGAGCCTCTGCCGAAGGCGTCCATGTGCAAGGACCATGCTTTCCTGGGCGGGCAAATTCAGGAGCCTGCCAGATATGACCCAAAACACGCCGGATATCCGCGCATTGGCGCAGCTGCTCGCCCGCTATCGCGAGCCCGATAGCGCTCGCGGCGTCCTCGAACTCGTAATCACTGCGGTGCCGTTCCTGGCCATCTGGGCTCTGGCTTGGCATGCCTTTGACAGCGGTTACTGGCTTGGCTTGTTGCTCGAGGTCCCGGCAGCCGGCTTGCTCGTCCGCCTCTTCATGATCCAGCACGATTGCGGACACGGCTCGTTCTTCCGCAGCCGGTTCGTGAACGATTGGGTCGGACGCGCCATCGGCGTCGTGACGCTGACGCCCTATGATTACTGGCGGCACAACCATGCACATCATCATGCGGGCTCCGGCAATCTCGATCACAGAGGTCTTGGCGACATCGATACATTGACCCTGCGCGAGTTTCACACACAGTCGCGATGGCGCCGGATGCTCTATCGTCTCTATCGGCATCCCCTGGTCATGTTTGGCGTCGGTCCCACCTACCTGTTCATCTTGAAGCATCGATTGCCGGTGGGGATGATGCGTGGCGGCTGGAAGCCCTGGCTGAGCACAATGGGCACCAATGCCGGGATCGCGATTTTCGTCGCCGGGGCGATGTGGCTGGTCGGATACGGTCCGTTCCTGCTTGTGCATCTGCCGATCGTGGTCCTGGCGGCGTCGATCGGCGTCTGGCTGTTCTACGTCCAGCATCAGTTCGAGGACACGTACTGGTCCCACGGTGAAGACTGGAGCTTCCACGAATCTGCGCTGCATGGCAGTTCCCATTATCATTTGCCGGGCGTGTTGCGGTGGTTCACGGCGAATATCGGCATCCACCACATCCATCATTTATCCAGCCGGATTCCCTGCTATCGATTGCCGGACGTGTTGCGTGACCATCCGCAGCTTGCGAACATCGGACGAATGACGCTGCTGCAGAGTTTGAAGTCCGTGCCGCTGGTTTTGTGGGATGAGGAGCGGCTGCAGCTCGTCTCCTTTGCCGAAGCGCGCGCTCGGGTCCACGCCCGATCCGTCGGGACCTGACGCCCGCCCGTATCCTGGTAAGAGGCCAGTGCGATCCGGCCTGCGATCCATTTCTCAATGCGGAAATTCCTGCAAAAGAGCGGAAATTCTTGCAAAAGAGATGGGCAGTCGCCTTTACATTTTGCCGTAGCGGCGGCCGGAGCCATGTCATGTTGAGCTTGTCAATCAAAGCTCGTTCTGCTCATTAGGGGTCTGAAATTGCGCTGCAATATGCGCATGCACTATCGACTAAAGTCGAAATCCAGCGAGGAAACAAGAACAATGCGCAAGCTCACTTTGGCCATTGCCGTGATCGCCCCGATGCTCGGTCATGCCGCGTCGGCCGAGGATACCATCAAGATCGGCTATATCGATCCGCTCTCCGGCGGCGGCGCCAGCGTCGGCGAAGGTGGCCTGAAGACATTCCAGTATCTGGCCGACGAGCTCAACGCCAAGGGCGGCATCCTCGGCAAGAAGATCGAGATCATCGGTCTCGACAACAAGACCAATCCGCAGGAGAGCCTGGTGCAGGCCCAGAAGGCGATCGACGCCGGGGTTCACTACATCACGCAAGGCAACGGCTCGTCCGTCGGCGCCGCGCTCTCGGACTTCGTCACCAAGAACAATTCGCGCAATCCCGGCAAGGAAGTGCTGTACTTCAACTACGCCGCGGTCGATCCGAGCCTGACCAACGAGAAGTGCAGCTATTGGCATTTCCGTTGGGATGCGAGCTCCGACATCAAGATGGAAGCGCTCACCAACTACGTGAAGGACGTGCCTTCGGTCAAAAAGGTGTACCTGATCAACCAGGACTATTCGTTCGGCCAGTCGGTGCGATCAGACGCGCGCAAGATGCTGGGTGCCAAGCGGCCCGACATCCAGATCGTCGGCGACGAACTGCATCCGCTGCTGAAGGTCACCGACTTCTCGCCCTACATCGCCAAGATCAAGGCGTCCGGCGCCGACAGCGTCATCACCGGCAATTGGGGCCAGGACATCGCGCTGCTGCTCAAGGCCGCCGCCGATGCCGGGCTGAAGGTCAACTGGTACACCTATTATGCCGGCGGCGCCGGCGGTCCGACCGCGATCAAGCAGACCGGCCTCGACCACCAAGTCTTCCAGATCACCGAAGGTTTTGCCAATTCCGGTAACCAGACCGCGATGGACTTCGAGAAGGCGTTCCGCGCCAAGGTCGGTATCTCGCTGTGGTATCCGCGTGCGGTCAACGAGATGCGGATGTTCAAGGCGGCGGCCGAGAAGGCCAACTCGATCGATCCGGTGAAGGTCGCAGCTGCGCTCGAAGACCTGAAGTTCGAGGTTCTCGACGGTGGCCAGGGCATCATGCGCAAGGATGACCACCAGTTCTTCCAGCCGATCTACATCTCCTCCTTCGGCAAGCTCGCCGCCAACGAGCCGTTCGACGAGGAGAACACCGGTTGGGGCTGGCATCTGGTCTCCAAGGTCGACACGCCGCAGGCCATGGTGTCCACGACCTGCAAGATGGCGCGGCCGTAATCGCTGAGCTCGTCGTTCTCCCGCGGCCGTCATGGGCTGCGGGAGGGTGACGGCCGGACGACGTTTGATCGGATTCACCGGGACCGCCGGGCCCCGGCCAGAGACGAGTGCACTGTGCTTGAACTGATTGTCATTTCGACCCTGAACGGCGTGCTGTTCGGCATGCTGCTCTTTCTGCTGTCGAGCGGGCTCACCGTCATCTTCAGCATGATGGGCGTGCTCAATTTCGCCCATGCCAGCTTCTACATGCTCGGCGCCTTCTTCGGCTTCCAGCTCACCAAATGGATCGGTTTCTGGCCCGCGCTGGTGCTGGCGCCGCTGCTGGTCGGCGCCATCGGCATGGCGGTGGAGCGCTACGGGCTGCGTAACACCCACAAGCACGGCCATGTCGCGGAGTTGCTGCTGACCTTTGGTCTTGCCTTTGCGATCGAAGAAATCGTGTCGATGATCTGGGGGAAGAGCCCGGTCGACTACCGCGTGCCGGCGCTGCTCGACTTCCCGGCCTTCACGATCTTCTCGACCAACTATCCCGCCTACAAGATCTTCATGCTGGCCGTGTCGGTCGTGATCTTCGTGGCGCTGCTGCTCGTGCTCAAGCGCACCCGCGTCGGCCTGATCGTGCAGGCGGCGCTGACGCATCCCCACATGGTCGGGCATCTCGGCCACAATGTCGGGCGCGTCTTCATGGCGGTGTTCGGCGTAGGCAGTGCGCTGGCCGGCCTTGCCGGCGTCATTGCCGGTCCCGCTCTGGTGACGCAGTCCGACATGGCCGCATCGCTTGGACCCATTCTGTTCGTCGTCATCGTGTTCGGCGGCCTCGGCTCCTTGCCCGGCGCCTTCATCGCCTCGCTCGTCATCGGGCTGGTGCAGACGTTCGCGGTGGCGCTCGATGGCTCGCTGGCCAGCGCATTCGGCCCGCTCGATCCGTCGTCGGGACCGTCCGTTCTCACCGACATCTGGAACGTCACGATCGCGCAGGTCGCGCCGATCGTTCCCTATATGCTGCTGGTGCTCATTCTGATCGTTCGCCCCCTGGGCCTGATGGGGACGCGCGAGTCATGACGACTGCAACGACTTCGACATCGAACATGACGGGCAAGCCCGCTGGCGACGGCCTGCGCTTCTACGGCGTATGGCTGATCGGCGTGATCGCCCTGATCGTCCTGCCGATGATCTTCTCCTCCGGCGGCTCGCTGACGTCCTTCAGCCTGATCGGCATCGCGATCGTCTTCGCGCTGTCCTACAACATCCTGCTCGGCCAGACCGGCCTCTTGTCGTTCGGCCACGCCGTTCACTACGGCCTGGGCGGCTTCGCGGCCTGCCACATGATGAATGCGGTGGTGTCGCACGGCTGGCCGATCCCGCTGCCGTTCATTCCACTGTTCGGCGGGCTCGGCGGCCTGGTCTTCGCTATGATCATCGGCTGGGTCATGACCAAGCGCGCCGGCACCGTGTTCGCGATGATCTCGCTCGGCATCGGCGAGCTGGTGGCGTCGTCCTCGCTGATCCTGCGCTCGGTGTTCGGCGGCGAAGCCGGCATCACCACGGACCGCACCGCGCTGCCGAAGATGTTCGGCTGGTCGTTCGGGCCGCAGCTCCAGGTGTACTATCTGATTGCGTTCTGGCTGGTGCTGGCGGCGATCGCGATGTACGCGCTGACGCGGACGCCGCTCGGGCGCATCAGCAACGCGGTCCGCGACAATCCGGAGCGCGTCCAGTTCATCGGCTACGATCCCCATGTGGTCCGCTATCTCGCCTTCTGCTTTGCCGGCTTCTTTGCCGGCATTGCCGGCGGATTGGCCGCGATCAATTTCGAGATCGCCAACTCCGCCTATCTCGGCGCGATCCAGTCCGGCCTCGTGCTGTTCTCCACCTTCATCGGCGGCACCGCCTATTTCTTCGGCCCCATCCTCGGCGCGATCCTGGTGACGTATCTGCAGCTCGGCCTGACCAGCGTCACCAGCGTCTGGCAGCTCTATTTCGGCATCATCTTCATCGGCATCGTGATGTTCTCGCCCGGCGGCATTGCCGGCCTGTTGATGATGCACCGGCCGCTGGTTCGCGCCGGGACGCTGTGGACTGTGATCCCGTCCTATTTCGTCGCCGTCGTGCCGACCGTGGCCCTCGCATGCGGCGTCATCCTGACCATCGAGACGGTTGCGCGCTATTCCGGCGGGGAGGCCATCAACCTGTTCGGCATTGCCTTCAATCCGAAATCACCGATGACGTGGCTCAGTGCTGCGGTTCTGGTCTTCGGCGGCGCGTTCCTCGCGCGGCTCACCTGGCGGCGGATCGCCGATGCGTGGGATCGTGCGGCTACGGTTGCTCGCGACCGGGGGTATCTCGCATGACCGCAGCGATCGAAGTCCGCGCCGTCGAGAAGCGCTTCGGCAATGTCAGCATCATTCGCGATCTCAATCTCAGCGTCGCCAAAGGCGAGCGGCACGCCATCATCGGTCCGAACGGCGCGGGAAAATCCACGACGTTCAATCTGATCAGCGGCCATATCAAGCCGACCTCGGGCGAGGTGAAGCTCAACGGCGACGTCATCTCCGGCCTGCAGCCGTTCGAGATCAACCGGCGTGGCCTGTCGCGCTCGTTCCAGGTCACCAACGTGTTTGCCCGCATGTCGGTGTGGGAGAACGTGCGTTGCGCCGTGCTCTGGGCCACCGGACATCGCTATGCCTTCTGGAAGAACGTCGACAGCCTGCCCGAGGTACGCGAGCGCACCGCGCAGATCCTGGACGACATCCATCTGACGCACCGGCGCGATGTCCCGGCCGGTCTCTTGACCTACGCCGAGCAGCGCGAGCTCGAGATCGGCATCACCATCGCCAGCGGCGCCACCGTCGTCCTGCTAGACGAGCCGACCGCCGGCATGAGCAATGCGGAGACCGAGCGCGCCATGGCGCTGATCCGGCGGCTGACCGAGGGCAAGACCCTCGTCATCGTCGAGCACGACATGAGCGTCGTGTTCGGCCTTGCCGACCGCATCTCGGTGCTGGTCTACGGCCACATCATCGCCTCGGGCACGCCGGAAGAAATCCGGCGCGATCCGAAGGTCAAGGAAGCCTATCTCGGCGAGGAAGCGCACTGATGCTCGAGGTCAGGGATCTCCACGCCTATTACGGCAAGAGCCACATCCTGCAGGGCGTCGACCTCGACGTCGCCGCCGGCGAGGTCGTGAGCCTGCTCGGCCGCAACGGCGTCGGCCGCTCCACCACGGTCAAGGCGATCATGGGCGAGGTCGCGCCGCAGGGCACGATCCGCTTCAAGGGCAAGGACATCGTCGGCCTGCCGAGCTACAAGATCGCGCGCCTCGGGCTCGGCTATGTGCCGGAGCATCGCGACATCTTCCCGAGCCTGACGGTTCGCCAAAATCTTCTGCTCGGCGTCAAGGACACACGCCGTCCCGGCAAATGGCGGCTTCAGGACATGCTCGACATGTTCCCTAATCTCGCGGCGCGCGCCGACACCGCGGCGGGCGTGCTGTCCGGCGGCGAGAAGCAGATGCTCACCACCTGCCGCACGCTGATGGGCGATCCTGACCTGATCATGATCGACGAGCCGACCGAAGGTCTGGCGCCGCTGATCGTGCAGCAGGTCGGCGATCTCATCGCACGCATCGCGCAGGCCGGCGTTGCCATTCTGCTGGTAGAGCAGAAGCTGTCGATCGCGATGCGGATCTCCAAGCGCGTCTACATCATGGGCCACGGCCGCGTCGTGTTCGAGGGCACGCCGGACGAGCTCAAGGCGAATGCCGCCGTGCGGCAGGAATGGCTCGAGGTCTGACCTTTCCTTCAGGCGGCGGGCTCGCAGAATAGAACGGCTGCAAGCTGCGCATACGCACCTGAATTCTTCGCTACATCTCCCGCGCCCTATTCGGGCTATCGTCGCAATCGCCGACATCGCGATCGATGCGGCCGATGATAACCAAGAACAGAAGCAGAGGACGTTGGCGACGGCCTTTCGGGCCCGCGTCGATGCGCTCTGCCAGGGAAGGAGATGCCGGGCATGCCTGGAAAACAACTGGTCCGTGGAGCTGTTGCTCTGGTCGCAGTCCTGAGCGGCGTTTCGGCCGCGATGGCCGGAAACTACGACACCGGCGCGACCGATACATCCATCAAGCTTGGGCAGACCATGCCCTATTCGGGGCCGGCCTCGGCCTATTCGGCGATCGGCCGCGCCGAGATCGCCTATTTCAAGATGCTCAACGACAAGGGCGGCATCAACGGCCGCAAGGTCGAGCTGCTCAGCATGGACGATGCCTATTCGCCGGCAAAGACGGTGGAGCAGGTGCGGCGCCTCGCCGAGAGCGACGAGGTCTTTGCGATGTTCTCGATGCTCGGCACCGGCCCGAACATCGCCGCGCAAAAATACCTCAACGCCAAGAAGATCCCGCAGCTGTTCCCGTCGAGCGGCGCCAGCCGCTGGAACGATCCGCAGCATTTTCCGTGGACCACCGGTTCGCAGCCGACCTACCGGACCGAAGGCCGCATCTACGCCAAGTGGATTCTGGCCAACAAGCCGGACGCCAAGATCGCCGTCATCACGCCGAATGAGGATCCCGGGCGCGACTATCTCGCGGGCTTCAAGGAAGGTCTGGGGAAGCACGTCAGCCAGATCGTGGCGGAGGCCACCTACGAGACCTCCGATCCGACCGTGGACTCCCAGATCGTCAAGTTCAAGGCCGCCGGCGCCGACGTTGTCTTCAACGAATGCACGCCGAAATTCGCGGCGCAGGCGATCAAGAAGATCGCGGAGCTCGGCTGGAAGCCGCAGATCATCCTGCCGGCCGTCTCGAACTCCGTCGGTTCCGTGCTGACGCCGGCCGGCCTCGACAATGCCGTCGGCATCGTCACCGGAGCCTTCCAAAAGGACCCCGGCGATCCACGCTGGGAGAACGATCCCGGCATGAAGGCCTGGCGCGAATGGATGAAGACCTACAATTCGGGCGCTGATCCCGCCGACATCTTCAACGTCACCGGCTACACCATGGCGCAGATGATGGAACTGGTGCTGCAGCGCGCCGGCAACGATCTGACGCGGGCGAACTTGATGAAGCAGACGCAGTCCTTCAAGGACGTCGAGCTGCCGATGCTGCTGCCGGGCATCCGGCTCAACACCTCGGCCGAGCAGGTCACGCCGATCCGCCAGCTGCAGATGGCGCGCTTCAACGGCAAGTCATGGGAGCTGTTCGGCGATGTGATCGGCGAATAGGATCGATACATCATGACAGGCGGGCAGGGTGCGGACCTTGCCCGCTTGTCCTGCCCGCTTGCAATTGCCCGCCTTGTTCGCTTGCTCCAGCCCGAGTGAAGACATGACGACACCGACCGGTCCCCTCAGTGGCATCCGCGTGCTCGATCTGACGAGCGTGCTGTTCGGTCCCTATGCCGCGCAGATGCTCGGCGACTGGGGTGCCGACGTCATCAAGATCGAGCCGCCCGCCGGCGACACCTGGCGCTACACCGGCGTGTTTCGAAACCGCGGCATGAGCGGCCAGTTCATGGCGGTCAACCGCAACAAGCGCAGCCTCGCGCTCGATCTCAAGCATCCGGACGGCAAGGCGGCGCTGGCGAGGCTGATTCCGACGGTCGATGCCCTCGTCACCAATGTCCGGCCGGCCGCGATGGCGCGCCTCGGTTTCGGTTATGAGGCCTGCGCGAAGCTCAATCCGCGGCTGGTCTACGCCGCGGCGACCGGCTTCGGCCAGGACGGCCCGTGGGCCTCGCGTCCCGCCTTCGACGAGATCATCCAGGCCGCCTCGGGTATCGCGTCGTCGATCGGATCGGACGAGGAACCGGCGTTCGTCCCGAGCCTGATCGGCGACAAGATCTGTGCGATGGCGATGGTCGGCGCGGTCTCTGCCGCCTTGTTCCGGCGCGAGCGCACCGGGCAGGGCCAGATGGTCGAAGTGCCGATGCTGGAAACCATCGCCGGCTTCAACAGCATCGAGATGCTGGGCGGGCACGCGTTCGATCCGCCGATCGGCCCGACCGGCTATAAGCGGATGAAGAACCGGCGCCCGGTCAAGACCAAGGATGGCTGGCTGACCATGCTGCCCTATTCGGGCGACAATTGGTGCGCCTTCTTCGAGGCCGTTGGCCGCCCCGAATTGAGCGACGAACTCGGCGTGCGCGATCCCGTGCTGCGCTCGCAGAACATCGACAAGATCTACGACCGCATGAGCGAGATCGGGCCGACCCGCACCACCGCGGAATGGGAGGAATTGCTGCTGCGGCTGGACGTCCCGCACACGGCATTCGCCAAGCTCACCGAGATCGGCGAGCAGCCGCATCTCGCCGCCGTCGGTCTGTTTGCGGATATCGATCATCCCACCGAAGGCCGGATCAGGCAGGCGCGCCCCGCGACGAAATTCTCGGAAAGCCCGGCCGGCCTCCATCGCATGGCGCCGCGCCTCGGCGAGCATTCGCGCGAGGTGCTGCGGGAGGCCGGCTTGAGCGATGCGGAAATCCAAGCAGCGATCGACAGCAAGGCGGTCGGCGTCGCGTCGTAAGCTGTTCAGGAACCGGTCACACAATTCTCTGTGATGGCCGTCACATCGCGCTGCCCAAAGCACGGGCCTGACACGCCGTTCATTGTACCAGCGGACATTGTGCCGCAGCGATTCGTGACCAGCCTCGGGCCAGCCTCGGCCTCACGCCACCTTCCGCCTGTGCGAGCCCTCGTATATGAGAGATTTGCCGCCTGACAGGTCCGAATCTTGCCGGATACGGAACGCAAGGTGGCTGCGATTTCTTAATCCAAAGATCGCAATCTGACGAGATTGGCGCGGACTGGTATCGGACCGGGGTATGGCATGAAAGACCTGATGACGACGGCGCAATCCACCCCGGCGATGCGGCGTTGGCGGCCTTCCGGACTCGTGGCGCTCATAACGGTCGCCGCCCTGACGGCGCTGACCGGCAGTGCCGAGGCGGCCAAGCAGGCGCGCCAGCCGGCCGAGGCGGTGGCGCCGCGCGAAGCCGGCGAGCCGATCATGGCGATCGTGTCGATCAAGAGCCAGCAGGTCACCTTCTACGACGCCGACGGCTGGATCCTGCGCGCCCCGGTGTCGACCGGCACCACGGGGCGCGAGACGCCGGCTGGCGTCTTCGCCATCGTCGAGAAGGACAAGGACCACCGTTCGACCATGTATGACGATGCCTGGATGCCGAACATGCAGCGCATCACCTGGAACGGCATCGCGCTGCATGGCGGCCCGCTGCCCGGCTATGCCGCCTCGCACGGCTGCGTGCGCATGCCCTTCAACTTCGCCGAGGGCCTGTTCGACAAGACCAACATCGGGATGCGCGTGATCATCTCGCCGAATGATGCGGCTCCGATCGATTTCACCCATCCCTCGCTTTTCGTGCCGAAGCGGGAGGCCATCGCGGCCGTGCCGGGCCGGGCCGACAAGCTCTCCGCTGAAGCCGAGGAGGCGACCCAGGCTGCCGCCGAGGCCAAGAAGGCTGCGGCAGCGGCCGTGAAGGAGGCGGCGTCGCTTCCTGCATCCCTGCGCAAGCTGGAACAGCAGAAGGCCAAGGCCGATTCCGAGCTCGCCTTCGCCGACAAGAAGATCGCTGCCGCCAAGACCGATCAGGCGCGTGCGCAGGCCGAGGAGCTGAAGCAGAAGGTCGCCACCAAGGCTGCCGACGCTGCGTCGGCGCTCGATGCCGCCAAGGCCGCTGCGCAGCCGAAGCGCGACGCCGTGGCGGCGACGAAGGAAGCCGCCAAGGTCGCGGCGACCCGGAAGGCCGAGGCCGTGACGGCTGCGACCGACGCCAAGCTCGCGCTCGAGCCGGTCTCGGTCTATATCAGCCGCGCGACGCAGAAGCTCTACGTGCGGCGGAACACGCACAAGCCGGCGCCGGACGGCGGCGGCGAGGTGTTCGACACCAGCATCGAGGTTCCCGTCACCATCCGCAATCCCGACCAGCCGCTCGGCACGCATATCTTCACCGCGATGGCGAAGAACGATACCGGCCTGCGCTGGAGCGTGGTCACGATCGAGAACGGCGATGACGCCAAGGATGCGCTCGATCGCATCACTATCCCGCAGGACGTGTGGGATCGCATCGGCCCGACCGCGTTGCCGCGCTCGTCGATCGTCATCTCGGACGAGCCGTTGAGCGCCGAAACCAACTACCGCACCGAGTTCGTGGCGGTGCTGAGCAATCAACCGCAGGGTGGCTTCATCACCCGCAAGCCGACCGCGCCGCCGCCGATGGAAATGGCGAGCGACGACGGCTGGGGCAATGGCGGCAACGGTTTCGGCTTCTTCTTCCAGCAGCGCGACCCGAACCCGCAGCCGGTCAATCCGCGACGCCGCGGCCAGTATCAGTATTACCAGCCGGCGCAGCCGATGCAGCGGAGCTTCTGGTAAGTTGCGCGGGAGCTGAAGCTCCTCGCGACTTCTACCGTGCCTCGATCACCACAGCCTGAATCTTGCCTTCGACCGGTCCGGACCCATGGCGTGTCCGGATCGCCTCGGCAACGATGTCGGTTGCAGCCTGCAGCTTGCTGGCATCCCTTGCCTCGATCTCGTTGCGCAACGGTGTGCCCTGGCAGAGAGCGATCGCGACATATTCGGCCGACGGCGCGTGGCTGATGTCGGATCGCGTTTCGATCGCGATGTCACGGAAGCCGGCACGTTCGAGGTCGGATCTGATGACGTCCCCGTCGTAATAGCCGTGCGGTGTCCGGATCATGAAACGCGGCGGATCGTCGGGAAACATCGTGCCGAGCGCCATGGTCGCCTCGTGCGTCAGCACATTGTCCTCGATCCGGTCCCAGACGTTGAACACGAACGTGCCGCCCGGCTTCAGGACGCGCTTCACCTCGCCATAGGCCTTGACGCGGTCCGGAAAGAACATCGCGCCGAACTGGCAGCACACCACGTCGAACTCGGCGTCGCCGAAGGGCAGGGCCATGCCATCCGCCTGGCGCCAGGTGATGCGGTCGTCGTCCGCCTGACGTTGGGCTGCGATCGCGAGCATCGGCTCGTTGAGGTCGGTCGCGACATAGCGGATGCCGCCCGGCAGCGCCGCCGCCACGGCGCGGGTCACTGCACC
Organism: Bradyrhizobium cosmicum; assembly: GCF_007290395.2. Lineage (NCBI taxonomy): Bacteria > Pseudomonadati > Pseudomonadota > Alphaproteobacteria > Hyphomicrobiales > Nitrobacteraceae > Bradyrhizobium > Bradyrhizobium cosmicum. The sequence goes on along the minus strand of NZ_CP041656.2, from coordinate 6,003,344 downwards.
GGTGCCCGCGGCGATCTCGAGCAGCGCCGACGGCGAGAGCGCGGCGACGCGCCTTGCGATGTCGTCCGCATAAACGGCGAAGATCATCGGGACCAGATACTCGTCGTAAAGCTTTGGGATGGAACCTGCAAAAACCTTGTCAGTGCTGGACATGATGGCCTCGCTGAAGGTTCAGACACGAGGCTCACGCTAGCATGGATCGCTGTCCAGCGTGCAGAGGTGATCCGTCCTACGACTTCGCGACGACCTCGCGGATCGGCCGCGTGCCGTCCCAGCTCAAAGCCGCCTGCCTGACTTTTTCGAAGAACGGGCCCTTGGTGCCGCTGATGTCGGATATCTCGATGACGGTTCCCGGATGCGCCTGCGTGTCGAAATAGGCAAAGCGCCCCTTGTCGCCGCCGATCTGGCCCTCATGGCCGATCCTGTAGCCGAGCCCCAGTGCCTTGTCGTAAAGCGCCTGGTAGTCGTGACTCCAGTAGGACATATGCTGGAGGCCTTCGTGCCCGGCGTCGAGGAATTCCCTGTACAGCGAGGGCGCGTCGTTGCGCTGCTGGATCAGCTCGATCTGGAGATCGCCCGAGTTCGCCAGCGCGATGCTCATCTCGACGGCGGATTCCTGGCCGCGATGGCGGAACCAGTCGGTTTTGACGCGGTCCATGTAGTACCACGGGCCGACGCCCATGGTTTCGATCCAATGCTTCATCGCGGCGTGGATGTCCCGCACCACATATCCATTCTGGCGTACCACGCCGAAGATGCGGCTCATGCCCGCGCTCCTGTTTTCACCTTGTTCACTTGACCTCGATGCCTGCGTCCTTGGCAACCTGCTTCCAGGCCGCGATGTCGCGGGCGTTGATGTCGCGCTGCTCGTCACCCGGCACGAATTGCGGCGTGATGCCGAGCGCCAGCAGCTTGTCTTTCACCACGGCATCGCCGAGCGCGTCCTTCAGTGCCGCCTGCAATTTCTGTGCGATCGGCGGAGCGAGGCCAGCCGGCGCATACATCGCCCAGGACAGGCTGCGGTCGAACGACACGCCCTGTTCCTTGTAGCTGGCGACATCCGGCAGGCTCGGTGAGCGCTCGCCGCAGGCGGCCAGCGCCTTGATCGAGCCGTCCTTCACCAGCGGCGTCGCGGTCGCCACGTCGAGCGTCGCCAGCGAGATGTGGCCGCCGAGCAGGTCGCCGGCGAGCTTGGCGATGCCGTTGAACGGCACGTGTTCCATCTTGATGCCGGTCTGCTGCATCAGGATTTCCGCACAGAACTGCCCGGTCGAGCCGATGCCCCAGCTGCCGTACTGGATCGGTTGGCCCTTCTTGGCGAGCGCAATCAAATCCTTGATGTCATTGGCGGCGAAATCCTTGGTTGCCACCAGCATGATCGCGGAGACACCGACGCGCCCGAGCGTCGTAAAATCCTTGATCGAATCGTAGGGCAGCTTCGGATAGATCGCGGGAGCCAGCACATGCGTGGTCATGCCGCCGACGGTGATGGTGTAGCCGTCGTTCGGCGAGGTCGCGACCATCTGCGTGCCGAGCGTGCCGGCAGCTCCCGTGTGGTTCTCGATATAGATGCTCTGCCCGAGCGTCTTGCCCATCTTGTCCGCGAGCAGCCGGCCGACCACGTCGCCGCCGCCGCCGGCCGCGTAGGGCAGAAGCATGCGGATTTTATGCGTGGGATAGGCGGCGGGATCTTCGGCGCGCGACGGCAAGGTCGCCGACAGCAATGCGAGAAACGAAAGCGTGACCGTGCGCAGCATCATGATGGCATTCCCTAATCTTCGAAACGAAATCGGTAGGCCTCGCCGTGCCTGACAACGCGGCCTGCGGTCGGTGCCGGAAAATGGCCGGTGAGCAGATAGCTCGGTGTATCCGCGAGCTCTTCCAGCAGCGCCATCCGGGTCGCGAGCGCCGCGGCGGGATCGACGTCGGCGGCATTCGACAGCCAGGGCGCGGCGCACTGGATCGGATGGTGGATGACGTCGCCGGACATCACCGCGTGGTCGTGCCCGCCGTTGAGATGGATCTGCATGTTGCCGGCGGTGTGGCCAGGCGCCGGCGCGAAGCGCAGGGCCGCGTCGCGATCATCGAACAGGCGATGGTCGGTCTCGACAAGCTCGGCGAGGCCCGCCGCGACCACCGGCAGCACCGAATCCTCGAACGAGCCGTGGTTCACTGGGGTCTTCGGCGCAGCGTTGTGCATGGCCTCGAAGGTGCGGTACTCCTCGCGGCCCATCAGATAGCGCGCATTGAGAAAGGTCGGCACCCAGCGGCCGTCGAGGAGCCGCGTGTTCCAGCCGACGTGGTCGACGTGCAGATGCGTGCACATCACGAAGTCGACCTGTTCGGGCGTGACGCCCAGCGCCCGCATGTTTTCGAGATAAGGCTGGTTGAGGTCATTCCACGCCGGCACGCGCGGCCTTGGCTTGTGGTTGCCGCAGCAGGTGTCGACGATGGCGGTACAGCGCGGCGTGCGAACGAGATAGGAGTGGTGGCTGAGGATGAAGCGCCCGGTCTCCGGCTCGATATAGCGGTGGTCGAGCCAGCTGCGGTTCTCCGCGATCACGGCGTCAGTGACGTTGGCGAACAGCCAGCTCTTGTCGAACGCAAGCGAAGCGATCTCGCTGACGAGATCGATCCGCATGCTGCCGATCTTGACCTGCCGCATCGGTTCAGTTCTTCAGGAGATCGCCGAACGGCACCCAGCGCGTGCCGTCGAAACGAATCAGCTGAAGGCTCGTCATCGGCGTATAGTGCTCGGGCGAGTTGTTCACCGCGGTGCCGTTGATCAGCATCGGCAGCTTGACGTCCTTGAGCGTCGTCGCCTGCTTGATCACATTGGCGCGGGTGAGGTCGTTGCCGGAGGCCTTCAGCACCGTGACCAGCGTCTGCGCGATGGTGTAGCCATAGACGTTCAGCCAGTCGTTCTTGTTGGCGTCCGGCATGTACTTGTCCATGAACGCCAGCCATTCCTTGTATCCGGCATCGTCCTTGTTGGCCGGGTCGGTCGCGTCCTTCAGATACTGGCTGGAGATGACGCCGGTGGAATTGTCCTTGCCGGCCGGCTCCAGCACGCCGCTGATCGAGGCCGAGACGTTGGAGATGATGGTCGTGGGCTTCCAGCCGATCTCGCCGATCTTGCGGATCGCTTGCGCCGCGAATTTCGGCGTCGCCGCCACCAGCACCACATCGGCGCCCGCGGTCTTCAGTTGCAGGATCTGGGTGTCGACCGTCGGCGCCGAGGTCTCGTAGGCCGCGCGCACGACGATCGCCTCGCCGCTGCCGAGCCCTTCCTCCAGCGCCTTCAGATAATCCTTGCCGAGATCGTCGTTCTGGTAGAGCACGCC